>JBGPBV010000018.1:0-73505 GCA_041481445.1 Vicinamibacteria bacterium
CGATGCAGGTAGGCCATCGCGATGGGGCCCAGGCGAGGAGACACTCCGGCCGTGGTGATCCGCCCAACGTTGCGACCCTCGACCATAACCGTCGCGCCCGCGGTCGCGGCCGACTCCAGCCGCAGGCCGCGAAGGATCTTGTTGACGTTCCCTCCCCGGGCTTCCAGGCGCGCCACGACCTCCTGTCCGACGTAGCACCCCTTGGCCGGCGAGTGGTACTCGGCGACGAGGCCGGTCTCGTGGAGGAGGTTCTCCTCGCCGACGTCGGGGCCGTACCACGGACGGCCGTCCTCGATACGCAGGGTGTCGAGCATGGGCATGCCGATCGTCTGGGCGCCTGCCGCCGCCAGCGCCGCGCGCACGGACGCCGCCGACTCCTCGTCCGCGGCGTGGACGACCCATCCCTGCGCGGGGAGGTCGCCGGCGCGCACGATGCGGACCTGGACCCCGCCCAAGGACGCGAGCACGTGGTCCTCGGGCTTGAATTCGCCGGGGAGGGGGGCGCCTGCCCGGGCCAGCGTCTCCGGCACGGTCGGCCCGAGCAGGGCCGTCACCGCGACCGGCTTCGGCGCGAACCGTACCGGCGCCGCCACCCGGTAGTGGACGAGCAACGGCTCCACGACGTCGAGGCGGTCCAGCGGCATCTCGAGCAGGACGGCGTCCTCCGTCACCAGCACGCGCATGAGGGCCAGCAGGCGCCCCTTCACGTCCATGAGCGCGGCGGGCACGCCTTGGCCGGGCCGGCGGGAGGCGACGTCGTTGCTCAGGAGGCTCTGGAGGAACTTGACGCGCGTGGGCCCCGTGACCGCGAGCAGGCCGCGGTCCGGAAGGGCGGCCTGCGCCGTCCCCTCACGCGCGGCGGCGTACTCCGGCGTCACCCCTTGGAAGGATCGAGCGTGACCAGCAGGTTGGCCAGGTCGTCCGCGTGCTCTTCCTCCATGGCGAGGATGCTCTCGACCATGCGTCGGGTCGTCGGGTCCTTCTCCCCGAAGTAGCGCGCCATCTCCGCGTAGGAGTCGATCGCGATGCGCTCCGCGACCAGGTTCTCCTTGATCATGTCGACCAGGGTCCCCGCCTCCTTGTACTCGGAATGGCTGCGGCTGGTGAGGCCCTCGGGGTTCATGTTGGGCTTGCCCCCGAGCTGGACGATGCGGGTCGCGATCTGGTCCGCGTGCCCCTGCTCCTCGTTCGCATGCTGCAGGAACTCCGCGGCCACCGCCTGGGAGTGGATCCCCTGGGCCATGAAGTGGTGCAGCTTGTAGCGGAGCACGCACACGAGCTCGGTGGCGAGCGCCTCGTTGAGGAGCCGGATGACCGTCTCGCGGTCCGCCTGGTACCCCTCGGTCACGGCGCCGTTCTCGATGTGCTTCCGGGCCCGCTCCCGGAGCGTCTTGATGTCGGTGATGAAGTCCTGGGCCATGAAAAGTCCCTCCTTCCCGAGTGTACTCGCCCTAGCGTGAGACCGTGAGGGTGAAAGGCTCGAAACGGTCGCGCGTGCGGACCACGACCTCGCCGCTCTCACCGCGTGTCCAGCCCGGGCGCATGGCCGACCACCCGGAGGCGTCGAGCCGGGGCAGCGTCTCCGCGCCCATCGTGACCGAGGCGGGGTCGGCGCCGAAGCCACGCAGCTCGACTTCGAGGTCGCGCGCGGCCGGACGATAGGTCCCCTCCGGCGCGCCCGCCTGCAGGGTCCAGCGCGCGCCCTCCATCCGGGCCGTGAACCTGCGGCGCAGCGACGCGCCCCGCTGGTGCGCGAGCGTGTGGCCGTCGTCCTCGTACTCCGAGCCCTCGGCGGCGCCGTCGGCGGTGACGAGGAGGCGCCGGGCCCGGCCCGCCATCTCTTCCGTGTTCTGGACGACGGGCTGGCGGAAGACGATGGACCCGCCGCGCACGAAGACGGGGATGGCGTCCATCGTCACCGGCACCACGATCGATCGCCCGCCTTCGAACCGCCGGCCCCCGGCGTACTCGTACCACGTCCCCCGCGGGAGGTAGACCTCGCGCTCGGCCAGGCCCTCGCGCAGCACGGGCGCCACGAGCAGGTCACGCCCGAACAGGAACTCGTCCTGCCGCTGGTAGGTGGTCTCGTCCTCCGGATACTCGAGCAGGAGCGGACGCAGGGCGGGGAGGCCGGTCCGGCTCGCCTCCTCCATCACGGTGTAGATCTCGGGCAGGAGCTCGTAGCGCATCTCGATCGCGCGGCGGTTGATCGCCTCGTGCCGGGTGCCGTAGGACCAGGGCTCCTGGTCGGGGGTGCCGAGGGTCGTGTGCGTCCGCATGAACGGATAGAACACGCCCGTCTGCAGCCAGCGCGTGAACAGCTCGGCGGAGGGGAACTCCGCGAAGCCGCCGATGTCGGCCCCGATGAACGAGAACCCGGACAGGCCCAGGTTCGCGAACATGGGGATGGTGGCCCGCAGGGCGAACCAGTCGGAGACGTTGTCGCCGGGCCAGACCGCGGACCAGCGCTGCCCGCCGGCGTAGCTGGCGCGCGTGAGCACGAACGGCCGCTCGTCCGGCCGCAGGCGCAGGAGGCCCTCGAAGGTCGCGCGCGAGTTGAGCATGCCGTAGACGTTGTGGATCTCGCGCTCGTCGGTGGGCTGGCCCTCGCCGTCGTGGCGCACGTCGAGGTCCATGGTGTGCCACGGGTCCACGAACACCGCCGGCTCGTTCATGTCGTTCCAGATCCCGGCCACGCCCACGTCCACGTACGGCCCCTTGAGCTGGTCCCCCCACCAGGCCCGCGCGGAGGGCTTGGTGAAATCGGGGAAGACGCTCGGCCCCGGGCTCCTCTCCGCGTTCGAGGGCCACACCGGCGCCTTGTAGACGCTGCCGTCCGGGTTCTTCACGAACGCGTCCGCGGCCAGGCCGCTCTCGTAGACGGGCCAGCCCGGCTGCGCCTTGGGATGGGGATCGACGATGGTGACCAGGCGGAACCCCTGGGCGCGGAGATCGCGGACCAGGCGCGCGGGATCGGGGAACCGCTGGCGGTCCCACGTGAACGGGTTGTAGCCGTCCTCGTAGTGGATGTCGAGCCAGAGCACGTCGGCGGGGATGCGCTTGAGGCGGAAGGTCTCGGCGAGGTTGCGGACCTTCGCCTCCGGATAGTAGCTGTAGCGGCACTGGTTGTAGCCGAGCGCCCAGAGCGGCGGCAGGGGCGTGCGGCCCGTCAGCTCCGTGTAGCGCTGCACGACGTCCCGGGGCGTGGGGCCGTCGATGAAGTAGTAGTCGAGGGTGCCGTCCACCGCCCCGAACGAGAGCAGCCCGGGGTCCTCCTTCCCGATGTCGAAGCTGGTCCGGAACGTGTTGTCGAGGAAGATCCCGTGCGCCCGCCCGTGGCGGAGCACGATGAAGAAGGGCACGGACACGTAGAGGGGATCGGTGTCGTCCGTGTAGGCGTAGGTGTCCGAGTTCCACATCGCGTAGTGGTAGCCCCCGCGATATCGCCCGCGCTTGTCCAGCTCCCCCGTCTTCTCGCCCAGGCCGTAGACGTGCTCGTCGGCGCGCAGCCGCTTCCAGACGCGCGTGGCCCGCCCCGCGGAGGCCATGCCGCGGCCGGAATCGTCCTCGTCCAGGGACTCGCCGGAGGCGGTGGCGAACGCGATCCGGAACGGCGCGTGGGTGAGGGTCACCGTCAGGGCGGCGGTCCGGAGGACGGACGAGGATGCGCCCGTCTCGACCTGGGCGGCGGGGTCGCCGGCGGGCGGGCTCGAGATCGCGTACGAGTGGTCGCGGCCAAGCGAGGCTTGCGGCGCGAAGCGGACGCGCACGACGGACGGACCGAGGGCGGAGACGGCGACGGTGGCCTGGGCGTTCTGGAAGACCAGGGTCGACCGCTCGCGACGCGGCGCGGACATCGCGTCGACCGACGTCCAGCCGGCGGCGGCACGGGCGGCGGGCAGGACGGCGAAGACAGCGCAAGCGAGAGCGAGCGGGCGGCGGATGTGGTGCACGGGTCCTCCTCGGGTCGGTCGGATTCTATGGCAGCGCCTGTCACTCATTGGGGGCGTCGCGACTCTATCCAGAAACGACCACCCGGCGAATGGACGCCTTTGTAAAGGAGGGCACGATGCCTTTGAAAGTCTCGCGGCCGCAGGCATGGGGTCGCGCGCGGGGGACCCTTGTCCTGGCCGCGGCCAGCGCCCTGGGGGCTGCTCTCTGGATGGGTACCGCGGAGACCGCGGCCAAGCCTCCCGACGGCCAGCAGGTCTTCCGCTTCGACACGTTCGGAGACGAGCGCTTCTGGACCGACACCCTCCGAATGCACGAGGTCATCGCCAAGGCCGTGGATCCCACCACCGCGCTGTCCGTCGGCCTCAAGGTGGATTCCGAGGCTCTGCCTCCCGGCCTGTTGAAGTCGGCCGACCTGAAGAGCCCGGCCACGACGGTCGCCCTGCTCAAGCTGGGCGCGGTGGTGGGGGTCAAGGGGACGGTGACGTCGGAGGGGGGCAAGGACACCCTCACCCGCGTGGGGATCACCTGCGCGCTCTGTCACTCCACGGTCGACGACTCGGTGGCCCCCGGCATCGGCAAGCGGCTCGACGGTTGGCCCAACCGGAGCCTGAACCCCGGCGCCATCATCGCCCTCTCGCCCGCCCTCGACGCGGACAAGAAGAAGGTCTACCAGTCGTGGGGCGCGGGCAAGTACGATCCGCGGTTCAACCAGGACGGCAAGAGCTTCCCGGTGCTGATCCCGCCCGCCTACGGCCTGGGCGCGGTGGCCCATGACACCTATACCGCGGACGGTGACATCTCGTACTGGAACAACTACGTCGCGGTCACCCAGATGGGCGGGCAAGGCGCGTTCTCCGAGCCCAGGCTCGGGATCGACGTCAAGCCGCAGGGGCCCGACCTGGTGAAGGCGAAGCTGCCCGCGCTCAAGGCCTACCAGCACAGCCTGGCCAAGCCCGCCCCTCACCCCGGCTCCTTCGACGCCGCGGCCGCCCAGCGCGGGCGCGACGTCTTCACGGGCGCGGGCCGCTGCGCGACGTGCCATTCCGGCGCCGCCTTCACCGACGACAAGACGCACGCGCCCGAGGAGACGGCGATGGAAGCCACCTACGCGGCGCGCAGCGCCACCAAGCGCTACCGCACCACGCCCCTGCGCGCCCTCTGGCAGCATCCGCCCTACTTCCACGACGGCGGGGCCGCCGACCTGGGCGCGGTGGTGGAGCACTACGGCCGCGCGTTGAAGCTCAGCCTCACGCCCGGGCAGAAGAGCGACCTGATCGAGTACCTCAAGTCGATCTGACTCGCGAGGGGCCCCCGCCTGCTCGGTGGCCTCCGGCGGGCGCGGGGGCCAGGCGTACCGAGGGCCGTCCCGCGGGACGCGGAGGTCCGCTTCCTCTTATAGTGGACGGAAGGACTCAAGGAGGTCGCGTGACCGACACCCGGATCATCGTCCGCAACAACGGTCCCATCCGGCTCGAGGGCGACAACATCGTCCTCACCGACCAGGACGGCAAGACCTACGGCCTGGCCGGCCGCGTCGTGGTCTCCCTCTGCCGCTGCGGCCATTCGGCCAACAAGCCCTTCTGCGACGGGTCGCACAACCGCGTCGGCTTCGCCTCCGAATGCCACGCCCTGGAGATGCCGCCGCCGGCGCCCCCGAAGACGACTTGACGAAGAAGGCCGCGGCCGGCGCCGCTCCGGCCCCCCCCGCCGCCTCCCCGCGGCTGGCCGGCATCCTGCTCCATCCGACGTCGCTGCCCGGACGCTACGGCATCGGCGAGCTCGGCGACGAGGCCATGCGCTTCCTCGATTTCCTCGCCCGCGCCGAGCAGCGCCTCTGGCAGGTGCTGCCCCTCGGGCCCACGGGCTACGGGGACTCGCCCTACCAGTGCTTCTCCGCCTTCGCCGGCAACCCGCTCCTCGTCAGCCTCGACCGGCTCGTCGCGCAGGGCCTGCTCCACGCCGAGGACGTGGCCGGGGCCTCCTTCCCGGACAAGCAGGTGGACTACGGCGCGGTCATCGCGTTCAAGCAGCCGCGGCTCGAGAAGGCCTGGCAGCGGGCGCGTGATCGTCCGCAGGTGATGGCCGAGTTCGAGGAGTTCCGCTCCGAGGAGGCGGGCTGGCTCGAGGACTACGCGACCTTCATCGCGATCAAGGAGGCGCACGGGAACCGCTCCTGGACGGAGTGGGAGCCCGACATCCGCTCGCGCCGGCCGCGGGCGCTCCGGCGCTGGCGCCGGGAGAGGGCCGACGCGATCCGGTCGCGGGAGTTCGCGCAGTACCTGTTCTTCACGCAGTGGCGCGCCGTGAAGCAGGCCGCCCACGACCGCGGCATCGAGATCATGGGCGACATCCCGATCTTCGTGGCCCACGACAGCGCGGACGTCTGGGCGCATCCCGAGCTGTTCCGGCTCACGAAGGAGGGCACGCCCGAGGTCGTGGCGGGCGTGCCTCCGGACTACTTCAGCGCCACCGGCCAGCTCTGGGGCAATCCCATCTACCGCTGGGACGAGATGGCCAGGCGCGGATACTCCTGGTGGCTGGACCGCTTCCGCGCCACCTTCGCGACGGTGGACCGCGTGCGCCTGGACCACTTCCGCGGGTTCGAGGCCTACTGGGAGGTGCCGGCGGGCGAGGAGACCGCGGTCAAGGGGAAGTGGGTGAAGGGCCCGGGAGCCGCCCTGTTCGAGGCCGTGCGCAAGGCGCTGGGCCCGCTGCCCATCGTGGCCGAGAACCTCGGGGTCATCACGCCGGCGGTGGAGGCGCTGCGCGAGCGGTGCGGCTTCCCGGGCATGGCCATCCTCCAGTTCGCCTGGGGCGCCGACCCGCAGGGCTCGACCTTCCTGCCCCACAACTACCAGCGGCGGCTCGTGGTCTACACGGGGACGCACGACAACGACACCACCGTCGGCTGGTGGACTTCGGGGGTCGGCGACTCCACCCGCACGGCGGAGGACGTGGAGCGCGAGCACGACTTCGTGCGCCGCTACCTGAACACGGACGCCCGCGAGATCCACTGGGACTTCATCCGCACCCTGCTCGCCTCGGTGGCGGACGTGGCGATCGTGCCCTTGCCGGACGTGCTCGGCAAGGGCAGCGAGGCGCGCATGAACGTGCCCGCGCGCGCCAGCGGCAACTGGCGCTGGCGCTTCGCCGCGGGTGAGCTCGCCGAGCCCGCCGAGCGGAGGCTGCGGCTGTACACCGAGACCTACGGGCGCCGCGCCCCCAAGGCGACGGGGGCGGCGGAGACGGCGACGGCACCCGCAGCCGCGAAGCCCGCGCGGTCCTGAGCTCGACCCGCGCGCCGGCCTCGCCGCCGCCCCTCGCCATGGGGTGCATGCGCCTGTCGACCGAGCGCGACCGCGACGAGCCGCGCGCCCTCGACACCCTGCACGCCGCCCTCGACGCCGGCGTCACCCTCCTCGACACTGCCGACGCCTACTGCCTCCACCAGGGCGAGGCCGGCCACAACGAGCGGCTGATCGCGCGGGCCCTGGCCTCCGGGGCCGGCGACCGCGCGCGCGTCCGCGTGGCCACGAAGGGCGGGCTCACGCGGCCGGACGGGCAATGGATCGCCGACGGGCGGGCGCGCCACCTGGCCGCGGCCTGCGAGGCCAGCCTGCGCGCGCTGGGCGTGGACCGCATCGCGCTCTATCAGCTCCACGCTCCCGATCCGCGCACGCCGCTGGCGACCAGCGTGCGGGCGCTGGCCGCCCTGCAGGACGACGGGCGGATCGAGCAGATCGGCCTCGGCAACGTCACGCTCGGCCAGTTGCGGGAGGCGCTCGACCTCGCGCCGATCGCCGCCGTCCAGGTCGAGCTGAGCCCCTGGCACGACGCGAGCCTGCGCGGCGGGCTGGTCGAGTTCTGCGCCGAGCGCGGGATCCTCTTCCTGGCTCACCGGCCCCTGGGCGGCGCGGAGAACCAGGGACGGCTGGCGCGCGATCCCGTCCTGCAGGCGATCGCCCGGAGGCACGGGGTCTCGCCGGCGGAGGTGGTCCTCGAGTGGCTACGCGGCCTCGCCCGCGTCGTGGTCCCGCTTCCCGGCGCCACCCGGCCGGAGACCGCGCGCGCGATCGGACGCCGCGTGTCCCTCGGGCCGGACGACGTGGCGGCCCTCGATGCGCGCTTTCCCGCCGCCGAGGTCGTCCGCCGCCCCCGGTCCGGGCGCCGTCCTCCCGACCCCACGCGCGGCGACGTCGTGCTCGTGATGGGCCTGGCGGGGGCGGGCAAGAGCACGATCGCGGCCGGTCTCGTCGGCGGCGGCTACGAGCGGCTCAATCGCGACGAGAGGGGGGGCCGCGTGGCCGCGCTTCTGCCCGCCCTGGACGCCCACCTGGGCGCCGGCCGCACGAGGGTCGTGCTCGACAACACCTACCTCACGCGCGCGAGCCGCAACGGCGTGGTCGAGACGGCCTGGCGCCACCGCGTCCCCGTGCGTTGCCTCTGGCTGCAGACGAGCCTCGAGGACGCGCAGGTCAACGTCGTCCAGCGGATGCTGGGCCGCTACGGCCGCCTGCTGGGGCCGGAGGAGCTGCGCCGCGCGGCGCGCGACGATCCGGGGGTGATCGCGCCCGGCGTGCTCTTCCGTCATCGCCGCGAGCTGGAGCCGCCGGACGAGGCCGAGGGCTTCTCGCGCGTGGAACTCGTCCCGTTCCGGCGGGCTCCCCGACCCGGCTTCGATCGCCGCGCGCTCCTCCTCTGGTACGACGGGACCGTGTGGGCCAGCGCCAGCGGCGCCCGCACGCCCCGCTCGCCCGAGGACGTCGTCGTCGCCCCCGGCTGGGGCGATCTCGTCCGCCGCCACCGCGACCAGGGTTGGACGGTGCTCGGCCTCTCCTGGCAGCCCGAGGTGGCCAGCGGCGAGCGGACACCGGAAGGCGTGGAGGCGGTGTTCGCGCGGGCGCACGACCTGCTGGGCGCGGACCTCGATCACGCGTGGTGCCCGCATCCCGAAGGGCCGCCCGTCTGCTGGTGCCGCAAGCCCATGCCGGGGCTCGGCCTCGCCCTCGTCGAGCGGCATCGGCTCGACCCCGCGCGCTGCCTCTACGTCGGGCGCGATGGGAGCGACCGCGCCTTCGCCCGCGCGCTCGGCTTCGCCCATCGAGACGCCGGCGACGTACGCGATCTCGGCGCGCCGGGGGTTTGACCGGCCAAGGACGGCACGCGTATCCTCGCCGCGCTCGCTCGGAGGCTCCCATGGACAAGCCGCGGCTCGGGTTCTGGCAGGTGTGGAACATGAGCTTCGGGTTCCTGGGCATCCAGTTCGGCTGGGGCCTGCAGATGGCGAACATGAGCGCCATCTACGAGTACCTCGGGGCGCGCCCCGACCAGATCCCGCTCCTGTGGCTGGCCGCTCCCCTCACCGGCCTCCTCGTCCAGCCCGTCATCGGGCACATGAGCGACCGCACGTGGGGGCGTCTGGGCCGCCGGCGCCCGTACTTCCTGGTGGGCGCCCTGCTGAGCTCGGCCGCCCTGGTCCTGATGCCGAACGCTTCCGGCCTCTGGATGGCGGCGGGGCTGCTCTGGATCCTGGACGCCTCGATCAACGTCAGCATGGAGCCGTTCCGCGCGTTCGTGGCCGACCTGCTGCCCGAGGACCAGCGCACGCAGGGCTTCGGGATGCAGAGCCTGTTCATCGGGCTGGGCGCCGTGATCGCGTCCGCGCTGCCCTGGCTGATGACCCACGCGCTCGGCGTCGTCAGCACCGCCGCCGCGGGCGCGATCCCCCTCAACGTCAAGCTCTCGTTCTACATCGGCGCCGCCGCGTTCCTCGGGGCGGTGACGTGGACGATCGCCACCACGCGCGAGTACCCGCCCGACGACCTCGAGGCCTTCCGCCGCCGGCAGCGGGAGGCGGCCGGGCTCTTCAGCGGCGCGGCCGAGATCAAGGACGCGATCGCGCACATGCCGGCCACGATGAAACGCCTGGCCTGGGTCCAGATATGCACGTGGGCGGGCCTGTTCTGCATGTGGCTCTACTTCCCGGTGGCGGTGGCCCACAACGTCTTCGGGGCCCCCGACGAGAGCTCGCCTCTCTATCGCGCCGGCGTCGAGTGGGGCGGGATCTGCTTCGCGATGTACTCGGCCGTGTGCTTCGCGTTCGCGCCGCTGCTCCCGCGCCTCGCCCGCGCCGTCGGCCGCAAGAACGCGCACTCGCTGTGCCTGCTCGCGGGAGCGGCCGGCCTGCTCTCCGTGGCCGTGATCCACAGCCCGTGGGGACTGCTCGGGTCGATGGCGGGGGTGGGGGTGGCCTGGGCGAGCATCCTCTCCGTCCCCTACGCCATCCTGGCCGGGTCCCTGCCTCCGGGGCGCACCGGCGTCTACATGGGAATCTTCAACTTCTTCATCGTGATCCCCGAGATCGTGGCCTCCCTCGGGTTCGGATGGGTGATGGCCCACCTGCTCGGCAACAACCGCCTGCTGGCCGTGATCGCGGGCGGCCTCCTCCTCGCGCTGGCGGCGGCGCTGATGCAGCGCGTCGAGGACAGCCCGGCCGCGCAGGCGGCGGGCCCGGACGTGGCGGCGGTGGCCTGAGCATGCTGGCGGCGGCGCTGGTCGCCCTCCTCGCGGCGCCGCAGGTCACGAAGGTCGATCCGCCGAGCTGGTGGGCGGGTCACTCGCTCTCGACGGTGCGCCTGCTGATGCGTGGCCGCGAGCTGACGGGAGCACGCCTCGCCTCCGCGGCGGGCCTGACGGTCGTGGGGGAGCCGCGTGTCAGCGCCTCGGGCACGTCGCTGCTCGTGGACGTGGCCGTCGACCCCGCGGCGGTACCGGGACCTCGCCGTTTCCGCCTCACGACCGGTGGCGGCACCCTCGACGTCCCGTTCGAGCTCGTCGCGCCGCTCGCGCGCGAAGGCCGCTTCCAGGGGTTCTCGACCGACGACGTCGTGTACCTGATCATGCCGGACCGGTTCGCGGACGGCGACCGCACGAACGACGACCCCGTACGCTCGCGCGGCCTCTACGACCGCGCGAGGACGCGCTACTATCACGGCGGGGACCTGCAGGGGATCATCGACCGCCTGCCCTACCTGAAGGACCTCGGCGTCACCGCCATCTGGACCACGCCCGTCTACGACAACGTGGACCACCTCAACGAGCGCGAGCGGTACGACGGCCAGGCCATCACCGACTACCACGGTTACGGGGCGGTGGACTTCTACGCGGTGGACGAGCACCTCGGCTCTCTCGCGAAGTACCGCGAGCTGGTTGAGGCCGCGCACGCGCTCGGCCTCAAGGTCATCCAGGACCAGGTGGCGAACCACACCGGCCCATATCATTCGTGGGTCGGCGATCCGCCGACGCCCACCTGGCTCCACGGGTCGGAGGCGAGCCACTCCGCCAACGTCTGGCAGACGTGGACGCTCACGGACCCACACGCGACACCCGACACGCAGCGGGAGACGCTGGACGGCTGGTTCATCGACATCCTGCCCGACCTGAACCAGGACGACCCGGACGTCTCGCGCTACCTCGTCCAGAACGCGCTGTGGTGGGTCGGCATGACCGGCCTCGACGCGATCCGGCAGGACACCCTGCCCTACGTGCCGCGCCGGTTCTGGTCGGAGTGGAGCGCCGCCCTCCACCGCGAGTACCCCAAGCTCACTCTCCTGGGCGAGATGTTCGACGGCGATCCCGCCCTCGTGTCGTACTTCCAGGGCGGCGCGACGCGGGACGGTATCGACACCGGGATCGACACCCTGTTCGACTTCCCCCTGTATTACCCCGTCCGCCGCGCCTTCGCGGAGGGCAAGCCGCTGCGCGAGCTGGCGGTGATGCTCGCGCACGACCGGCTCTATCCCGACGCGTCCGTCCTCGTCACCCTGGCCGGCCTCCACGACACCTCGCGCTTCATGAGCGAGCCGGGGGCGACGGTCGAGGGCCGCAAGCTGGCGGACGCGTTCCTCATGACCGCGCGCGGCACGCCTCTCGTCTACTACGGCGACGAGATCGGGATGCGCGGCGGGGGAGACCCCGACAATCGGCGCGACTTCCCGGGCGGGTTCCCGGGGGATTCGCGGGACGCGTTCACGACCGGCGGACGGACGGCGGAAGAGGCGGCCGTGTTCGACAACCTGCGCCGGCTGGCCTGGCTGCGCTCGGAGCTCCCTCCACTTCGCCGGGGCCGGATGGTCTCGCTCGCGGTGGGCGAGCAGACGTGGGCGTACGCGAGGGTGCTCGGCGATCAGGCGGTGGTGGTGGTCCTCAACAACGGCACGGCGCCCGTCACGCTCGACGTGCCGGCGGCCGCGACCGGGTGGCGGGAAGGGGTCGAGGTGACGGATCGGTTGGGTGGAGCGAGGACTCGCGTCGAGGCGGAGCGGGTCCGCGTGTCGCTCCAGGCTCGCGGCGCCGCGGTACTGGCCGCCCGTTAGGGGCGGGTGGAGGCGTCGAGCCAGCCGCTCCGAACGAACATCGTCGCGATAAAGACGCGCCGCTGCTGCTCTGCGGCCGTCCGCTTCAGTCCGGTGTCGCCGCACGGAGCGGCCGTTGAGCGGCACCGAGTCAGGGCGGCGTCGTCCGTGGGCGTGTTGGCAATGACGGCCCGGTCGTTCTGGAACGAGACGCGTCATCCCTGACACGCGACATCGCATCGCGGGCACTCCGCCCGAAGAACTGCTCGGCAAGGTAGCTGTTGTGGGCCCGGCAGCGCAGCTGCAGGTTATCCACGGTCGCCCGGCCTCCCGCCGCGAAAGGTATCGGATGATGATCGCATTCCACGAACGCCCGCTCTCCACAGAGCCGGCCATTCGCGCCGACGAACACGCAGCGGCCGCGGTCCCGGATATACACCGCCCGCTTCACGTGGGCGGGAATGTATCGGGAGTCCGTCACTGCCGCTCCGCCCGCACGCGGATTGCGAGTCACCGCGAACCTCCGCTTCAGGAGCTCCTCGACCAGCACCTCGAGGGCGCGCGCGAAGATCTGGGCGGGGTCTCCACTCGGGATCGCATGGCGGAGCAGGTCCTGGGCGAACTCGAGCATCTCGCGGGTCTCGGTGCTCGTGGTGAACGTGAGCTGATACCGGTCGGGTGCCAGCGGGCGGACCAGCGGTGGCGGCGGACCGGGAATCGGGACCCGGGCCGCAACATCCAACGGTGGCCCGGCCACTGCCGCCGGCGAGCCGCTCGCGACGTCGACCGGCTCTGGCCGGGATGTTGAGACCGACACTGGCACGGCCGGAGGACTGGGCAGCTTCCGGACGGAGAAGGGGACGTCTGGCTTTGGGAACCGCGACGCCAGCAGTTCCTGAACCTGTCGCTTGCGCTTGCCGCGGGCAGCCGCGAAGAGTTCCTCCTGGTTGGCGCGGGTGAGGTGGGGAGCCAGGAGCCGCACCGTCGTCAGGTTGAGCTCGCCGGACGCGAGCCACCCGAGCACTTGCGGGTATCGCCGCGCCACCTTGGCCGCCTTCATCCGGTCGTAGGCTTCGTGTTCGGAGAGCCGCAGGACCTCCATGCAGTACGTGAAGAGGGAGGAGAAGCCCGCCCGCTCGTGCAGCCGCCGGCCGTAGAGCTCGGCCAGGTGGGCGACCAGCGAGGCCGTGGAGCTCCTTTCGCGCGTGGCCAGGCGGATGACCTCGGCCTCCAGCTCACGATCGGAGAGACGACCTGGAATGTCCATGCTCATGCCTCGAAATGAAATGTCGTGTGCCGATCTCGTGAGTGTCCGACTCGCTCGCCAGCGTCGGTCGAGATCCTCATCACTTGGAAGTGTGACTCGGTGTCGTGACAGGGCAGGTCCGATCACACTCGCAACAATAGAATTGTCAAAATTGAGAAGTGCGATCCGGCATGACCGCCAGGCCGCGCGGCGGCGGTGCGTCCTTCCAGAACGAGATGTCCTGGATCTGGACGATCTCGGAGGCGCCCGCGCTGACGGCCGAGGACGACGTCTAGCCCCGCGTCCGACGGCCCGCCATGTCCACCGCCACCGCCGCCACCAGGATCGCGCCCTTGATGATCGGCTGCCAGAAGGCCTCGGTGTTCATGAGGCTCATGCCGTTGTCGAGCGAGGCCATCACGAGCGCTCCCAGCAGCGCGCCCCAGACCGTGCCCTGGCCGCCCAGCAGGGACGTGCCGCCGATGACGGCGGCCGCGATCGCGTCCAGCTCCATCATCCGGCCCGCGTCCGAGGTGGCCGCCCCCACGCGCGCGGTGAGCACCACGCCCGCCACCGCCGCCAGCGCGCCCATCAAGGTGAACACGCCCACGATGTGCCGCTCGATCGAGATGCCCGAGTAGAACGCGGCCTCGCGGTTGCCGCCGATCGCGTACAGGTGCCGGCCGAAGCGCGTGTGGTGGGAGACGCCCGAGAAGAACGCGGCCAGGCCGAGGAGGAGGAGAACGGGCACGGGGATGCCCTCGTAGGCGCTCAGGACCGCGGTGAAGGCCAGGGCGAGCACGGCGAAGCCGACGCGGCTCCAGGGCCGCGCCCCTCCGCGCAGGCCGGCGGCGACGAGGCCGGTCGCCATCACCCCCGCCACCAGCCATCCGAGCCAGATCGGCACGTAGGCCTGTCCGACGTAGAGGAACGGCCGCGCGGGCGAGATGGTCACGCCGCCGGTGATCCCGAGCAGGGCGCCCTGGAAGAGCAGCATGCCGCCCAGGGTCACGATGAAGGGCGGGATCTTGAGCCAGGCCACGAGCGACCCCTGCGCGGCCCCGAGGATGGATCCGCCGATGAGCACGGCCAGGAAGGCGAGGCCGAGCGGCCACTGGCGGTTCATGTAGGCGATGGCGGCCAGCCCCCCCATGAATCCGGCCAGGGCTCCCACGGAGAGGTCGATCTGGCCGGCCACGATCACGAGCACCATGCCCACGGCGAGGATCGCCGTGACCGAGGTCTGCCGGGCCAGGAGCGAGAGGTTGCGCGGCCGCAGGAAGGTGCCCTCGGTGGTGGCTGAGAAGACGATCCAGATCACGACGAGCGCGCCCACCATGATGAGCGAGCGCCAGGGCACGGCGACCTTCCAGCTTCGCTCCGGGGCCGCGCTCGGACTTGGAGTGCTCATACCTTCACCGTCGCTGCCGTCATGACCGCCTCCGGCGTCGCTTCCGACGCGCTCAGCTCCGCGGTGGCCACGCCCAGGCTCAGCACGAGCACGCGGTGGCTCATGCCCAGCAGCTCCGGCAGGTCCGACGAGACGAGCACCACTCCCAGCCCCGTCTCCGCCAGCTCCGCGATCAGGCGGTGGATCTCCGCCTTGGCCCCCACGTCGACGCCGCGCGTGGGCTCGTCCAGGAACAGGACCCGCGGCCGGGTCAGCAGCCACTTGCCGAGGACCACCTTCTGCTGGTTCCCCCCCGAGAGCTGGCGCACGGGCGCCTCCATGCCGGGAGCGCGGATGCGCAGGGCGTCCGCCTCCTCGCGGGCCTCCGTCCCGCGCGTGCGGTCGTCCACCAGCATCCTCTTCACGAACCGGCCGAGGCTGGCCAGGGTCAGGTTCTCGGAGACCGACGCGTCGAGCACGAGCCCGTAGCGCTTGCGGTCCTCGCTCACCAGGGCGAGCCCGGCGGCGATCGCCTCCGGCGGGGTGGCGAAGGGCGGCCGGGCGGGCCCGCCCCCCAGGGCGAGCGTGCCGCTCACCCGGCTGCGCGCGGCCCCGAACAGCGAGCTGACGAGCGCGGTGCGACCGGCGCCCATCAGCCCCCCGATGCCCACGATCTCGCGCTCACGCACCTCGAAGGAGACGTTGCGCAGGACCCGCCGGCCGGGGACGAGGGGGTCCTCCACCGACCAGTCCTTGACCTGGAGCAGCGACACGCCCGGCTTGTGCGGGGGGCGCGGGTAGAGGGTGCCCACCTCGCGCCCGACCATCATCGCGATGACCTTCTCCGGCGTCATCTCCGCGACTTGCGCGCCGCCCACGGAGCGGCCGTCGCGCAGGACGGTGATGCGGTCGCCGATCTGGAAGACCTCCTCCAGGCGGTGGCTGATGTAGATGCAGGACACGCCGCCCGCCCGCAGCTCGCGGAGGAGCCGCATCAGCCGGGCGGTGTCCGCCTCGGTGAGGGCGGCCGTCGGCTCGTCCAGGACGAGGATGCGCGCCTTCTTCGAGAGGGCCTTGGCGATCTCCACGAGCTGCTGCTGCCCGATGCCCAGCTCCTTGATCGCGCGCCCGGGGTCCACGTCCAAGCCGACGAGCTGGAGCGCGGACCGGGCCCGCTCGCGCACCACGTCCCAGCGGATGAGGCCCATTGCCACGGGCTCGCGGCCCAGGGCGAGGTTCTCCTCCAGCGAGAGCTCGGGCACCAGGGCCAGCTCCTGGGCGATGAGGGCGATGCCGTGGTCCTCGGCGTCCTTGAGGCGCTGGAAGCGCATGGGGGCGCCGTCGAGAAGGATCTCCCCTTCGTAGGTGCCGGCGGGGATGACGCCGCAGAGGGTCTTGATGAGCGTGCTCTTGCCCGCCCCGTTCTCCCCGCAGAGCACGTGGATCTCGCCCTTCTCGAGGGTGAAGGAGACGCCGTCGAGGGCGCGGACCCCCGGGAAGTCCTTGACGATGTGGCGGAGCTCTAGGAGCGGCATGCGGAGGGAGCCCCGAGCCTCACTGCTTCGGGCACTGCTCCTTGGGGATGTCGCGGCAGATCTCGTCCATGGTGTGGAAGGCGTCGGCCACCACCGTGGCCACGAGGTTGTCCTTGTCCACCGCGATCGGCTCGAGCAGGATGCTCGGCACGTCCTTCCGGCCGTTGGGGAGGCCGACCGTCTTGTCCGGCACCGGCTGCTTGCGGGCCAGGAGCAGCGCGACCTCCGCCGCCTTGGCCGCCAGCTTGGTGATCGGCTTGTAGATCGTCATCGTCTGGCTGCCGGTCAGGATGCGCTGGCAGGCGGCCAGGTCGGCGTCCTGACCCGTCACCAGCACCTTGCCCGCCAGCTTCTGCTCGGTGAGGGCCTGCACGGCGCCGCCGGCGGTGCCGTCGTTGGAGACCACGACCGCGTCCACCTTGTTGCCGGCCCGCGTCAGCGCGTTCTCCATGATCTTGAGGGCCTCCACCGGCTGCCAGTCCTTGGCCCACTGGTCGGCCACGATCGTGATGTCCTTCTTGTCCACGAGGGGCTTGAGCACCTTCATCTGGCCGTCGCGCAGGAGGAGCGCGTTGTTGTCGGAGGGGGCGCCGCCGATGAGCACGTAGCTGCCCTTGGGCACCCGCTTGACCGCGTAGTCGGACTGGAGCTCGCCGATGCGCACGGCGTCGAAGGACACGTAGAGGTCCACGTCGCTGTCGCGGATCAGCCGGTCGTAGGCGATGACGGGCACGCCCGCCTTGTGGGCGGAGTCCACGATGGTGGCCGCGGTCTGCGCGTTGTGGGCCACCACGATGAGGACGTCCACGCCCTGGGTGAGCAGGTTCTCCGCCTGCTCGTTCTGCAGGGAGTCGTTTCCGTTGGCCGCCTGCACGAGCACCTTGGCTCCGTGGTCCTGGCAGTACTTCGTCACGAGGTCGCGGTCGCGCTGCCAGCGCTCCTCCTTGAGGGTGTCCATGGAGAAGCCGACCGTGATGGGCTTGCCTCCGCCGCCGGCGGCGGGAGGGGGGCTGCCGGCGTCGCCGCCGCTCCGCGGCGCGGGCGGGCCGCTGCACGCGAACATCGTGAGGGAGAGGCAGACGGCGGCGGTGGAGTCGAAGCGCATGGCGAGGGGCCTCCGATGGCGGTCTCTAAAGGGCGCTCAATTGTCGCGCGAGACTACGCTCGCACGTGGGCCGAGGTCAATATTCTGACCGGGCGACGAGGACTCGGAGTGAGGCCGGGCCTGCTACAATCCCGACCGGAGGGGGCATGCGTCGCATCAACCTCGACGCCTTCCGCATCGCCCGCCGCGGGACATCACGCGAGATCAACCGGCAGATCGCGCTCAACCTCGTGCGCGCGAAGCAGCCGATTTCCCGGGCCGACCTCGCCCGCTTGATGGGCCTGCGGCGGGGCGCCGTCAGCCTGCTCGTGAACGAGCTCCTGACCTCGGGCCTGGTGTTCGAGGGAGCCAAGGGCGAGAGCAAGCGCGGGCGCAAGCCCATGCATCTCTACATCGAGACGCGCCGCCGCTTCGCGCTGGCCGTCGACATCAGCGCCAGCCACACCTCGATCATGGTCACGGACGTGCTCGGTCATCCGCTCCTGGAGGTGAACGAGTTCCCGACCGTGCGCCAGGCCCCGGTCCTGGTGAAGGAGCTGATCCGGCACCTGGGCCGCATCCGCCGCGAGCACCCGGAGTTCGGGGAGTGCGTCGGCCTGGGCGTGGTGGTGTCGGGGATGGTGGACATCGAGAGCGGACGGATCAAGTACTTCCCGACCATGGGCTGGCGGGACATGGACCTCGCGGAGCCGCTGCGGGCGGCGACCAAGCTGCCGGTGGTCATCGAGAACTCGGTCAAGGCCTGCGTGCTGGCCCAGGTCTGGGCCCTGGGCGCCGACACCCTGGGGGACGGCCCCATCGCGTTCGTGCACGTCTCCGACGGCGTGGGGGTGGGCATCGCGATCGACGGCAAGCTCCTCCGCGGCATACACAGCGTGGCGGGCGAGATCGGCCACGTGTCGCTGGACATGCACGGGCCCCGCTGCTCCTGCGGCCAGCAGGGCTGCTGGGAGGCCTACGTGTCGAAGCGCGCCACGGTGGCCCGCTACCTGGGGAACGACCTGTCCTGGCCGGCCTCGGGCCAGCCCGTGGACGTGACGCTGGACGACATCCTGGTCCGCGCCCGCGCGGGCGAGGCCCGCGCGCTCGAGACGCTGCGCGAGACCGGCTTCTACATCGGCCGCGGGCTGGCCATCGTCGTCAAGGCCGTGGACCCGGGCCGGATCTACATGGAGGGCGAGATCACCGCGGCCTGGGACCTCATCGAGCCCGCCGTCCGCGAGGCCATGCGGGGCCAGGCGCTCATCAGCGAATGGGCGGAGACGGAGATCCGCACCGTCCCCCTCGGCGACCACCCCCGTCTGCGTGGCGCGGCCGCGCTCGTCAGCACGCCGACGTTCGCGGCGCCGATCGTGGCCTAGAGATCCGCGGGCCCCGGTCTTCAGTCCTCCCCGAGCGCCCGCCGTCCCGCCTCGAGGATCCTCACGATCCGGTCCACGTCGTAGACCGCCCCCGCCCAGGGCCCGCCGCTGGCGTCCTGGAGGGCGGCCCACAGGCGCGTGTCCGCGGGCAGGTCCGGATCGGGGGCGAGGTCGGGGTGGCGGGTGCGCGTGGCCAGCTCATCGTCGGCGGGCACGAGGGAGCCGTCGGCCTCGGGCCGGACGAAGTCGATCGTCCCCTCGAGGCCGCGGGTGTCGATGACCACACGGACGAGGTCGCCGTCGCGGAGGCGGCCGATCGGCCCCCCGGCCAGGGCCTCCGGCGCGACGTGCCCGATGCAGGGCCCCGTCGAGACGCCCGAGAAGCGCGCGTCCGTCACCAGGGCGACGTCCTTGGCCAGGTCGAGGTAGCGCAGGGCGGCGGTGACCTGGTAGACCTCCTCCATTCCCGTGCCGCGCGGGCCCAGGCCGGCGAGGACCAGGACCTCGCCCGGCCGGATCCCCGCCCCGCCCTGTCCCTTGATCGCGGCGATGGCCGCGCGCTCGCTCGTGAAGACGTGCGCGGGACCCAGGTGGCGGTAGACGCCGTCGGCGCCCAGGAGCCCCGGGTCGATGGCCGTGCTCTTCACGATCGCGCCCTCGGGCGCGAGGTTGCCGCCGAGGAAGCTGACGGTGCGGGCCAGGCCGCGGCGGCGGGCCGCCTCGGGAGAGAGGATCACGTCGTCGGGATCGACGCCGTCCGTCTCCTGGAGGCGCTCGCGCAGCCGCCGGCGCCGCTCGGATCCCTCCCACCATTCGAGGGTGGCCCCGAGCGTCTCGCCGGTGGCGGCGCGCGCGGAGAGGTCGAGAAGGCCGAGGCCGCGGAGATGGAGCATGACCTCGGGCACCCCGCCGGCCAGGAACACGCGCACGGTCGGATGGGGGCCGTTCGGCAGCGCGTCGACCAGCCGCGGCACCTGCTGGTTCGCCGCCTTCCACTCCGCGAGGGAGGGCGGCCGCAGAGAGGCGGCGTGCGCGATGGCGGGCAGGTGCAGCAGGAAGTTGGTGGACCCGCCGACGGCCGCGTACACCGCCATCGCGTTGCGGACGGCGGCGTCCGTGACCACGTCGCGGGCGGTCAGGCCGAGCGCGAGCTGCCGCGCCGCCGCCCGCGCCGAGCGCCGCGCCCCGTCCTTCCAGATCGGCTGGCCCGACGGGGCCAGCGCGGTGTGGGGCAGGGCGAGGCCGAGCGCCTCCGCCACGATCTGGGCCGTGGCCGCCGTCCCCAGGAACTGGCATCCCCCTCCCGGCGAGGCGCAGGCGCGGCAGCCGATCTCGCCGGCCTCGGCCAGCGTGAGGCGGCCGTGCGCGAAGCGCGCGCCGACGGTCTGGGCCTTGCCCGCGTCCTCGCCGTCACTGGCGGGAAGGGTCACGCCGCCGGGCACGATGACGGCGGGGAGGTCGCGGCTGGCGGCGAGGGCCATGGTCATCGCGGGCAGGCCCTTGTCGCAGGTGGCGACGCCGAGGACAGCCTTCCGCGTGGGCAGCGAGCGGATGAGCCGCCGGAGGACGATGGCGGCGTCGTTGCGGTAGGGAAGGCTGTCGAACATGCCGCTGGTGCCCTGGGTGCGCCCGTCGCAGGGATCGGTGCAGAAGGCGGCGAACGGGATGCCGCCCAGCGCGCGGATCTCCTCGGCCGCGGCCTGGACGAGCAGGCCGATCTCCCAGTGGCCGGTGTGGTAGCCCAGCGCGAGCGGGGTCCCGTCGGGGTTCCGCAGGCCCCCGAGCGTGCTCAGCACCAGCACCTCGGCGCGGCGCAGCTCCAAGGGCGCCCAGCCCATGCCGACGTCCTGCGACCACCCGAAGACGTCGCCGCTCGGACGGTCGAGGAGGTCCGCCGGCTCGAGAGGCAGCGCGCCCGCCGGTCCCGGCTGGGAGGCTCGCACGTCGAAGAGGGACTCGTCGCCGGAGTCGAGGACGCTCTCGAGTGGCGGCGCCTTCATCCAGGCCCCTAGACGATCGCGACGGGGTTGTGCAGGGCGCCGATCGCCGGACAGGCGATGGTCACGACGTCGCCCTCTTCGAGGCCGACGGTCATCGGCTGGATGATGCCGGTGCCCGTGGAGAGCACGGTCCCCGCCGGGATCGGGTTCGACCGCCGCAGCCAATCGATCAGCTCGGGCAGGCGCCTCTTGAGCTGGCCGGTGCTGGCCGCGCCCGCGAAGACCTCGCGTCCCGCGCGCAGGACGCGGCACTCGAGCTCGAGGGCGTAGGGGTCGGGGACCTCGTCCGGGGTGACGATGACGGGCCCGAAGGCGAAGCAGCCGCGGTAGACCTTCGATTGCGGGAGGTAGAGGGGATTCTCCCGCTCGATGTCCCACGCGGAGACGTCGTTGGCGAGCGTGAAGCCGAGGACCGCCCCCGTGCCGCCCACGACCACGGCCATCTCCGGCTCGCTGGCCGTGAATCCCGAGTCCTGCCGGCGGCCGATGGGCTCGCCCGGTCCCACGCAGCGGGAGGCGGTGGCCTTGAAGAACAGCTCCGGCCGGTCCGCGGTGTAGACCTTGTCGTAGATGCCGGAGCCTTCCTCACGGAAATCCGCGCTGCGCCGGTAGGTGACACCGGCGCCCCACACCTCGGGCGGAGTGAGGGGCATGGTCAGCCGCCAGGGCGCCCGCCGGGCCTCCAGCGCGTCCCAGGCCACGCTCTCGAACGCGCGCGCCTCCTCCGCGGAGCGGATCCAGGCCTCGGCCTCCACGCGCCCCTCCTCCACGGCGGTGAGGAGGTCGAGCGCGGTGGCCACCCCGCGGTGCGCCTCGGCCAGGACGAGCGCCGTGTCCTCGCGCAGGAGCCCGAGGCGGACCGCGCCCTCGCGCGTCACGACTTGAAGGATCCTCACGACCGGTCGCTCTCCATTCTCCCCCTCGGAGAGCCTACTGCACGTGGACGCGTCCGGTGAGCCGGACGTCGTGGCTCGAGGCCCCCGCCTGCACCTCGTAGTCCCCCGGCGACACCGCGAAGGCCTTGGAGGCGACGTCGTAGTGACCGAGGTCGGCCAGGGGCGTCAGCTTGAAGGCGACGCGCCTCTGCTCCCCGGGGGCCAGGCTCACCCGCTCGAGCCCGCGCAGCGACTTGATCGGCATCGGCACCTTGGAGGCGATCGCGCGCGTGTAGAGCTGGACGACCTCCGCTCCCGGCCGCGATCCCGTGTTCTTCACCGCCACCGAGACCTCGAACGGCTGCGGCGCGCCCACCCTCGCCCTGTCCACCCGGAGGTCCGAGTACTCGAAGCGCGTGTAGGAGAGCCCGTAGCCGAAGGGATAGAGCGGGTCTCCCTGGAAGTAGCGATAGGTCCGGCCCTTCATGTCGTAGTCGGCGAAGGGCGGGAGCTGGTCCACCGACCGGTAGAACGTGACGGGCAGCCGGCCGGAGGGATTGAAGTCGCCGAAGAGCACGTCCGCCACCGCGTTGCCGCCCCGCTGCCCGGGGTACCAGGCCAGGAGGATGGCGGGCAGGTTCTTCTGCGCCCACTCCACGGAGACGGCGGAGCCGGACATCAGCACGAAGACGACCGGCTTGCCCGTGGCCTGGAGAGCGTGCAGGAGCTTCTCCTGCGAAGCCGGGAGCGCGATGTCGGTGCGGTCGCCGCCCGCGAAGCCGGGGAAGGAGACCTTCATCTCCTCGCCCTCGACGTCCGCGGTGAGGCCGCCCACGAAGACGACGACGTCGGACGCGCGCGCGGCGTCGAGCGCCTCCTCGAGAGGCTCCTTCGCCCCGGGCGGGCGCCAGGCCAGGCGGACCTCGGAGTCCCGGATGCCTTCGAAGTACTCGAGGCGGACGTCGACCGGCTGGCCCGCCTCGAGGTCGACGGACGCGCTCTTGGCGTGGGCCCGGGGCGCGATCGCCCAGTCGTCGATGACGCGGCGGCCCCCGACGTCCAGACGGAAGCCGTCGTCGCCGGTGACGGAGACCTCGTAGGTCCCGGTCACGGGCGGCAGGAGCCGCCCCGTCCAGCGCACCGAGAAGTCGTCCTCCGGCATCGCGCGGTCGGCCGGGAGCTCGCCACGCGCCACCATGTCCGCCGTGGGCGAGATCCCGCGGTCCCATCGGAACCCGACGGTGGGATCGATGCGCGTCATCATCGGCTCGCCCTGCAGCTCGCGCCCGCGGAAGTACTCGCCCTTCAGGCCGGGCGTGCCGTCGCCGGGGCCCGTGCGCAGGTAGGTGGACTCGATGACGGGCAGGGCGCGCGGGTCCTGGCGTCCTTCGACCAGGTCGGCACCGCGCGCGAAGATCACCTTCGTGCCCGGGCCCACCCCGGCGCGGATGCCGGCCAGCACGGTCACCGGCCTGGTGGGCGTGCCGTAGTAGTTGCCGAGCAGCGTCTGCAGGTCGTCCGCGTTGGGACCGATGACGGCGATCGTCTTCGTGTCGCGCGAGAGGGGGAGGATCCCGTCGTTCTTCAGCAGGACGATCGACTCCTGGGCCATGCGGCGGGCCAGGCGGTCGTTCGTCTCCGACTGGTTCACGCGGTACGGGATCTGGGCGTACTTCACGCGCTCGGGCGGGTCGAACAGGCCGAGCCTCATCCGCGCGAGCATGAGCCGGCGCACCGCGGTGTCGATCTCCGCCTCCTTGATGAGCCCCTTCTCCACCGCCTCCGGCAGGGCGCGGTAGCTCAGGCCGGTGGGGGCGGGGAGGGTGGCCGTCACCGTCCCGCACTCGAGGTCGCAGCCGTTGCCCACGGCGAGGGCGGCTGCCTCCGCCGGCGTGGCCACGATCTTGTGGTGGAGGTGGATGTCGTCGATGGCGCCGCAGTCGGAGACGACGTAGCCGTCGAACCGCCAGTCCTTGCGCAGGATGTCGGTGAGCAGGCGGCGGCTGGCGGAGGCGGACTCGCCGTTGACGCGGTTGTAGGCCCCCATGACCGAATCGGCATGACCCTCCGCGATGAGCGCGCGGAACGCGGGCAGGTAGGTCTCGTAGAGGTCGCGCTCGCTCGGGTGCACGTCGAACGAGTGGCGCTCGGGCTCCGGCCCGCTGTGCACGGCGAAGTGCTTGGCGGTGGCCACCACCTTCAGGTACTTCGGGTCGTCTCCCTGCAGGCCCTTCACGAACTCCACGCCCATGCGCCCGGTGAGGTAGGGGTCCTCGCCGTAGGTCTCCTGGCCGCGGCCCCAGCGCGGGTCACGGAAGATGTTGATGTTCGGGGACCAGAAGGTCAGGCCGCGATAGCGGCCGCGATCGCCCTTGCGCACGAACTCGTGGTGCTTGGCCCGGGCCTCGTCCGATATCGCGGTGGCCACCTCGCGCATGAGCGCGGTGTCGAAGGACGCGGCCAGGCCGATGGCCTGCGGGAAGACGGTGGCGGGGCCGGCCCGGGCGACGCCATGGAGGCACTCGTTCCACCACTCGTAGGACGGGACGCCGAGCCGCTCGATCGCGGGCGCGTCGTTGACCATCTGCGAGACCTTCTCCGCGAGGGTCATGCGCGACACGAGGTCGGCCGCGCGCGCCTCGAACCCGACGTCGGGGTCCAGATAGGCGGGACCCTTGGCGGCTTCGGGCGGCGTGGACGACGGCCGGGCCAGTCCCGCGACACCCAGCACGACCAGGGCGGCGAGGCCGGCTCCCGGCAGGACGCGCGTGAGGGATCGTCTCTGTCTCATCGGTCGATACACTATTTTCGAGATCCAGGGCTGTCAATCACTTCCGCGGGTCTCGGCCCAGGGGGAAGTCCAGTAACATTCCCCGGATGCGCGTCCGGCGCGTCCTCTTCCTCCTCGTGGCCGGCCTGATCGCGCTGCGCGCGCGCCCCGCCCGCACCGCCGCCCCCGCCGCGGACGGAGGCGGCCTCGGCTTTTCCTTCACCGAGACGGCGGGCGCGGCCGGATTGACCGCGGTCACCGTCTTCGGCGGGAAGGACGTGAACCACTACCTGCTGGAGACGACGGGCACCGGCGTGGCGCTCTTCGATTTCGACGGTGACGGCCGCCTCGACGTCTTCCTCGTGAACGGCACCACGCTCGAAGGCTTCCCGAAGGGGCAGGAGCCCACCCACCATCTCTACCGCAACCGCGGCGACGGCACCTTCGAGGACGTCACCCGGCGCGCCGGCCTCGCCCAGAGCGGGTGGGGCCAGGGCGTCTGCGCGGGCGACTACGACAACGACGGGCACGAGGACCTCTACGTCACCTCCTACGGCCAGAACCGCCTCTTCCACAACCGCGGGGACGGGACCTTCGAGGACGTGACGGCGAAGGCGGGCCTGAGGAACCCTCCGGACCGGAAGACGCGTTGGGGGACTGGGTGCGCGTTCCTCGACTACGACCGCGACGGCCGGCTCGACCTGCTCGCCGCCAACTACATCGACCTCGACCTGGCGACGGCGCCGACGCCGGACAGCGGCCTGTGCCGCTACAAGGGCGTGAAGGTGGCCTGCGGGCCGCCCGGGCTGAAGGGCGGCAAGAACGTGCTCTACCACAACCGGGGCGACGGCACCTTCGAGGACGTCTCGGACAAGACCGGGATCACGCGCGCCAGCGGCACCTACGGCCTCGGCGTGAGCACGCTCGACTTCGACGACGACGGCTGGGTGGACGCCTACGTCGCCAACGACTCCAACCCGAGCACGCTCTACCGCAACAACCACGACGGGACCTTCACCGACGTCGCCGTCACCTCCGGGTGCGCCTACAGCCAGGACGGCAAGCCCCAGGCGGGCATGGGCGTCGCCATCGGCGACTACGACCACAACGGGACGATGGACATCTTCAAGACGAACTTCGCGGGCGACACCTCCACCCTGTACTCGAACAGCGGCAAGGGATTCTGCGACGATCGGACCTTCGCGGCCGGGATCGGGGTGAACACCCGCTGGCTGGGTTGGGCCACCGCCTTCGTCGACCTCGGCAACGACGGCTGGCTCGACATCTTCCTCGCCAACGGCCACGTCTACCCCGAGGTCGCGCAGCTCAAGACGGAGGCGGCCTACGAGCAGCGCAAGGTCGTGTACTTCAACCGGGGCGACGGGCGCTTCGAGGACGTGACCGAGCGCCTGGGCCCGCCGCTCACCACGCCTCGCGCCGCGCGCGGCGCCGGCTTCGGCGACGTCGACAACGACGGCGACGTGGACATCGTGGTCAGCAACGTCAACGCGCCGCCGGACTTCTTCCGCACCGAGACCGAGCCGGGCCGGCACTGG
Organism: Vicinamibacteria bacterium; assembly: GCA_041481445.1. Lineage (GTDB taxonomy): Bacteria > Acidobacteriota > Vicinamibacteria > Fen-336 > Fen-336 > AA29. The sequence goes on from JBGPBV010000018.1 coordinate 26,147, forward strand.
CTGCTCGTGAAGCTGGTGGGGACGGTGTCGAACCGCAGCGCGATCGGCGCCCGCGTCGGCTGCACCGCCTCCGGCTTCACGCAGTGGCAGGAGGTCCGCGGGGGCGGCAGCTACATCTCGCAGAACGACCTGCGGGTCCACTTCGGGCTGGGCGCGGCCGCGCGCGTCGAGCGGCTGTGGGTCAGATGGCCGAGCGGTCTCGAAGAGGAGTGGCGTGACGTGCCCGCCGACCAGATCCTGACCGTCCGGGAAGGCGGCGGGACGAAGGCGGCGCGATGAGGCGACCCCGGGTGGCGGAGGTGGCCCTGCTGATGTCGCTGCCCGCCCTGGGCCTCGCCCAGTCCCCGTCTCCGATCCCGTCTCCCGCGCCTGATCCGGTGGCGCAGGCGGTGGCGGAGGCGCGCCGCGCGATCGACGGCGGCCGCCCGGTGGAGGCGCTCGCGATCCTGAAGGCGGCCCCGGCCGCCGACCCGCGCGTCCGCGTCGCCACCGGCGTCGCGCACTATCACGCGAGCGATCCCGTGCACGCGATCGAGCAGCTCGCGGGCGTCCTCGACGCGCTCGCGCCCGACTCCGCCGAGCGGCGCGAGGCGGTGCAGGTCCTGGGCCTGTCCCAGTACCTGGCCGGCCACCTCGCGGAGGCGATCCCGCTGCTCGAGCAGACGCGCGCGTTCGCGCCCGAGAGCTCCGAGCTGGCCTACGTGCTCGGCATGGCCTACATCCAGACGCAGAAGCCCGATCGGGCGCGGGAGACCTGGGCCCGCGCCTTCCATGTCCCTCCCGATTCCGCCGCCGCGCGGCTGCTCGCCGCGCAGATGATGGTGCGCGCGGAGATGGAGGAGATGGCGCGGGCCGAGCTCCTGGCCGCGCTCCAGAAGGACCCGCGGCTGCCCCAGGCCAACCTGCTCCTGGGCCAGGCCGCCCTGTTCCGCGGGCGGCTCGAGGAGGCGATCGCGCTGTTCGGCAAGGAGCTCGAGACGAGCCCCGCCAGCGCGATGGCGTTCTACGGCCTGGGCGACGCCTACCTTCGGCAGCGGGAATGGGACAAGGCCCTGGACGCGCTCCAGCGCTCGGTGTGGCTCAACCCGTACTTCAGCGGGCCCTACATCCTCATGGGCAAGGCCTACCAGGCCAAGGGCGACCGCGCGGCCGCGGAGGGGATGCTCCGGCGCGCGATCGGCTACGACCCGAACAACAAGGCCGCGCACTACCTGCGGGCCCAGGTGCTCCAGCAGCTCGGGCGGGCGGAGGAGGCGCGCCAGGAGTTCGAGACGGCCGAGCGCCTGCCGGGCGCGGCCGAGCGGTGAAGCGGCTCGGGGCCCTTCTGGCCGTCTTCGCCGCCGCCGCCGCCCTTCGCGCCGCGCCCGTACCCGACGCCGCGGCCTGGGGCGTTTCCCTCGTCGACGTGGCCGCGCGCGCCGGCCTCGTCGAGCCGTCGGTCTACGGCGGCCTCGACCGCAAGCGCTTCATCATCGAGACCAACGGCGCCGGGGTGGCGCTCCTCGACTACGACAACGACGGCTGGCTCGACGCGCTGGTCCTGAGCGGCACGCGCCTGGCCGACACGGGCCGCGCCGATCGCGAGTGGGCGCGTGGCCAGGCCCCCACCAACCGGCTGTATCGCAACCGCCACGACGGCACCTTCGCCGACGTGACCGAGCGCGCGGGCCTCCGCCGCACCGCGTGGTCGTCGTCGGTCTGCGTGGGCGACTACGACAACGACGGCTGGCTCGACATGTTCGTCACCGCCTACGGGACGAACGTGCTCTACCACAACGTGCACGGCCGCTTCGAGGACGTGACGGCGCGCGCGGGCCTTCCCGCGAGCGGCACCCGCTGGGGCTCGGGCTGCACGTTCGTGGACTACGACCGCGACGGCCGGCTCGACTTGTTCGTCGCGAACTACCTGAGGTTCGACCTCGCCACCGCGCCGGAGCCCGGCGCGGGCGCGAACTGTCTCTGGAAGGGCATCCCCGTGAACTGCGGACCCAAGGGGCTGCCCACGGACACGAACCTCCTGTTCCACAACGAAGGGGAGGGCCGGTTTCGCGACGTGTCGGACGTCTCCGGGGTCTCGAAGGTGACCGGACGTTATGCGATGACGGCGACCGCCGCCGACTTCGACGGCGACGGCTGGCTCGACGTCTACGTCGCCTGCGACTCGACGGCGTCGATCCTCTATCGCAACGACCACGACGGCACGTTCACGGACGTCGCGGTGCCGAGCGGAGTCGCCTACGGCGAGATGGGGAACGTCCAGGCCGGCATGGGCCTCGCCCTCGGCGACTACGATCTCGACGGCCGGCTGGACCTCCTGAAGACGCACTTCGCCGACGACATCCCGGCCCTCTATCGCAACCTCGGCCGGGGACAGTTCGAGGACGCGGCCACCGCCGCCGGTCTCGCCGTCCAGAACCGCTACGTCGAGTGGGGGAGCGGCCTCCCCGATCTCGACGACGACGGCCGGCCGGACATCGTGTACGTGACCGGCAACGTGTACCCCGAGATCGAGCGCCAGCTCCCGCAGTACCCGCACCGCGGGCCACGCGTGATCTTCCGCAACCGGGGCGCCACCTTCGAGGAGGTGACGGCCACGAGCGGGCCGGGCCCCCTGCAGGTCCACTCCAGCCGCGGGGCCGCCTTCGGCGACGTCGACAACGACGGCGACGTGGACGTGCTGATCATGAACATGAACGAGCCGCCGACGCTACTGCGCAACGACTACGCCGGGTCCAACGGCTGGCTCGAGGTACGCCTGGAGGGGACGCGCTCGAACCGGGCCGGCCTGGGCGCGACTGTCCTCGTCACGGTGGATGGGCGGACCCAGGCCCGGACCGTCCTGAGCCAGTCGAGCTACTACTCGCACGACGACCTGCGGCTGCACTTCGGCCTGGGCCACGCGAACCAGGCGGACACGGTCGAGGTCCGCTGGCCGAGCGGGACGGTGGACGTCCGGCACGCCGTGCCCGGGCGGCAGGTGCTCACCGTGCGCGAGGGGAGCGCGCGCCCGTCCGCTAGCGCAGCGGCAGCGCCAGCGTACGCCGCACGTACTCGTCGGGCGGCCCCTCGAACGACACGAGGAGAAGGGCGCCGCGCGCCGCGGGCGTGACCTTCACTCCCGCCACCGCCTCCACGCGGCGAGGCGTGCGGACGCCGAGCGGATACGAGCGGCCGCCGCGGCCCTCGATCACCAGCCGCAGGGCGCCGCCCTCGGCGTGCGCACGGAGGACGCGCAGCCCCTCGCTCCGGCCGCCCGCCTCCGGGAGGGTGACGCGCGCGAACACGTCGGTGCCCTCGTCGTACGTCACCACGACGCGGCGGGTGGCGGCACCCGCGGGTACCTCCACCTCGACCCGCTGCACGTCGCCAAAGGGACGGGCGCGGAAGCGCGCACCGGCGCCGTCGACCGTCACCGAGCGGACGCGCCCGTCGAGCGGGAGGGCGGGCGAGACCGTGAGGACGGGCATCGGGCCGGTCGTCGCGGTGGCCGCGATCGTCATGCGGCCTTCCGACCTCTCGAGCGAGACGTCCACCCGGGAGTCGCCGGCCGCGATCCGGCGAACTCTCACGCGGTCCCAGTCCGCGGGAAGCTGGGGGGCGAAGGTCAGCCGCCGGCCGCCGTCCGTGACGTCGATCCCGAGCAGGCCCCGGACGAGCGGCGCCACGACCATCGCCTCCGACCAGACCTGGTGGTGCGACGAGCGTCCGAAGGGGGCGTGCAAGTCGCCCGACAGCAACTCCGTGACGTAGCCGAGCGCCCAGGGGTAGGTCAGCAGCGCGTTCGCCATCAGGGCCTGATAGCCGACGGCGGACCGGCCGTACTGGTACGCGCCCATCGAGGCCCAGCCCGTGAAGAGCGGCCAGACCGAGCCGTAATGATAGGACAAGGGATCGTAGAGCTCGCTCTTCGCCGAGATCAGGCGCTGGCCCCAGTCGGCCGCCATCGCCGCCTCCCCCAGGTGGTCGATCTCGGACTCCGCGCGGGACGGCTCGAGGGTCCGCCACCAGAGCGGCACCGCCGGCAGCACGGTGTCCTCGTCGACGATCGTCTTGCCGCGGAGGGCCTCGATGCGGGCCTGGCGCTCGGCGCGGCGCGGGCCCGGCTCCGCGTTGTACTCCTTCTCCGGCCTGGCCAGCGCGGTCGCGAAGGCGTAGAACCCGCGGTCGCCCAGCCAGTAGGTCGTCTCCACGGCGGCGCGGGTCTTCTCGGCGGCCGCCCGCGCCTGGGCGGCCAGGGCGGCGTCGCCCTGCACGTCCGCCATCTCGGCCAGGCCCCGGCAGGCCTCGATCCAGATCCCCTGGAGGTAGATCTCCTCGTGCGGCGGGTAGGGGGGGCTGCCCTCCGTCCAGCCGTGGCCGAACTTCGTGTTCTCGATGAGGCCGTTGCCGTCGGTGTCGGTGGCGGCGGCGAAGCGCCACGCCTTCACGATCGACTCCCAGGACGCGCGCAGGAGCTCGCGGTCGCCGGCGTGGCGCCAGTGGTCGGCCTGGGCGACGACGTAGAGGGGCGTGGCGTCCGTGGAGTCCCACGGGTACTTGTAGTCGGTGAACCAGGGGATGAGGGAGGCGCTCTGCGAGATCTCGTGCGGGATCTTGCCGTCGTCGCGCTGGAGCTTGCGCAGGAACTCGAGGGCGGCGCGGGCGGCCGCGAAGTCGCCGTAGGAATGGATGGCCAGCGAGGTCCAGAGCGCGTCCCGCCCGAACATCCAGGCGAAGCCGGGCCGCTCGCTCTGGCCGGAGGTGCGGAACCCGGCCACCAGCCCGGTGCCGAGCAGGGGGTTGGTGGCCAGTCCCTTGTCCACACCGACCTTGGCCCAGGCGTAGGCGGTGTCGAGCCGCTCGTCCGGCGTGTCCACGGCGAGCGTGCGCTCCTGGAGGCCGCGGTAGTAGGCGACGTTCGCTTCGTGGAGCGACTGGGCGGAGCGGAGGAGCCGGTCGTAGGCTTCCTTGGCCTTGTCGCGTCCCTCCACGCTGCCCGCGATGACGATGGGGACGAGGTCGGTCCGCATCGTCCGCGGCGGGACCTCGACCGTGAAGCGGACGGGCACGTCGTGGGGCTCCTCCTGGTACGGCATGAGGGAGACGTCCCGCGCTCCCGGGGCCCCGATGACGGCGGCGAACCGCTTGGTCTCCTCGGTCAGGCTGTAGACGTGCTCCTTCTCGTCGAAGCCGACGTTCGCGGTCATGAGGCCGGCCGGCCACATGAGCTTGAGGCGGGGCCGGAACGAGCCGATCACCGTGAGCGGCAGCGTGCTGTCGACGTCGAGCAGCATGACGAGGCCGGGCTCGTCGACGGGGGCGAAGACGGTCTGGCGCACGGTGAACGCGGCGTGGGAGTACACGAAGGTGGTGGACTCCGGGCGCACGGTGATCCCGGCCGCGACCGGCGGGCCCTCGATCTCGAGCGGATAGCCGGGGAGCTGGAACGAGAGCTTGAACTCGTCGATCAGCTTGAGCGGATAGACCCAGGCCTCCAGGGCGCGGTTCTCGTAGCCGAAGGCGGCGGACCGGCGGCCGACCACGTCGAAGAACTTTCCCGTCTCCGTGTGGCGAGTCAGCTCGAGGCCGCTCTTCGACATCTCGAACCGGGGCACGGTGGCGGGGGGCGCGGGAGGCGCCTCCGCGGCCGCGAGCAGGCAGAGCGGGGCGAGGGCGGCCGCCGTGGCCGCCACCCGGCCGCCGTTTTTCCTGCGCTCGAGCGCCACGCCACCCTCCCCGGGGGCGGCAGGTTAGGCCGTAGACCGACGAGAGGTCAAGGCGGGGGCGGGTTTGGAACGTGCGAATTGCTTGACCACGCGCGTATTTCCTACGCCTGGAATTTCCGCCAGGGCCTTGACGGGCCTCTGGAGGCGGGATTACGATCCGCTCCGCGTTCACCCATATCGTCAAATGTTTGCCTCTCGCCGTTGCGGGTTTTCCGTTTCGCCCTTTGCGAAAGCGCTTTCTTTTTCGCGAGAACGTCGTTTCCCATGACACAGAAGGAGGGGAATCCATGAGGCGTTGCGTTGTCTTGTCGCGGCTGCTGCTCGCGCTCCTCGCTCTCGCCGTCGTCGCCCTGCCGACGCCCGCGCGCGCGCAGGCGGTGTACGGCAGCATCGCGGGGACCATCCAGGACTCCACGGGCGCCGCCCTGCCCGGCGTGAGCGTCACCGTCACGAGCAACGAGCGCAAGACGTCCGACACCGTCGTCACCAACAGCTCCGGCAACTACGCCAAGGACCGCCTGGTGCCGGGCACCTACACCCTCAAGGCCGAGCTGAGCGGCTTCAAGCCGGCCGTGGTCTCGGCGGTCAAGGTCAGCGTGGACACGCAGTCCAAGATCGACCTCAAGCTCGACGTCGGTCAGCTCTCGGAGGCGGTCGAGGTCACGGCCACCCAGGGCCAGCTCCTCAAGACCGACCGCGCCGACGTGGCGACCACGTTCGAGTCGCAGCAGATCACCGACCTGCCCGTGATCGACCGGAACTTCACCAAGTTCATCCTGCTCACGCCGGGGACGCAGCAGCAGTCCTGGAACCACGCCGCCAGCGAGAACCCGCAGGGCTCGGCCCAGACCGTGGTCAACGGCCAGACCTTCAGCGGGACCGGGTACCAGCTCGACGGCACCGAGAACCGGGACCCGATCCTCGGGATCATCGTCATCAACCCGAACCTCGAGGCCATCGGCGAGACCAAGATCACGTCCCAGAACTACGACGCCGAGTTCGGACAGGCCATCGCGGGCGTGGTCTCCGTCCAGACCAAGACGGGCACGAACGAGTTCCACGGCAGCGCTTTCGAGTTCATGCAGCGCGACAAGTTCCGCGCCCGCAACCCGTTCTCGGAGCCGGACGTGGAGAACCCGGTGACCGGCCGCGTGATCCCCCAGACCAAGCGCGACCAGTTCGGCGGATCCATCGGCGGACCGATCGTGCAGAACAGCTGGTTCTTCTTCGGCGACTACCAGGGCACGCGCAGCAACATCGGCGGATCGAAGGTGGTGACGGTGCCCACCGCGGCCGCCCGCAACGGCGACTTCAGCGCGTACGGCGTCAACGTCTTCGATCCCTCGAGCGGCGCCACTCCCGGCAGCCGCAGCCAGTTCCCGGGCAACGTCATCCCGGCCAACCGTCTCTCGCCCCAGGCGCGGGCGATCCTGTCCCTGATCCCGCTGCCCAACACCGCGGGCGACTCCAACGGCACGCGGAACAACTACATCGCCCAGGGCTCGGAGAAGTTCAACAACGACACCGCGAACGTGCGCCTCGACGGGCGCCTCAGCCCCTCCGTCAACACCTTCGTGCGGTACAGCTACGCCCGCTACGACCTCAACGGGCCGCAGGCCTTCGGCCAGGGTGGCGGCACCGAGCTCGTGAGCCTGGGCGGCCTGTCCAAGGTGCGCAACCACAGCCTGGCCGCGGGCATGGACTACACCCTGAACGCGAACACCGTCCTCGACGTGCGCTTCGGCTTCTTCAAGTACGGCGTGGACGTGCTGCCCAACGACTTCGGAGAGACGCCGGCGACGACGGCCGGGATCCCCGGCCTCAACACCGGCGACCCCTTCACGTCCGGCCTGCCGTTCTTCGAGCTCAACGGCAACGCGCCGCAGATGCGGTTCGGCTCCGGCCTCGACGCCGGGCGCTGCAACTGCCCCCTGGCCGAGCACGAGAAGCAGTTCCAGGTCGTGTCGAACCTGACCCGGGCGGCCGGGAACCACACCATCAAGTTCGGCATCGACATCCGCCGGGCCTACAACCTGCGCGTCCCCAGCGACTCCCACCGCTCCGGCCAGCTCTACTTCAACGAGCAGAACACCGCAGGCTCCGGCGGCGGCGGCCTCGGCCTGGCCAGCTTCATGCTCGGTAACGTGCAGAGGATGGTGCGCTACGTCAGCACGAGCACGGACGCGCGGGAGCGCCAGTGGCGCCAGTTCTACTACCTGCAGGACACCTGGCGCGCCACCCCCAAGCTGACCCTCAACTACGGCCTGCGCGCGGACATCATCAACCCCCAGACCGTGAACGACGCCGGCAACGGCGGATGGCTGGACCTCGGCACCGGGCTCATCTCCGTCGGCGGCGTGGGCGGCGTGGACCTGGGCGGCAACATCAAGAACAAGATCAACTGGGCTCCCCGCCTGGGCGCCACCTACCAGATCAACCCGAAGACGGTGCTGCGCGCCGGCTACGGCCGCAGCTACGACATCGGCGTGTTCGGGTCCACCTTCGGCCACGTGGTCACCCAGAACCTGCCCGTGCTCTCCTTCCAGGACCTGAACCCGCCCAACACGTTCCAGAGCGTGTTCAACCTGGCCCAGGGCCCGCCGGCGCCCGTCTTCGTCCAGGTGCCGAGCAGCGGCCAGTTCCCGCTGCCCAACGGCGTGTCCGGCCGCGCGCTTCCGACCACCCAGCACCTGTCCCACGTGGACGCGTACAACGTCACGCTCCAGCGCGAGCTGACGAGCACGGTCTCCGTGGAGGTGGCCTACGTCGGGAACACCGGACGCGGGTTCATCGGCGACAACCCCGCCGCCAACGTCAACCAGGCCTCCATCGTCGGGTTCGGCACCCTCTCCCAGGACCAGCGCAAGCCCTTCTTCGCCTGCGGAGTACGCACGGCCGACGGCCTCTGCGGCAGCTACGGCTGGACGCAGGGCATCGACTACTTCGGCAACACGGGCAAGAGCCAGTACAACGCCCTGCAGGCCAAGCTCACCAAGCGCTTCTCCAACGGGATCTCGCTCCTGACCCACTACACGCTGCAGAGCCACAAGAACAACGACGGGGACTACTTCTACATGGACCCGAACGTCAACTACGGCCCCGCCAACTTCATCCGCAAGCACGTGTTCGTGCTGGCCGGCACCTTCGACCTCCCCATCGGGCACGGGAAGAAGATCAACGTCGGCGAAGGCGCGGCGGACGCGATCCTCGGGGGCTGGCAGCTCAACGCCAATGCCACCGTCATGAGCGGCCTGCCCTTCAACGTGAGCTATCGCGACGCGGGGTCGGACCGCGACACCGGGCCCAGCCGTCCGAACCTCATCGGCGACGCGCAGGCGGGCAGCGGCGACGGCCTGACCTCTCCGTACTTCAACGTCACCCCCATCGGCAGCTCGGGCAGCGCGTTCTCCCGGCCGGCCAAGGGCACCTTCGGCGACCTCTCGCGCAACGCGCTTCGCGGTCCGGGCTTCTGGAACGTGGACGCCTCGCTGTTCAAGAAGTTCAAGATCCACGGCGCGAGCAACCTCGAGTTCCGCATCGAGGCCCAGAACGTCTTCAACCACGTCGACCTCGACAACCCCGACGCCGAGATCGGCGTGCCCGGCAACAACAACACGCACGCCGGCTTCATCAGCGGGACGGCGCCCAACTGGAACCCGCGGAACATCCAGTTCGCCCTGAGGTTCCAGTTCTGACCGGAAGACCGTAGCCGGAACCTTTCGTCCGACGAGGGAGGCGGGCCGCGCGGCCCGCCTCCCTTTTTTCTTTTATGATCACCGGATGCGCGCCGGGGGCCTGGCCGTCCTGTGGTGCTGGCTCCTGGGATCCGCCGCCGCGGCCGCCGGGCAAGCGCCGCGCGCCTCCCCCGCCGACTCGCCCGCGCAGCGTGCGGTGGCGGAAGGGCTCGCCCTCCTGAAGCAGAACCGGGCCGCGGAGGCCCGTGAGCGGTTCGAGCAGGCGGTGACCCTCGATCCGAGCTCCGCCGACGGCCACTACATGCTCGGATGGATGCACGAGCAGGAGAAGGACCTCGCGGGCGCCGCGCGGGAGTACGAGTCGGCCCTGACCCTGGCCCCGCGTCGGGCCGAGATCCACGACCGTCTCGGCTTCGTCCGCGGCGAGCAAGGCCGGACGGAGCTGGCGATCGCGGGCTTCCGCGAGGCCGTGCGGCTCGACCCGAAGCTCTTCGACGCCCGTTATCACCTGGGCGCGACCCTCTGGTGGACGGGGGACGCCGCGGGCGCGCTGCCGGAGCTCGCGCAGGCCGTCCGGCTCGATCCGTCGCATCCGGAGGCGCGCTACTACCTCGCGCTGTGCTTGAAGCGCACGGGGGCGCTGCCGGCGGCGGTGGCCCAACTCCGCCGGGTCGTCCGCCTGCGCCCGTCCCTGGCTCCGGCCTGGCTACAGCTCGGGGCCGCCCTGCGCGAGTGGGGCGACGCCGACGGCGCGGTGGCCGCGCTCCGGCGCGCGGTCGAGCTGGACCCCGCCTCCTCGGATGCCCGCAACACGCTCGGCCTCGCGCTCATGGACGCGGGGGATGCGGAGGGCGCGCTGGCCGCCTTCCGGGAGGTCCTGGCCCGCGACCCCGCCTACCAGTCCGCCCGCCACAACCTCGGCAGCGCGCTCCTGCAGAAGGGGGACCTGGAGGCGGCGGTCTCGCTCTACCGCGATCTGACCGCGGCCGATCCGGCCAGCGCGGAGGCCTTCTACAACCTGGGGGTGGCCCTCAAGCAGAGGGACGACTTGGCGGGGGCGGAGGCGGCGCTCCGCCGGGCCATCGAGCTCGACGCGCGCTCCGACCTGCCGGAGGCGCGCTTCACCCTCGGGGTCGTGCTCTGGCAGACCGGCCGCGCCGATGACGCGGTGACGGCCTTCCGGGCCGCCCTCGCCGTCAAGCCCGATTACGCCGACGCGCACTACATGCTGGGCACCGTCCTTCGCCAGCAGGGCAAGGCGGAGGAGGCCCTGGCCGAGCTGCGCGAGACGGCCCGGCTGCAGCCGCGCATGGCGGAGGCCCACCTCGGCATCGCCCAGGTCCTCCGCCAGAAGGGCGATGCGGCGGGAGCGGCGGCCGCGCAGGCGGAGGGCGATCGCCTGAACCAGCGGAAGGCGGACGACCAGGCGGCCACGTTCGCGGTGAGCGCCGGCCTCAAGAAGCTGGCGGCCCGGGACCTGCCCGGCGCGATCGCGAGCTTCCGGGAGGCGGTGCGTCTGGCCCCCGGGCACGCGCAGGCGCAATACCAGCTCGGCCTCGCCCTGCAGAAGGCGGGCGCGGCCGCCGAGGCGCGGCCGCACCTGGCGGAGGCGCGAAGGCTGGCGCCCTACCTGGACGCGGAGGCCGCGCCGGACTGAGCGACGGAAGGCGCGCGCGCCGGGGCGGTGTGCGCGGCCGCCGGCCGGGCCCGCGCCCTGGCCTCGAGGCCGGCCAGCAGGTCGAGGAAGGCGGCGTTGGTCCACCCGAAGCCGACCTGGTTGGCGGAGTACCCGAACTTGATGCCGGCGGCCACGTCCGACTTGCGGCGCTGCACGTCGTACTTCTCGACGATGGCGCCGTGCTCCTCGAAGTCCTCGACGACCATGGACAGGAACTTCCGCGACACGCGATCGGCGTCCTCGTCGTAGCCGTACCGCCGGAGGCCGTCGATCGGGATCATCTGGAGGGGAGCCCAGCCGTAGGGGGCGTCCCACTGGTTGCCGGTGACGCGCGTGCTCGTGAGCAGCCCCCCCGGGGCCTCGAAGAGCCTGAGGTTGTCGCGGACGCGCGTGGCCTGCGTCTTGGAGGCCAGGCCGGCCCACAGGGGATAGAAGGTCGTCGCGAACTCGTATCGGCGGCGGGCCTTGGTCTCGAAGTCGTAGTCGAAGTAGAGCCCCGAGGCCTCGTCCCACAGGTAGCGGTCGACGGCGGCGTGGCGCGCCTCCGCGCGGCCGCGCCACTCGCGCGCCTTGTCCGGCGCCCCCAGCGCCTCCTCGATGAGGGCCGCCTCCGTCTCCATCCGGAACAGGAGCGTGTTGAGGCAGACGGGCGTGTAGTGGACGATGTCGACGTTGAAGAGGCCGAAGCGGTTGGAGGGGTCGAAGCCCGACTCGCGCATCGAGCGGTCGCCCTTGTAGAAGAGGCCCGTGAGTTGGTCGGCCTTGCGGTCGTAGTAGCGGCCGAGGTCGTAGTCGCCCTTGGCGGCGTCGGGATGGTCGCGGTAGTGCTCGCGGATGCGGTCGTAGTGCGTGCGCCCCATATCGTCCTTCTCGTCGCTCAGCACCTCCTGGGCGGGGCCGTCGCCGAAGTCGTAGTAGCGGGAGAGGCCGGTCTCGGGGACGAGGTGCGGCTCCGTGGTCCAGAAGCGGTAGTAGGCCTCGATGGCCGGGCGCGTGCGGCGCAGCCACTCCTTGTCCTTTGTCCGCTCGTACACGCCGAGGATCATCTCGGTGAGGAACGGGGGTTGCGAGCGCGTCAGGTAGTAGGTGCGGTTGGCGTTGAGGATCGTGCCGTAGTGCTCGATCTCGTAGAGGAAGTTCTCGACCATGTCCCGCGCCTTCTCCGTCTCCCCGTCCGCGAGCAGCCCGACTTGGATGAAGTAGCTGTCCCAGCCGTACATCTCGTTGAAGCGCCCGCCCGGCACCACGTAGGGGCGCGGCAAGTAGAGAAGGCCGGGGTCGAAGGGCGCCGTCCCGCGCGGAGGCAGGGGGCGCAGCTCGATGCGCGCGAGGTCGGCGGGCGCCATGGACGCGGCGAGATCGGCTTGCACGCGCGCACGGTCCTCCTCCGGCGGGAGGTAGACCGGCCAGGGCTGGCCGGCCGGACGAGGAAACTTCGGGTCGGGGGCGGCCTTGGCCAGGTCGCGCGTGGAGCGGCCGAGCGTCGTCCAGGCGTTCTTGATGTAGGCGCGGACGGCGGCCACCCGGGCCGGAGACAGGGCATCGGGGCTCGGCGAGGACGTCGGTGACGGCGCCGGCGCGGCCGCGGCCGCGGTGAGCGCGGCGGCGGCCAGGGCGAAGAAGGCGGGGCGGAGTCTCGCGGCCATGGTGGTTCCCCCCTCGAAGGACTTATTGTAGTCGCCCACTGGAGGGAGACCGCGCGTGCGCATCCTCGAGATCCGCCAGACTACGCGCGGATGCTGCGCGAGTACCCGCTCTTCTGGCTCGAGGAGCCGGGCGATCCGCTCGACTTCGCGCTGCAGGCGGCCCTGGCCGAGGCCTACCCCGGTCCGATGGCGACCGGCGAGAACCTCTTCAGCCACCAGGACGCGCGGAACCTCCTGCGCTACGCGGGTCTGCGCGCCGACCGGGACTGGCTGCAGTTCGACTGCGCGCTCTCGTACGGCCTGTGCGAGTACCAGCGGACGCTGGAGGTGATCGAGGAGGCGGGATGGTCCCGCCGCCGCTGCATTCCGCACGGCGGGCACCAGATGTCGCTCCACATCGCGGCCGGGCTGGGCCTGGGCGGGAACGAGGACTATCCCGACCTGTTCCAGCCCTTCGGCGGCTTCCCGGACGGCGTCCGGGTCGAGGACGGCCACGTCACGCTGCCGGAGCTCCCGGGTCTCGGCTTCGAGGGGAAGAGCGCGCTGATCGCGCGCATGCGCGCGCTGGCCGAGTAGGCGCTACTCGTGGACGGTGTCGAGGACGATCTTGACGTCCTTCGCCCCGACCGCCACTCCCTTCTGGACTCCTTCGATGTCGCCCTTGGTGGCGATGGCGTCGCCCGTCTTCGAGAGCCGCGCGGTGATCTCGAGGGGGCCGGAGAAGCTGGTGCCGGCCGTCATCGCGTCCGCGCCCGAGATCCGGAACGCGAACGGAAAGGTGACACCGTTCTCGCGCCTCACCGCCACGATGTGCCGGTCCGCGCCCGCCCGCGCGATGACGAAGAGGACGGCGCCGCCGGCCCGGGACTGGAGGGTCGGAGCGACGGTGATCGTGCCGGCGACGGACGCGCCGCCGGCGGCGGCGGTCATCGCGGGCGGGGGGGCCGCACCCGAAGGCTCCGCGTCGATCGGCGGGTGGCCGGGCGGCAAGGTGCTGTCGGACGTGGGCGAGCCGGCGGCCGGGGGGGCGACCCGGTCGCGCGACGTCAGGGGGCGAAGGCTGGCCGGCGGGCTCGAGCCCTCGTCCGCCGGGGGCGCCGGCTTCTCGCCGCCGCCGCACGACGACGCCACCACGCCGATCAGCACGCCGAGGAGGAGGAGACGGCTTCGCTTGTCGCGCACGGCGCCATTCTATGACGAGGGCGGGGCGCCGGCCGTCTCCTCCGACGACCGGGCGCCCGCCTCCGCGGCCGCAACCAGGCCGGATTCCCGGAAAGTCAGCGCTGTCCCGACGCGGCCTCCGCGAGCAGTGCATCCAGCTTCTGGACGAAGGCGCTGCGGGGCAGGACGGTCGTGCAGCCGGCCTCGAGGGCCTCGCGCCCGCGCTGGGCCTCGACGTGGCTGAAGAAGCCCACGACGGGCAGGCCGGCCAGCGCAGCGTCCGCGCGCAGGTCCGCCGCGGTGGCCGCCCAGGGGAGTCGCGGCGAATCGAGGTCCATGAGGACGAGGCTCGCCCCCCCGCGCGCGCTCGCCACCGCGTCGGCGGCGGTGCGGACCGCCTTGACCTCGATTCCGCGACCCTTCGCCGCCTCGCGGATCCGGCTCAAGAACATCAAGTCGTCGACGAGCGCGATCACCACCGGCATGTGCACCATGTACCGCCGTTCGAGCGCCGCGGTCAAGCGCTCGCCGCCGGGCCGGCGGAGAGAGGTCTTGACACCGCCCCATTCGCAGGAATAATTACCACGTGGCTCCCCGGCGCACGCGCCAGCGCGACGTCGTCCTGTCGGTGGTGCGCTCGACCATGGACCATCCGGGCGCGGACTGGGTCTATCGCCAGGCCCGCCGCCGCCTGCCCCGCATCAGCCTCGGCACCGTGTACCGGAACCTGAAGCGCCTGGCCGCGGAGGGGCTCATCCGTGAGATCCACTCGGGAGCGCAGGGGACGCGCTTCGACGGCAACACGGGCGAGCACCACCACGTGCGCTGCGTGGCCTGCGGGCGCGTGAACGACCTCCCCCTGTCCGTGGACACCGGCAGGGAGGAGGCGGCGGCGCGCGCGCTCAACTACCGCATCCTCGGCCACCACGTCGAGGTCCAGGGGCTGTGCCCGCAGTGCCAGGACCACACAGACAGGAACCATTCTCATCAAACAGGCCAATTCGACCGGCGCCGCCGTGCGCGCCGGGCAAGGAGCACGACCGCCCATGACCGCCCTTAGAGGCAGCAAGACGCACGAGAACCTCAAGCACGCCTTCGCCGGCGAGAGCCAGGCCAACCGCCGCTACCTGTACTTCGCCCGCGCCGCCGACATCGAGGGTTACCCCGAGATCGGGGGTCTCTTCCGCGACACCTCGGAGGCGGAGACCGGCCACGCCTTCGGCCACATGGATTTCCTGAAGGCGGTCGGCGATCCCGCCACCGACGTCGCCTTCGGCAACACGCGGCAGAACCTGCAGTCCGCGGTCGAGGGCGAGACCTACGAGTACACGCAGATGTACCCGGGCATGGCCCGCACCGCCCGCGACGAGGGGTTCGCGGAGATCGCGGAGTGGTTCGAGACGCTGGCCAAGGCCGAGCGCAGCCACGCCGGCCGCTTCACTCGCGGCCTGGAGGGCCTCAAGGAGCTCTAGGACCCGGGAGGGAGCCCTGCCCTTCGATCCTGCCGACCCCGCCTTCCTCGACCCGGCCAAGGTCGAGCGTGAGCTCGCGCGCGTGGCCGAGATCTGCGACGGCTGCCGTCGCTGCCATCGGCTGTGCCCGAGCTTCGACTTCATGCTCGAGCGGATCGACGCCCACGAGGGGGACGTCTCCAAGGTCGGCCCCGCGGACTACCGGCGGATCGTGGACCTGTGCTGGCAGTGCAAGCTCTGCTTCAACCACTGCCCGTACACGCCGCCGCACCGCTGGGACATCGACTTCCCGCACCTGATGCTGCGCGCGAAGGCGGCGCGGGCGGCGGCGGAGGGCGTGAGCTGGCAGGACCGGTGGCTGGGCAACACGGACGCCCTGGGCGCTCTCGGCTCCGCCACCGCGCCCCTGGCCAACTGGGCCAACTCCTCGCGTCCCGGCCGCGCCCTGCTCGAGAAGACCTTCGGGATCGACCGCACCCGCGCCCTGCCGCGCTTCCATCACAAGACCTTCGCGCGCTGGTTCCGCGAGCGCGGCGGGGGGAAGGTCGCGGAGGGCCACAAGGTCGCGTTCTTCACGACCTGCGTGGTCAACTACAACGAGCCGCAGGTGGGCCGGGACGCGGTGTCCGTGCTCGAGAAGAACGGCTGCCGGGTGTCGTGCCCGGACAAGCAGCTCTGCTGCGGCATGGGGTACCTCGACGGCGGCGACATCGGGTCGGCGCGGGCCAACGCCCGCCGCAACGTCGAGGCCCTGCTGCCGCTGGTCGAGGACGGGGCCGACGTCGTGGTCACGCAGCCGACCTGCTCGTACGTCCTCAAGAAGGAGTACCCGCTGCTCCTGCCCGGAGAGGCCACGGAGAAGGTGGCGGCGCGCACGCTCGACACCTTCGAGTTCCTCGCCAAGCGCCACAAGGAGGGCCGGCTCTCCACCGATTTCGCCGGCCGGTCCCCGGGCACCGTCGCCTACCAGGCCCCCTGCCACCTGCGCGCGCAGAACATGGGCTTCAAGACCCGCGACGTCCTTCAGCTCATCCCGGGCACGAAGGTGACGGTGGTCGAGCGGTGCACGGCCATGGACGGGACCTGGGGGATGAAGAAGGAGTTCTATCCGATCAGCCTGCAGTTCGCCCGCCGCGCCGCCCAGGAGATGGAGGCCTCGCAGCCGGACACCTTCGCCACCGACTGCTCGCTGGCCGCCCTCCAGATCGCGGAGGTGCGCGGTGCCCGTCCCGCCCATCCGGTCACGCTGCTGCGCGAGGCCTACGGGCTGGCGGAGGAGAGGTAGAGGGCCGTGCGCAAGGTCGAACGAAGCGAGGTCAAGGACCTCGTGGCCTACGAGAAGGCGCGGGTGGCGATGCGGGCCCGCGTCATCGAGCTCAAGAAGGACCGCCGGATCGCCGTCGGCCCCAACCTCACCCTCCTCTTCGAGAACCGCGACACCGTCCTCTTCCAGATCCAGGAGATGGTCCGTACCGAGCGCATCGTCGACGACGCGAAGATCCAGGACGAGCTCGACGCCTACAACGCGCTCATCCCGGAGCCGGGCCAGCTCTCGGCCACGCTCTTCATCGAGATCCCGGAGCTCGCGCGGATGAGCCAGGAGAAGGTCCGCGAGACCGTGAACCGCTTCCAGGGCCTCGACCGCGACGCGGTGTGGCTCCTGGCCGGCGGGGTGCGCGTGCCCGCGCGCTTCGAGCCGGGGCACAGCAAGGAAGAGAAGATGGCGGCCGTGCACTACGTGACCTTCGTGGTGCCGGAGGCGGCGCGATCGGCCCTGGCCGACCCGGCTGCCGACGTGCGGCTGGTGGTGGACCACCCGAACTACCGCGCGGAGGCGCCGCTGGCGGCGGCGGTGCGCCGGGCCCTCGTGGAAGACATCGCCGGCTGAGCCCTCGGTCCGCGCGCCCCGCCGCTATAATCGCTTGAGATGAACGGCCCGGCAGCGTCCTGATGCCATCGTCGCGCACGCTGGCCCTGATGGCCAGCCTGGTCCGCCGCCTCGCCGATCGCTTCAAGGAGTCGATCCTCTCCGTCCAGGACTACGCCCTGCTCTCCTGGCGGGGCCTGACGGCGCTGGCCACGCCGCCGCGCTACCCGCACGAGATCATCGCCCAGATGGACTCGCTGGGCGTGGGCTCGCTCTCCATCGTGATCCTGACCGGCATGTTCACGGGCATGGTGCTCACCCTGCAGTCGGCGGCCAGCCTCGACGCCTTCGGGGCCCGGCCCTACGTCGGCCGCCTGGTCTGCGTGTCGATGGTGCGCGAGCTGGGCCCCGTGCTCACGGCCCTGATGGTGACCGGCCGCGTGGGCTCGGGGATGGCGGCGGAGCTGGGCTCGATGGTGGTGACGCAGCAGATCGACGCCTTGCGCGTGCTGGGATCGGACCCCATCCGCAAGCTGGTGGCGCCGCGCCTGCTGGCCGGGATCGTGATGGTGCCGATCCTGACCGTCATCTCCGACACCCTGGGCATCTTCGGCGGCAGCCTCATCGGCATCTTCAACCTGAAGCTGTCCTGGGAGTTTTTCTGGCGGTCGGTGGGCAACGCCCTCACCATGAACGACCTCGTCATGGGCCTGCTCAAGCCGGTGATGTTCGGGTTCATACTGAGCTCGGTGGGCTGTCACATGGGCCTGCGCACGACGGGCGGGACCCAGGGCGTCGGCCTCTCCACGACGCGGTCGGTGGTCGTGGCCTCGGTGCTCATCCTGTCCTCGGACTTCTTCATGACCAAGGTGCTGCTCCTGATCTTCCCGGTGAAATAGTGGCCGATCGCCTGGACGAGCACGACGGCGCGGAGCCGGAGGACGCCCTCGGCGACCCCTACGCGGGGACGGCGGAGGCGGTGGCCCGCGACGTTGACGAGCCCCTCGTGTGGTTCGGCGACGTCCACCTCTCCTTCGACCGCCCCATCCTCAAGGGCGTGAGCTTCACCCTGCGGCCGGGCACCACGAAGATCGTGCTGGGGGGGTCGGGTTCCGGCAAGACGACGATCCTGCGGCTCATCCTCGGCCTGCTCAAGCCCGACGCCGGCACCATCGTCGTGGACGGCACCAGCGTCGGCGTGCTGCGCGAGCCGGAGCTGCGGGACGTGCGGCTGAAGATCGGGATGGTGTTCCAGGAGGGCGCCCTCTTCGACTCGCTGACCGTGGGCGAGAACGTCGGCTACCGGCTGATCGAGGACGGCCATCTCCCGGAGGAGGCGATCGAGGAACGCGTCCGCGAGATGCTGGGGTTCGTGGGCCTGGCCACCCACTACGACAAGATGCCCTCCGACCTCTCCGGCGGGCAGAAGCGGCGGGTGGCCTTCGCGCGCGCGCTGGTGGCGCGCCCGCAGATCATGCTCTACGACGAGCCCACCACCGGCCTCGACCCCATCACCGCGACCACGATCACCGACCTCATCTGCAAGGTACGCGACCTCGACGGCGTGAGCTCGATCCTGGTGACGCACCAGCTCCGCGACGCCTTCAACGTCGCGCGCAGCTTCATGCTCAAGAAGGACGACGAGTACGTGACGAGCGTGGTCGAGGACATGGCCACCCTGGAGGGGACGGAGTTCATGATGCTCAAGGAGGGTACGGTCGTGTTCGAGGGATCCGCCCACGAGCTCCAGACCTCGACCGACGCGTACATCCGGGAGTTCCTGTCGTGAAGTTCGCGAAGCCAGGAAGGCACGTAGAGCTCAGCGGCGCCGCGGAGCGGCGGCGATGAGCGAGGGGGGTTTCAGGGGGGGACGCGAAGCGCGGGAGCGGTTGGACCGCGAGTGCCCCCCCTGACTTAGGTAAGACAGGAAGGAATCATGGCGGACAAGAAAGCCTTGACGTGGACCGAGCTGAGGGTGGGGGTGGTCGTCATCATCAGCCTCATCGTCCTCGCCGGCACCATCCTCTACATCGGCTCCGGAGGCGGCTCGCCCTGGGCGCGGAAGTACGAGGTCAAGGCCACGATGAAGGACGTCAACGGGCTCAAGCCGGGCGCGCCCGTGCGCGTGGGCGGCGTCGAGGTCGGCACCGTCACCGGCGTGGACTTCGACAAGGGGAGCAGCGAGGTCGAGGTCGACATGCGGCTCGACAGCCGGGTCAAGGACCGCGTGACCGACCAGAGCCAGGCTTCGATGGGCGCCCTCGGTCTGCTCGGCGAGAAGGCGGTGGACATCACCGCCGCCCCCGGCGGGACGCCCATCCCGGACGGTGGTTACGTGAAGGCGGACAAGGAGGACCCGTTCAAGGGCCTGCTGGCCGACACGTCGGAGTCCACCGCGCACCTCCGGAAGATCCTGGCGCGGCTGGACGCCGGCGAGGGCCTCATCGGCAAGGCCCTGCGCGACGACGAGCTGTACAACCGCATGGCCGACGTGAGCTCTCGGCTGCAGGCGGTCATGGGCAAGCTGGAGACCGAACGCGGTCCTCTCGGCCGGATGATGAACGACCAGGAGATGTCGCGTAACCTGGCCCGCTCCGCCGCCGGCCTCCAGTCCGTCATCTCGCGGATCGAGTCCGGCCAGGGAGCGCTCGGCGCGCTCTCCAAGGACGAGAAGCTGGTGGCCGACCTCAAGGGGGTCACGAGCAGCCTCAGCTCCATCGCGTCGCGGCTGGACAAGGGGGAGGGGACGCTCGGGAAGATGTTGACCGACGACAGCCTCTACAAGCGGCTGGACACCCTCACCGCCCGCCTGGACAGCCTGACCGCCCGGATGGACCGGGGCGAGGGGAGCCTGGCCAAGCTGATGAACGACCCCGAGTTCTACGACAACCTCAACGGCGCGGCCAAGGACGTCCGGGCCCTGGTCACCGACGTACGCAAGAATCCGAGCAAGTACTTGCGGGTCCAATTGAAGGTGTTCTAATCTAGTCGCAGTCTTCGCCGTTTCTTCGAGAGGGGTGACGTGATGACGACGATTCTGGATGACGACGACGACAGCGATTCAAGCGCGTCCAGTGTCATCCTGGCCTTCCTGCTCGGCGGCCTGACCGGTGCCGCCCTGGCCCTCCTGTACGCTCCGCGCTCCGGCAAGGAGACGCGCGACCTCCTCAGCGAGCGCGTGCGTGAGACGGCCGAGCGCGGCCGCGAGCTGCGGGACCAGGCGGTCGGCCGGGGCCGGGCCCTGGTGGACGAGGCGACGCAGTACGTCGAGCGTCAGAAGCAGGAGCTGGAGAACCGCAAGGAGCGCTTCACGGCGGCGGTGGACGCGGGCCGGCAGGCCTACCGTGAGGAGAAGCACAAGGAGAACGCCTAGGCCGGCAGGCGGGAACCGTCGAGGGGGTCATGGATTCGCTGGGGCTGGTCTTTCTCGGTGTCATCGCCTTCGCCTCGCTCGTGCAGGGCGCCTTCCTGGTGGGCCTGGCCGTCGGTGGCTTGCGCCTGGCCCGCCGGATAGGCGAGATCCAGAAGAGCGTGGAGACGGACATCCGCCCCGCGATCGACGACGTGTCACGCCTGGCCCGCAACCTGGCCTCCGTCTCGGAGATCGCCACCGGCCAGGCCCAGCGCCTGGAGACGCTGGTCGCGCACACGATGACGCGCGTCGAGGACGCGCGCGCACAGGTCCGGCAGGCGGTGGGGCGCCCCTTCGACTCCCTGCGCGACGTGGGCGCCATCCTCAAGGGCGTCCGCCGCGGGGTGGACGTCTACCGGCGCCTGGGCGGGATGGCCGCCCAGCGGCAGGGCGCCTCCCGCCGCTACGCCGGCGACGAGCACCTGTTCATCTGACGAGCTGGGGAGCGGACGCCGCCGCCGCCGCCGCCGGCACCGTGGCCGTCGTCGATTCCACGATCCGGCGCGCCAGCGCGCGCTCGAGGGCCGCCCGCTGGTCGCCCGCGAACGACGCGGTGTCGACGCGGATCTGCGCGTCACCGCGCCCCCAGATCACGAGCGCTTCCGTGCCGCGGTCCACGTGCGTGACCTCGACCCAGGGCAGCGTGGTCGACCCCGTCAGCTCGCGCGCGCTCAGCCCGGCCGCCTCGATCTCGAGGCGATAGCGGAGCCGCTCGCCGGCGACGCTGCCCGCCAGCATCGCCCCCACGACCAGGGTCGCGCGGGCCCAGCGCCGCGGAGCCGCCACCGCCGCCACCGCCAGCAGCAGCGCCGCCCCCAGCGCCGCCACTCCCACCGCCCAGGCGTAGTCGATGCGCAGGGCGGCGTTGAGGAGGGTCAGGCGGGGGGAGCGCAGGGCCAGGGGGAGGATCCCGGCCGCCGCCGCTCCGAGGGCCAGGGCCGACCACCAGCGGGCGCGCGTGGACATGGCCGGATGGTACGCGAGCGGCCGGACAGGCGAGGTCAGACGGCGGGGAGCGGAGTCAGAGCCGGGTGGACTTGTGCTCGACCCCGTCGTAGGACAGGAGCCGCCCGCGCTCGTCGTCCACCGTCTCGATGTGCACGGGCCGCCGCCAGACGCGGTGGAGGTTCTTCAGGGTGTCGCGCGCCTTGTCCACGTCGAGGGGGATGCCCTCGAAGCGGTGCACGAGGTACAGCTCGCCGCGGTTGGCGTAGTTGGCGTCGGTGACGTGGACGATGGGCTGGCCGAGGTTGGTGAGCTGGAAGAGGAGCCGCTCCTTCACTTTGCGCCAGTCGCGGCTCACCACGACGTGCCGGCCCGTGCGCACGTCGTAGCCGTAGACGAAGAGCTGGAGCCGCTCGCAGAACTCCTCGTTCATGAAGGCGTCGATGAACATCACGTCGTTGTAGATCTTGCGGACCTCGAAGATCTTCTGGCGGCCCAGGCCGAGCTTGTGGTCCCAGCGCCGCCTGACCTCCAGGTCGTCGCACTCGTCGTACTCCTTGCCGAACTTGCCCTTGTTCCAGCGGTCCTCGATCTCGCGGAACAGCTCGATGCCGATCTTGTAGGGGTTGAGGCGTCCGGGGCTCATGGCCAGGGTGCCGGAGTGCTGGTCGGCGAAGTCGATGACCTCGGAATCGGTCAGCGCACGCTGGGTCATGATCGTGGAGTGCCAGTAGGCGGCCCAGCCTTCGTTGGCGATCTTGGTCATGCCCTGGGGGGCGAAGTAGTACGCCTCCTGCCGCACGATGCCGAGGATGTCGCGCTCCCAGTTCTCGAGGGGGGCGTGCTCGATCAGGAAGTGCAGCACGTCGCGCTGGGGATCCTCGGGGACGCGCCGCTTGCGCTTCGCGCGCTCGGCCAGGCGGGCCTTCTGCTCCTCGAGGAAGGCCGGCGGGTTGATGTACGGCTCCATGTAGTGCTTGCTGGGCAGCCGGGGGATCTTCTTCTCGCTCTCGTCCTCCTCGGGTTGAGGCCCGGCCAGGCTCTCCCTCCGCTCCTGCCGCTCGATGAAGGCGGCGTGGTAGTCGATGAGGTTCTCGAGGGACAGGCAGGCGTCGATGAAGTTCTCCACGTTCTCCACGCCGTGGCGGTCGATGTAGGACCGCACGCGGGTGGCGTGGTTGGCCATGGCGTCGATCATCCGGCGGTTGGTCTTGGCGAACCACAGGTTGTTCTTGAAGAAGTCGGCGTGGCCGAACACGTGGGCCATGACGACCTTCTGCTCGACGGCGGCGTTGGCCTTCATCAGGTACGCGTACACGGGGTTGTTGTTGATGACGAGCTCGTAGATCTTGGAGAGGCCGTAGGTGTAGGTCTTGGCCAGCTCCTCGTAGTCCATCCCGAAGCGCCAGTGGGGATAGCGGGTGGGGAAGCCGCCGTAGGCCGCCACCTCGTTGAGCTGGTCGTAGTCGAGGACCTCGAAGACCACGTCGTAGAAGTCGAGGCCGTACTGCCGGGCGTACCCCTCGATCTCGTGCCGCCAGCGCTCGAGGTCGGGGGACAGGTTCATCGGCGCCTTCAGGTTACGGGATGGGCCGCCTCCTGGCAATGGAGGCGTGGAGGCTGCGAAGGGGGCGCCGAGTTCGCTTACCGGCCCGGAGCCTGGACCCGCCTCCTGGCCTTCAGGTCGCGCGAGAGGATCAGCTTGATCGTCAGCTCGTCCGAACCGCTCGTCAACCCGAAGCCGATCCCCGCTTCGACGTCCAGGCCGCCGCGGTGGTGGAGGACGGCGAAGAGCTGGTGGGACTGGTCGCGCACCGCCTGGAATCCGCGCAGTGGTCCGAGATCGGCGTACTCCTCCGCCGCGACCGTCCAGGCGCCGCGGAAATTGAAGGCGAGGCGCAGCGCAGGCGCGAAATCGAGGTTCCCGAAGCCGTCGTAGGCGGTGTCGAGTATCGGGTTCGCGATGACGTCGAACCGCCCCAGGTGCCAGCCGATGATGGGTCGAACCTCGGAGGTGAAGCGCGCGGCGTCCCACTTCCTGGCGTTGAAGCTGAATTCGAAGTTCGAGCCGTAGAAGAACCTCCGGTGGTCCGCGTCCGGCACCGCGAACAGGGTGCGCAGCTTGAAGCCGTCCAGCTCCCACCCCTGGCGGTGGTCATGACTGTAGAGCGGCAGGTAGAGGCCGGCTTCGAACCACTCCGTCGCCCCGAGAGCCCACTCGAGCACGCCGTTCCACGATCTGTCGGCGGTGACGGCGCCCTCGAACGCCGGCGTCTTCCCGCCGTCGACGACGTAGTTGTTGTGGAGCGTCAGGTTGAGGACGGCCGGCCCGGCCAGCCCGCCGTCGTAGACCTGGATCTCGTCGGTCTGCGCGGCCGCGGTCGCCGCCCACAGGAGGCCGAGAGCCATCCCACATCGGAGCGCGGATCCACGGCGTTGCATGACGGCGAGGACGTCAGAGGCCCTTGCCCAGGAACCTCTTGATGGCGTCGTAGATCTCGTCCTTGTCGCGGATCTCGCTCGTCACCACCTTGCCCTCCCCCGGGAACGCGTCCTCGATGTCGTTCTTGAACCGCCCGCCCCCGTAGGACGAGCGCACCTGTCCGAAGCAGAACAGGTTCATCTTGGCCAGGAGGTCGGCCCGCAGCAGCTCCATGCACTGGTCGGTGTCGCGGCTGTCGCCGTTCTCCCCGTCCGAGAAATGGAACAGGTACACGTTCCAGGACTCGGGGGAGAACCGGCTGTCGATGATGGAGTTGATCAGCTCGTAGGCGGTCGAGATCTTGGTCCCCCCGCTCTCGCGCAGGTGGTAGAAGGTGTGCTGGTCCACCTCCTTGGCGAAGGCCTCGTGGACGATGTAGACGTTCTCGAGGTTCTTGTACTGGCTGCGCAGCCAGGTGTCGATCCAGAAGGAGGCCACGCGCACGATCTCCTTCTGCTGGTCGCCCATGCTCCCCGACACGTCCATGCAGAGGATGATGACCGCGTTGCTCTCCGGCACCTCGCGCACGTGCCAGGAGCGGTAGCGCCGGTCCTCGCGGATGGGCACGATCAGCGGGTTGGTCGGGTTGTAGAGGCCGAGCGCGACCTGGCGCTTGAGGGCCTCCCGGAACGTGCGCTTGAAGTGGCGCAGGCTCTCCGGGCCCACCCGGCGGATGTTCGAGTACTTGACCTTCTCCACGGGCATGGAGCGGCGGCCGCGCGGGTGGATGCGCGGCAGCTCCAGCTCCTCGCCGAGGATGGCGGCCAGCTCGTCCAGGCTGACCTCCGCCTCCAGGATGTGGTCGCCGGGCTCGTTGCCGGGGGCGCCCTCCACCCCCACGCCCGTCTCGGCGTCGCCCTGCCCGACCCCGCCCGCCTCCTTGGAGCCGAAGCGGAAGCGCGGGATCTCGATCTGGGGAAGGGGGATGGAGACGATGTGCTTGCCCTGGCGGCCGATGAGCTCGCCCTGGGTCAGGTACTTCCGGAACTCCTTCTTGATCACGCCGCGCACGATCTGGCGGAAGCGCTTCACGTCGCGATCGATCTTGCGCAGCATTGGGGGCATCGGGCCCGCGCCCGGCCGAGGGCAGCGTAAGGGATTTGCCGGGACGAGACAAGGTACCGGGATTCGTCGCCTCCCGCCTTGACCCGGCGGGCCGCGGCCGTACGATCGAATCAGACATGCCGCGCCCCTCCCTCCTCGTCGCGCTGGTCCTCGCCACCGGGCTCGCCTGCGCATGCTCGAAGGGGACGGAGGTGGCCGCCGCCCCCGCCCCTTCCGCCCCGCCCTTGCCGGAGCCCTTGCCGGGCCACGAGCCGGTGCCGGTCGAGATGCGGAACGTGGACCTGCACGTCACCGACGACATCACGCTGCACATCCGCAACCTCGACGGGCGCTTCATCGGCACCGGGAAGAGCGGGGTCCCGTACCTCGACGACGTGGACAGCTACGAGGTCGTCATCGATTCGGCGGTGATCGTGATGGACATGCCCTCCCTCAACGCGCTCCTCAACGAGCACGTGCTCGGCCACGGCCACTCCAACGTCGAAGGGCTGAAGGTCACCACCGACGACGAGGGCCGCCTCGTCCAGAAGGGCGAGATCGACAAGGGCATCGACATCCCCTTCAAGGTCAAGGGGGCGGTGGAGGCCACCCCCGACGGCCGCATCCGCGTCCACGCCAGCTCGGTGCGCGGCTTCGGCCTGCCCGTCAAGCCCTTGATGAAGCTGTTCTCGATCGAGATGGACGACGTCTTGAAAGTGGAGGCCGGGCACGGGGTCCAGGTGGACGGCAACGACCTCATCCTCGATCCGCAGCTCATGCTGCCTCCGCCGCACATCCGGGGGAAGGTCACCGCGGTCGAAGTGGTGGGGGAGACGCTCGTGCAGACCTTCGGCGGTGGCGTGCCCCGCCCCCTGTCTCCGCGCGCCGTCTCCGCCAACCACATCTACTGGCACGGCGGCGACCTGAAGTTCGGCAAGCTCACGATGGCGCGGACGGACCTCGAGCTGATCGACGACGACCCCAAGGACCCGTTCGATTTCTCCGTGCGGCGCTGGAACGACCAGCTCATCGCCGGCTACTCGAAGAACGTCCCGGAGGGCGGCCTCAAGGCGCACATGCCGGATTTCTCCGACCTCCCCCGCCGTCAGCCCTGAGCCCGGGGGCGCCGACCGCTCGGGCTACAATGCCCGGAACCCGTGCGTTACTGTCCCACCTGCCACTCGGTCTTCCCGAACGAGTTCCGGACCTGTCCCAAGGACCAGGCGGAGCTCGTGGCCGCCTCCGAGCTGCAGCCGGGCATGGTCCTGCGCGGCAAGTACGAGATCACCGGCAAGCTGGGCGCGGGAGGCATGGCCGCGGTCTACCGCGCGCGGCACCTGGCCTTCGGCGAGGTCCGCGCGATCAAGGTCGTCAACAGCCGCCTGGCCGACGACGAGGACTTCCTGAAGCGGTTCCGCAACGAGGCGGTGGTGGCGCGCCGCCTGCAGCACCCCAACGCCGTCCGCGTGGACGACCTGGACATGACGGAGGACGGCCGCCCCTTCATCGTCATGGAGTACGTGGACGGGCTCAACCTCCGCGAGCTCATCCGGCGCGAGGGCGGGCTGTCCCTGCGCCGCTCCGTGCGCATCGCGCGCCAGGTCGCCTCCGCCCTCGGCGCCGCCCACGAGCTCGGCATCGTCCACCGCGACATCAAGCCCGACAACATCCTGATGGCGGGGACGGGGGCGGAGGAGACGGCGAAGGTCCTCGACTTCGGCATCGCCAAGATGAAGGAGAGCGCGCTCGGGGACTCCGGGGCGATCGCCACCCGCACGGGGATGGTGGTGGGCACCCCGCAGTACATCTCGCCCGAGCAGGCCATGGGGCGCCGCGGCCGCGAGCTGGACGGGCGCGCCGACCTCTACTCGCTGGGCGTGGTGCTCTTCGAGATGGTCACGGGCCGGCTGCCCTTCGAGTCCGACACCGCGATGGGGATCATCCTGCACCACCTGCAGACCCCACCGCCCGCGGCCAAGGACGTGCGGCCCGACCTCGGTATCCCGGACGCGCTGTCGTCGGTGTTGATGCGCGCGCTGGAGAAGGACCGCGAGCAGCGCTTTCCGTCCGCCTCCGCGATGGCGGACGCCCTCGACGAGGTCCTGGCGCTGCCGTTGCCGGACACGACGGTGGGTGCGGGAGAGGGACGGCCGGCCACGCCGCGTCCGGTGCCGGCCGACATCGAGTTCCACGAGACCCGGGTGATGCCGAAGACCCCGCCGGTGTCGGGACGGACGCCCGCGCCACCGGGGGGCCCCTACGCCGCGACGGCGCCGCGCACTCCTCCTCCGATCCCCCGGACTCCGGCGCCCGCCTCGACCCCCGTCCCTTCGCCCACGATCCTCACCTCCGGCGCGGGAGGGACGGCCGGCGCGACGACCGTGGGGCCCATCGGCAGCATCCGCACGCCGCCACCCCTGCCGCCGCCGACGGCGGTCTTCACCCCCCCGCCCCCGCGCGCCCGCAAGCGGCGATGGTGGATCTGGGTCGCGGCCGCCGCCGTGCTGTTCTTCGTCTTCCATCGCGAGAGCCTGAAGTCGCGCCGCGCGCGCGACGTCTCGCCGTCGCCCGCGGCGTCCGGCGAAGCCGGCAACGGCGAGGCGCTCGACGCTCGTGACCCCGAGATCGCGGCGGCGATGGTCCGCGCGCTGCGTGGGAACCCGCGCACGCGGCGGCATGAGATCGAGGTCGACGTGGACGAGGGGATCGTCTCGCTCACCGGCCACGCCACCGCCGCCGCCGCGCGCGAGGCGGAAGTGATGGCCCAGCATCTGGACGGCGTGCGCAAAGTGGTGAACGAGATCGAGGTGGACGGGAGCGCCGCCGCCGACCCCCACCCCGAGCCCGTGCCGTCGGTGGCGCGCGTCCCCCCGGTGGCTCCCGTGCCGCCGGGGGAATTCCACGGCATCCCGCTGCCACCCTTCCCGCATGGTCGTCCGAGCGCGGACCCGCAGACGGTCCAGCGGCTGCTCAGGGAGGCGCGCGAGGCCCTGCGCGCGGGCGAGGCCGGAGAGGCGATGGGGAAGTTCGGCGCGGTGCTTGGCATCGATCCCGGCAACCCGGAAGCGCGCGAGGGGATGAAGGCGGCCACCTTGCTGCTCGGAGAGACCATCCGGCGCCGGGTGGCGCCGTCCACGACCCCGCCCTCCCCCCCGTGATCGCGCCCCGCGGCTTGACACCGCGCGCATGCCGGCGATAATCCCTCCGATGTCGGCGACGGTCGGGATGGCCGGATTCGTCTTTACCTGCTCCAAGGGAGCGGGTGGGGACGGCGTGTAGACGCCCGACCAGCCTGGTGGCCGCAGCTGAGGCCCGCTCCCGAGACCCGGGACGGGCCTTTTGGTTTTTCTGGAGGACGGAAGAATGGGCGAGCAGGGGAAGGTCGACCTCAGCCGGAAGGTGGCGATCCAGGGAGAGCGGGGCTCGTTCAGCCACGCCGCGGTGCTGGCGCTGCTCGGAGTGGACTGGATGCCGATGCCGTACGCGACCTTCGACTCCGCCTTCCAGGCCGTGGCCAGCGGGGTGGCCACGCGCGGGCTCATCCCGTTCGAAAACTCGCTGGCGGGATCGGTCCACGAGAACTACGACCGCCTGAGCGCGGGACCCCTGCACATCATCGGGGAGGTGCAGCTCCGCATCCGCCAGTGCCTCATCGGCCGTCCCGGCGCCACCCTGGCGGGCCTCCGCCGCGTGGCCTCCCACCCGGTGGCCCTGGCCCAGTGCCGGAAGTTCTTCGCGGAGCGTCCGAACCTGGAGGCCATCGCCACCTATGACACCGCGGGCAGCGTGATGGACCTGCTGCGCGACGGGCCGGCCACCCAGGCCGCCATCGGGCCCGCCCTCGCCGCCAGCCTCTACGGCGGGCAGATCCTGCTCGAGAGCATCGAGGACGACCCCGAGAACTACACGCGCTTCCTGCTGCTCTCGCGCGAGGCGGGCGCGCTGGAGGCGGCGGACAAGACGTCGATCGTCTTCACGCTCGGGAACGTGCCGGGGGCGCTCCACAAGGCGCTCGGAGCCTTCGCCAGCCGGGGGGCGGACCTCGCCAAGATCGAGTCGCGCCCACTGCGTGGCCGGCCCTGGGAGTACTCGTTCTACCTCGACGTGCTCGGCGACCCCCGCGGCGCGGTGGCGGCCGCCATCGAGGAGCTGCGCGGCCTCGTGCACGACGTGCGCATCCTGGGATCCTACCCGGCGGCGGAGATGCCGGTCGAGGCCCGGGCCCGGTAGTCCGCCGGCGTCCTACTTGCCGGCAATGCCCACGAGGTCGACGTCGAACTTGATCGGAGTGTTCGGGGGGATGGGGCCGTTGCCCGACGGCCCGTAGGCCAGGGACGACGGGATGGTCAGGCGCCGCTTGCCGCCGACTTTCATCCCGACCAGGCCCTGGTCCCAGCCCGCGATGACCTGGCCCGCGCCGAGCCGGAACGTGAACGGCACGTTGCCGTGAGCGGCCGAGGAATCGAAGACGCGCCCGTCGAGGAAGGTCCCGGTGTAGAGCACGCTGACGGTGTCCCCGGTGGCGGCGGTGGCGCCGGTACCCGTGGTCAAGTCCTCGATCTGCAGCGACGTGGGACCGGACGGCGTGTCGCTCGTGCCCCCGCCCCCGCCGCCGCACCCCGCCAGCCCGACCAGGCCGGCCACCGCCCACACCGCGAGAAATCTGTTCACCCTCGGTCTCTCCTTGAATAGTCCGCCCTCAGTGTATGCGGGACGCTGGCGTTCGTCACCGCGTGCGGGCCTCGTAGGCCCTGGTCACCCAGTCCGGCGGATCGGGTGACGGCGAGCGCTTCCGGCCTTCGGTCAGCTCCCAGTGATGGAGCCAGGAGATCCCCCAGGTCGGAGGCCAGGCGGGCCGCCGTCTCCTGGTCGCCGCGCCGGAGCGCGTCCGCGTACGCGAACGCGTAGATGTAGTCGTCGTTGTCGATGGTGACCGGCGCCACCGTGTATCCGCGGCCGGCCAGGAACGTCTCGAAGGCGTGGCGCTTGTCGAGGTCGAGGCCGACCTGGAGGAACGGGTGGCGGAAGTAGCGCAGCGTGCCGCCCTTCTCGGCGAGGAGGGCCCGGGTCACCGGCTCGCCGCGCACGACGTCCTGCTCGAGCTCCTCGAGCGGCCGTGTGTTGAGGCTCCGATGCGAGTAGGTGTGGTTGCCCAGATCGTGTCCGGCGTCGAGCCACATCCGCAGCACGTCCGTTCGGCCATGACCCACGCATGTCTCATGCGTCCGGATGATACCCGGCGACGGCGACAGTGGTCACGTTCGAGTTGTCAGCGAGGGTCCGAAGAATGATTCATGTCTGAATGATTTCGTTCCAGAACGACGCCCCTCGATATCACGCCGCACGTGTTAGACAATTTCATTGCGACGCACTGAAGAGGACCAGCCCTGACATGACCGACAGTCAGAATGTCAAAGGTGAATAGATCGGATCCCGCTCACGACCGTTTCAATGCGGTTTCGAGATCGGGGGCCAAGTCCGTGCGAGGGCGATCATGAACATGCCGAGTCGTCTGTCCGACCGCGAGCTCGAGGCCGAGGTCATCCGACTCGCCAGGTGTGAGCGGAGCTCCACCGCATCGCTGGTCGCGCATCTGGCCGAGCTGTACGGCCGGCGGCTGCATGAGCGCGCGGGCTTCTCCTCCCTCTTCACCTATTGCATGCAGGTTCTGAGGCCCTCCGGGCACGAGGCCTACGACCGGATGAAGGCGGCCAAGGTGGCGCGGCGGTACCCGGCGATCCTCGGGTCGCTCGCGTCCGGCGAGATCAACCTGACGACGATTCGGCTCCTGGCCCCGCACCTTGCGCCGGACAACCAGGAAGACCTTTTAGCGGCCGCCCGCGGCAAGCGCAAGCGACAGGTTCAAGAGCTGCTGGCTTCACGGTTCCCCGAGCCGGACGTCCCCTTCTCGATCCGCAAGCGGCCGAGTCCTCCGGTTGCGCTGCCGCTGCCAAGGCCTTTGCCAATGCCGACGCCGATCGATGCACCGAGCGCGACGGCCACAGGTGGCACGCCCACTGCGGTCGTCGTGTCAACGACGGGGGCTCCGATGCGGATCCCGATCCCGGGGCCGCCTCCGCCGCTTGTGCACCCGCTGGCACCGGATCGATATCGGGTCACCTTTACCGCCAACACCGAGTCCCGCGAGATGCTCGAGCTCGCCCAGGACCTGCTCCGCCATGCGATCCCGACCGGAGACCCGGCGCTGATCTTCGCTCGTGCTCTCGAAGTCCTGATCGAGGGACTCCTCAAGAGGAAATTCGCGATGACCCGTCACCCGCACGCCGGGCGTCCCGCAGTGAAGGACTCGCGGAACCCCACGGCGAAGGTGATGCGCGCGGTCTACATCCGCGACCGCGGTCGCTGCACCTTCGTCGGAACGGATGGCCGGAAATGCGGAGAGCGGGCGTTTTTGGAGTTCGATCATTGCCCGATCCCGTTCGCAGCGGGAGGCCGAGCCACCGTCGACAACCTGCAGCTGCGCTGCCGGACCCATAATCAATACCTGGCCGAGCAGTTCTTCGGGCGGCGAGTGAGGGACGAGACGGTGCCGTCATCGCCCACGGCGAAGCGCCGTGCGGGCCTTGAGACCGGAGCCCCTCGTCCCGATGTCGGTGCACATCGGCCGGCTTCTGCCTGATGCCGCCACGACGACCGTCCGTCGGTGGCACGCCCACGTTCCACATCCGAACACCGACCCCGCGACCCTCCGCGCTAAGTCCGTCCACCTCAAGCCCCAGTCGCCGCGCCCGCCCGGCATGAAGTTCGCTTGGCCACCCGGCCATGGACACTCTGCGCCAGGACCTCGCCTATGCCTTCCGGCGCCTGCGGCAGGCCCCCGGGTTCACCGCGGTCGCGGTGGCCACGCTCGCCCTCGGCATCGGGGCCAACGGGGCGATCTTCAGCGTCGTGAACGCGGTCCTCCTCCGCCCGCTCCCGTTCGAGGAGGCGGACCGGCTCGTCCGTCTGGCGCAGACGTGGAAGGGTGGGCCGAGCGTGTACTCGCCCCAGAACTTCCTCGACGTCCAGGCCCAGGCGAAGTCGTTCGAGTCGCTGGCCGTCTTCGACCCGGGCGGGGTGACGTTGACGGGGCGCGGACAGCCGGCCAGCCTGCAGGGGACGGAGGTGAGCACCTCGTTCTTCGACCTGCTGCGCGTCCGCCCCGCGTACGGCCGCACGTTCGCCGACGGGGAGAACGAGCCCGGGCACACCAAGGTCGCCGTCCTCGGACACGGGTTGTGGCGCGAGCGCTTCGCCGGCGATCCGGGCATGGTCGGCCAGATCGTGCAGCTCAACCGCGAGCCGTTCACGATCGTCGGCATCGCTCCCGCCGGCTTCTCCTTCCCGCAGGAGAGCGAGATCTGGACGCCGCTCGAATACGACGCGCGGTTCCGCTCCAGCAGCCGCGGCGCGTGGTACCTCGGCGCGATCGGCCGTCTGGCCCCCGGCGTGTCCATCGTGCACGCCGCCGACGAGGTCGCGACCATCCACGCCCGGCTCGCCAAGCAGTACCCGGAGGCGGACGAGGGCGTGGGCGGCACCGTCCTCTCCCTTCAGGAGGCGATGGTCAAGCAGTCGCGACGCGCGCTCCTGGTCCTGCTGGGCGCGGTCGGGCTGGTCCTCCTCATCGCCTGCGTCAACGTCGCCAACCTGCTCCTGGCCCGCGTGGCCGCGCGCGAGGGCGAGCTCGCCCTGCGCACCGCCCTGGGGGCGGGCCGCGCCCGGCTGATGCGGCAGCTCCTCACCGAGAGCGTGACCCTCTCCCTCCTGGGCGGCGCGGCCGGGATCCTGCTCGCCACGTTCTCTCTCGACGCCCTGCTCGCGCTCCAGCCGCACGGAGTGCCGCGGCTGGCCGAAGTGCACGTGGACCGTGCGGTGGTCGCCTTCTCCGCCGCCCTGTCCATCCTGACCGGGCTGCTGTTCGGCGTGTTCCCGGCCGTCCACATGACCCGCCGCCCGGCCGCGGAGAGCCTGCGCGAGGGGAGCCGCGGCGTGCTCTCCGGCCGCGGCCATCGCCTGCGCAGCGCCCTCGTGGTCGGACAGGTGGCGCTGGCCATGATGCTCCTGGCCGGAGCGGGGCTGCTCCTGCGCAGCTTCAGCCAGCTCCGGCGCGTCGACCCCGGGTTCCGGAGCGACGGCGTCCTCACCTTCCGCATCGCCCTTCCCGACAGCGCCTACAAGGACGATGCGCCGCGCGTCGCCTTCTACGACCGGCTGCTGGAGCGGCTCTCCGCCCTCCCCGGCGTGCGCTCGGCGGGAGCGGTGATGCGGGCCCCCCTGAGCGGGGCCCGGTTCAACCTCTCGTTCGGAGTGAAAGGTCGCCCGCCCCTGCCTCCCGCCCAGCAGCCGTCGATGGAGATCCGCGCGGCCACCCCGGAGTACTTCCGGACGATGGGGATCCCCGTCCGGCGGGGACGCGCGCTGGGTCGCGGTGACGTGGCGGGGGCGCCCCAGGTGGTGGTGATCAGCGAGGCGGCGGTGCGCCGCCATTTCCCGGGCGAGGACCCGCTGGGGAAGTTCATCACGCTCGGCTGGGGCCGGGGCGAGGGGCCCAAGGTCGGCGGGGAGGTGGTGGGGGTCGTCGGCGACGTCAAGGACCTCGGCCTGGCCGAGGAGAACCCCCCCGAGCTCTACGTCCCCTACGCCCAGGTCCCGATCCAGACCATGGACGTCGTCGTGCGGACCCAGGTCGTCCCGCGCTCCCTGGTGCCGTCGGTGGAAAGGACCGTTCGCGAGCTGGACCCCGAGCTGCCCCTGGCCCAGGTGGCCACCCTCGACGAGATCGTGGCCCACTCGATCTCGGAGCCTAGGTTCTACATGGTCCTGCTCGGCGCGTTCGCGTCGATGGCGGTCTTCCTGGCCGCCCTCGGCATCTTCGGCGTGCTCTCGTACGCGGTGGTGCAGCGGGCGCGCGAGATCGGCATCCGCGTCGCCCTCGGCGCCCATCCGCGCGACGTGGTGCGGATGGTGCTGACCCAGGCCGCGGGCCTGGCCGCCCTGGGCGTGCTGGCGGGGATGGCGGGCGCGCTCGCGCTGTCGCGCGTGATGGCCAGCCTGCTCTTCGAGCTGAGCCCCACCGACCCCTCGACCCTGGCCGCCACCGCGACCCTGCTCGCCGCCGTCGCCCTCCTCGCCAGCTACCTGCCCGCGCGCCGGGCCACGCGCGTGGACCCCTTGATCGCCCTGCGCAGCGAGTAGCGCGGGCGTCAGTCGGCGGACGCCGGCAGCTTCGACTGCAGCGTCCGCCAGGCGGCCAGCGTAGCCTCGACCGCCGGCTCCGTCCTGGCCAGGCCCGCCTCCGCGTCCGCGGAGGGCGGCCCATCCGCGCCGTCCACGGCGGCCAGGAAGGTCCGGAGCGTTCCGGCCAGCGCCCGGAGCGCGATCAGGCCCGCCGGGGGCGGAGCGGCGGGGGCGGCGCCGAAGTCGGGACCCAGGAGCGCCTGCACCTCGAGGTCGACGTCGGCGGGACCGCGCGCCGCCATCCGCTTGTGCGCGGCGTCCGCGGCCTCGACCGCCGCCGCCACCCGCGCGAGCAGCGCTTCGACCCTCCGGGCCAGGGCGAATTGCCGCGCGTAGGCCTCGCCGGGCAGATCGACGCGCGGATCGGGCGCGACGGTGAGCGGCTGCGTCCTCGTCTCGCCTCCCGCGGCCAGCTCCACCGTGTACCGGCCGGGCGGGGCCCAGACGCCGTCGGCGTAGGAATCGCCCTCGGCCAGGGGCGCGGGCGCCGGATAGCGGAGCGACCACACGAAGCGATGCATGCCGGGCGTGGCGGCGGGGGCGGCGGGCGAGTCGACCCACTCCGGGGCCACGCGGATCTTCGCCAGGTCTCGCCCCGGCCTCCGGTCGTCGCTGCTGAAGCGCCGCACCTCCGCGCCCTGGGCGTCCAGGATGCGCAGGACCACCGGCGCCGTCGCCGCGCCCTTCAAGACGTAGTCGATGTACGCGCCGTCGGGGGGGTTGGGCGCCATGGGCTCGTCCTTCGGCATGGGGGTCCCGGTGAACCCGGCCGGACGCACGCGGTGGGCGGTGGCGGGGGCGAACAGGTGGGCGGCGGCGGCCGAGGTCTGCGCGTCCACCTGGCGCAACGGGGTCACGTCGTCCAACACCCAGAAGGCGCGGCCGTGCGTGCCGATCACCACGTCCCCGCCGTGCACGTCGATGTCGCGCACGGAGGTCACGGGCAGGTTCATCTGGAGCGACTGCCAATGGTCGCCGTCGTCGAACGAGACGTACACGCCCTTCTCGGTGCCCGCGTACAGGAGGCCGCCGCGCACGGGATCCTCGCGCACGACGTTGACGAAGCTGCCGTCCGGGAGGCCGGCGGCGGTGGCCGTCCACGTGCGGCCGCCGTCGTGCGTGCGGTAGACGTAGGGACGCACGTCCTCCAGGCGATGGCGGTCGACGGCGAGGTAGGCCGTCTCCGCGTCGAAATGCGAGGTCTCGACGACCCCGACCTTGGACCAGGGCGCCAGCGCGGCCGGGGTGACGTCCTGCCAGTGCGCGCCTTCGTCGCGCGTGCGCCACACCCGGCCGTCGTCGGTGCCGGCCCAGAGGTCGTGGTCGGCCAGGCGCGACGGCCCGATCGCGTAGATGACGCCGTGGCGCCGGCCCGCCCGCGGCTTGTCGTTCGCGGTCGCGGGGTCGAGGGTGGCGGGCACGCCGGGATCCTCGCGCGTGAGGTCGGGGCTGATCGCCTCCCAGTGGCGTCCCCCGTCCTCCGTCCGGAACAGCCGCTCGCGCGCGAAGTAGAGGACGCGCGGGTCGCGGCGCGAGAAGGCGAGGGGCAGGGTCCAGGTCGCGCGGTCCTCGTCGCGGTAGAGCAGGGTCGGATCGATCGTCTGCGTCTGCCCCGTGCGGAGGTCGAGCCTCTCCACGCGCCCGCCGTAGACGACCTCGGGGTCCTTGGGGTCGGGCGCGATCATGTCGTTCTCCCCGCCCGCGGTGATCTCCCGGAAATTCGTCATGTTGATGCCGTCGATCGTGCTCGTGCGGCTGGGCACGCCCGCCGCCCCCGAGTCCTGCTGGGCGCCGTAGACCCAGTAGGGGAACCGCTGGTCGGTGACGACGTGGTACATCTGGCCGGTCGGCTGGTTGTACCAGCTGCTCCAGGTCAGGCCGCCGGTCAGCGACACGACCGCGCCCTGGTCCACGCCGAGGATGCGCCGCTCGGAGTGCTGGGGATCGATCCACATCTCGTGGTAGTCGTCGCCGCCGGGGGCTCCCTTGACGGGCACGAACGTCTGGCCGCCGTCGCGCGAGCGGTACATGGCGGTGTTGAGGGCGTAGACGGTGTCGGGGTCGCCGGGCTCCACGGCCACGCCGCCGAAGTACCAGCCGCGGCCCCAGATCCGGCGGTCGCCGCTCGCCCGCGTCCAGGTCGCGCCCGCGTCGTCGGAACGATAGAGGCCGCCGTCGACCGCGTCCACCATCGCGTAGACGCGGTCGGGCCGGCTCGGGGCCACGGCCAGGCCGATGCGGCCGGGCCGGGCCGGGAAGCCGTGCCCGGTGATCGGCATCCAGGTCGTGCCCCCGTCCGTCGACTTGAAGAGGCCGCTGCCGGGACCGCTCGAAGGCGGGTAGACGTTCCAGGGCGGCCGCCGGGTCTGCCACA
This sequence comes from Vicinamibacteria bacterium, assembly GCA_041481445.1. GTDB lineage: Bacteria > Acidobacteriota > Vicinamibacteria > Fen-336 > Fen-336 > AA29. Next base: position 62,868 of record JBGPBV010000018.1, read on the forward strand.
TCGCCGCGTACACGACCGTGGGATCGCCGGGGCGGAAGGCGAGGTCGATGGCCCCCGTGTCCGCGTCCTTGAAGAGGACCTTCTGCCAGGTCCGGCCGCCGTCGGTCGAGCGGAAGACGCCGCGCTCGGCGTTCGGGCCGTAGGGATGGCCCACGGCGGCCACGAGCACGCGGTCGGCGTCACGGGGGTCGACGAGGATGCGGCCGATCTGCTGGGAGTCGGCCAGGCCGAGGTGCGTCCAGGTCCGCCCGCCGTCCGTCGTCTTGTACACGCCGTCGCCCTGCGCGATGTCGGAGCGCATGTCGGCCTCGCCGGTGCCGACGTAGATCACGCGCGGGTTCGAGGGGGCGAGCGCGATGGCGCCGATCGACCCGATGGGCTGGCCGTCGAAGATCGGAGCCCAGGTCCGGCCGGCGTCCGTCGTCTCCCACACGCCGCCGTTGACGGAGCCGAAGTAGAAGTGCTCGCGCTGGCCGGGCACGCCCGCCACTGCGAGCACGCGCCCGCCGCGGAAGGGCCCGATCGAGCGCCAGCGCAGCTCCTGGAACAAGGCGGGGTCGACGTGGGCGGGCCCCCCATCCTGAGCCGGCGCCGGCCCGGCCAGGCCGAGGGCGAGCAGGACGCCGGCGGCGGGGAGGCGTCGAGGACTGATCAGTGGAGGCTCCGTTTCAGGCGCGGGTCCGCTCCCAGGGAGACCATCCTCGGCGGCGGGCCCTCAGCGCGCGATGCGGACCGCCAGCTCGACGACACGGTGGATGGTGGGGAGCGCGTAGCCGGCGGCCGTCACCACCGCCGCCGCCGTCATCGCCAGAAGGGCGATCCAGGTCCCCGTCCCCGCCGGCCGGAGCTCGCGGCCGGTCGGCCGGCCCCGGCCGCTCTCGTCCGCCGCCCGCACCAGCCACCGCACGCGTGCCTCCACGTCACCCCCGTCCTGGAGCGCGCTGATGGGCAGGCCCGCGGGCGGGAAGGAGGCCAGACGCGCCACCTTGACCAGGCTGGCGGCGAGGGCGAGCGCGGTCTCGCCGCCGCCGGCGCTGACCCGCGCGTCCGCCGCCGCCTCCGCCGCCCGCACCCATTCCCGCTCGATCGCCTGCGACGCGGAGGAGAGCGCAACCAGGTCGGGCGCGGACCGCATGATCAGCCGCTTGAGGTTGTCGCGCGCGGCCAGGTGCTCCCGCTCGTGGGCGACCGCGGCGTCGATCTCCGCGGGCGTGAGGACGTCGAGCACGGGTCTCGAGACGAACAGGCGCGGCCGCCGTACGCCGACCACGGCGAAGATCGGGCTGTCCTCGTCGATGCGGAAGGCCTGGACGGGGGCGGCCAGCGCGACCTGGCCCGCTCCCCGGCTCCAATCGCGGGCGAGGGCGTCGGTCGCGGCCACGGCCCGCCCCCCGCGGATCAGGCCCAGGAGGGCGATCAGCAGGCCGGCGGCCGCGAACAGGGCCAGGGACGCGGTCAAGCGCTCGCCGGTGTCGACGGGCTCGAAGAGCAGGTACGAAGGGGCGACGAGGCCCAGGGCGAGGGCGAGGGCGGCCGCGGTGGGGAGCAGCCGGAACGCGAGCAGGAGGCCGCCGCGGACGGACGGGCGCAGGCCGGCCACGGCCGCCAGCGCGGCCGGAGCCGCCGCCACCACGAGCGCGGACACGGCGGCGTTGGCCACGAAGAACGACGCCAGCACCACCGCCGTGCCGAAGAGGAGGAACATCATCGGCCCTCCCGGCGTTTGAGCTCCTTGCGCTTCTCGCGGACGAGCCGGTCGAGCTCGTCCAGGAGGTCGCGGTCGCGCTCCCCCACGGTGTCCACGAGGCTCGACAGGACGGGGGTGGCCGCCTCCGGCCCTCCCCCGAGGGCCCGCTGCAGGAGGCCCATCGCCACCGACGACTGGATCTGCTCGAGCGAGGCGGCCGCGGAGTAGACGTAGGCGCGGCCGGACCGCTGGCGGTCGAGCACGCCCTTCTTGTACAGGCGGTCGAGGACCGTCATCACCGTCGTATAGGCGACGCTGTTCTCGAGGGCCTCGCGCACCTCGCGCACGCTGGCCCGCCCCAGACGCCAGACCGCCTGCATGGCCTGGCGCTCGAGCGATCCCAGGCCGTGGAGGCCGTCGTCGGCGGGGCGGAACCCCCAGAGGAGGATGCGGCGCGCCATGAGGGGGGATTATGCCCCAGAACGCGGGCTTCAGCGCCCGAGGAGGATCAAGACCCCGGCCAGGATGGCCAGTACGGACACGAGCATCGAGAGCCCGATGGGGGGCATGTACGGCACGATACCCATCGCGATCAGGTAGATGCCCAGCACGGTGGTGCCCAGCCGTCCGATGGTCTTCATGTGTCCTCCAGGATCGAGAAATTATCGGTCAAGCGGTGCCTCGTCATCCGGGGACGGCCACCGAAAGCGCGGACGACGCCGTCCGGTGCGCTGTCCCTGGTGCCGCGACTCTGAGAAGATGGGCGGGCGCGGGGTGACCCGGGATACGGAGGCCTGATGAAGACGCGCTCGGTGCTGGACCACATGCGCGAGATCTGTCTCGCGCTCCCCGAGACCAAGGAGACCCTCACCTGGGGCCAGCCGCACTTCCGGGTGGGGGAGAAGATCTTCGCCGGCTGCGGCGACGAGAAGGGGCGGGCCGTCATCGGGTTCAAGCTCGAGATGGACCACGCCGACGCGATCGTCCAGGACCCGCGGTTCGCCCGCGCCCCCTACGTCGGCCACAAGGGATGGGTGTCGATGGACGCCCGCGGGGTCAAGAGCTGGGAGGAGGTGCGAGGGCTCGTCCTGGAGAGCTACCGTCTCATCGCGCCCAAGAAGACCTTCGCGCGGCTGGCCGCGGCCGCTCCGGCGGCGGCGTCGAAACCGCCGGCCCGGAAGACGGCGGCGCGGGCCCGACGGCCATGAACCCGCAGGGCAAGCTCGCGATCCTGGTGGGGGGCGGTCCCGCCCCCGGCATCAACAGCGTGATCGGCGCCGCCACCATCCGCAGCGTGCTCGAGGGCGTGCCCGTCCTCGGGATCCGCGACGGCTTCGAGTGGATCATGCGGGGGGACATCGACCACGTCACCCCCCTCGACATCGACGACGTGAGCCGCATCCACTTCCGGGGCGGCTCGCAGATCGGGATCTCGCGCGCGAACCCGACCTCGGACCGCCAGCACCTCGAGAACGCCGTGCTCTCGCTCCTGCGGCTCGACGTCTCCCAGCTCGTCACGATCGGGGGCGACGACACCGCCTTCTCGGCCATGAAGCTGCTGGAGGAGGCGCGCGGGCGCCTGCGCGTGGTCCACGTCCCCAAGACCATCGACAACGACCTCGACCTCCCCGCCTACGTCGACAGCTTCGGCTTCCAGACCGCCCGCCATTTCGGGGTGGACATCGTCAAGAACCTGATGGTGGACGCCAAGACGACGTCACGGTGGTACTTCGTGACCGCCATGGGCCGCAAGGCGGGACACCTCGCCCTCGGCATCGGCAAGGCGGCGGGGGCGACCCTGACCCTCATCCCGGAGGAGTTCTCCGGACGCCGCATCCGTCTCAAGACGGTGGTGGACACCCTGGCGGGGGCGATCATCAAGCGCCTGAGCCACGGGCGGCGGGACGGGATCGCCATCCTGGCCGAGGGGCTCGTGCTGAGCATCGACCCCGCCGACCTGGCCCAGGTGGACGAGGTCGAGAAGGACGCCCACGGGCACGTCCGCATCGACGAGGTCAACATCAGCGAGATCCTCAAGACGCAGGTGCGCGCGCGCCTGAAGCCGTTCGGGATCAAGGCCACCATCGTGGCCAAGAACATCGGGTACGAGCTGCGCTGCGCGGACCCCATCCCCCTGGACATGGACTACACGCGCGACCTCGGCTACTGCGCGGCCAAGTACCTGCTCTCCGGCGGCAGCGGGGTCATGATCTCGATGCAGGCGGGCAACCTCGTGCCCATCCCGTTCGAGCGGCTCGTGGACCCGGAGACGGGGCGCACCAAGGTCCGCATGGTGGACACCCACTCCACGCGCTACGCCATCGCGCGGCGCTACATGATCCGCCTGCGCCGCGACGACTTCGAGGACTCCCACGAGCTGGCCAAGTTCGCGGCCACGGCCTCCCTCTCCCTCGACGAGTTCTGCCACGAGTTCCAGTACCTCGTGGAGGACGAGCCGCCGGGCCTGGTGGTGAGCGTGGCCGGCCCCGGCGAGGGATCGGAGCCGGGCGCGTGAGCGCGCCCCGCCTGCGCACGGCGGGGCCCGGGGAGGCGAGCGCCCTGGCCGGGGTGATCAACGCCGCCTACCAGGTGGAGCGCGTGTTCATCGAAGGCGACCGCACGAGCGCGGACGAGGTCCGCGCGTACATGGAGAAGGGCTCCTTCCTCGTCCTCGAGGACGCCTCTGGCCTGGCCGGCTGCGTCTACGCGGAGCGGCGGGGCGACCGCGGCTACTTCGGCCTGCTCGCCGTGGATCCCGGGCGTCACCGCCGCGGCCACGGCCGGGCGCTGGTGGCGGCGGTGGAGGACCACTTCCGCCGCGCGGGGTGCCGGGCGGTGGACATCCAGGTCGTGGACCAGCGCACGGAGCTGCCGCCGTTCTACCGGCGTCTGGGCTACACGGAGACGGGCACGGCGCCTTTCGCCGACGACCGCCTCAAGCGGCCGTGCCACTTCATCCAGATGTCCAAGCCGCTCATCGCCGGTCCTTCCTGAGCCGTCCAGTCCCTTGAGCCGTTCAATCGCTTGACCGGTCGCGCGGCCGGGGACTAGGCTCGCGCGCGGTCATCCCCCCCCGGAGGCGCGATGCAGAGGATCGCGGCGGCGATCGCCCTGGGCCTCGCCCTGTCGGCGGTGGCTTCCGGGCAGGAGCGCGCCTCCGCGCGGCTGGAGGTCTACGTCACGGTGGTGGAGGTGGACCCGGGCGAGCGCGCGGACACGGAGTCGGCGACCTCGCTCAAGCTCAAGCGCGAGAGCGTGCGCCAGATGCGCCGGGGGCTCGAGAAGCGACTCAAGCAGGAGTTCGGCAAGACCCGCGCCTCCTGGCCTCCGGAGAAGGAGGCCGAGCTCGTCCGCCTCGAGGACGCGGAGGCGCTGGCCCAGGCCGACTACGACTACCGGCGGACGGACCCGCGCGCCGTCTTCGACATGGCCCGGGAGATCGCGGAATCCCTCGACGGGAAGCGGGTCGCGGGGAAGGCCGACCATCTCGTCCTCGCCGCCAGCGAGGCGGAGGCGGACCTGGTGGTGAACGTCGCGGCCAGCCGGACGGGCAAGACCTTCCCGACCCAGAGCCGGCCCGATCGCTGCTACGTCCTCTTCACGATCGGCCCCGGCGCCAACATGAGCGTGGCCCGGTTCACGAGGGTGCCCGCCTCCTACCAGCTCAAGAAGCTCGGCCTCAACGCCTGGAAGATCGCGGGTCCGAGAAACGACGCCCCCGTCATCTACTTCGAGGCCTACAACGGTGGAGGGAAGGAGTTCGGGTGCCAGACCGGCGCCGCCAGCGCGGCCGGGGCGGCCGTGGACAAGTTCGTGGAGGACAACTATTCCGTGCTGAGCGCGAGATAGACGGCTCAGGCGCGGGGGGGCCAAACCCGGTACACTTGGCGTTCGGCCATGGCGCAGCGGAAGCGGAGATCGGTGGGGCGCGCGCTGACCGCGGGCGCGCTCGCCCTCCTGGCCGGCGCCTGCGCCGGAGGCCGGGCCGCCGACGATGCCGGCCGCGCGTCGAAGCCGGTCAAGGCCCACGTGGTCCCGGTCGTGTCCAGGAGCGTCCAGCGCACCGTCGACTCCGTGGGATCGCTCTTCCCCTTCGAGGAAGTCACGGTGGGCTCGGAGGTCGAGGGCCGCGTGGCCGAGGTCCTCGTCGACGTCGGCGATTCCGTGGTCGCCGGCCGGCCCCTCGTGAAGATCGTGCCCGTCGAGCTGGGCCTCACCCTCGAGCAGGAGCGGGCCGCCCTCGAGCAGATCCGGGCCCGCCTGACCACCCCCGGCGGAGACGTGGCCTTGAAGGACCCAAAGGAGGCGGCCGAGGTCAAGCGCGCCGATGCCGACCGCACCGACGCCGAGCAGAAGTACCTGCGGGCCAGGGAGCTCTTCGGCCAGGGCCTGATCTCGCGCGGGACCTTCGACGAGGCGGAGGCGCACTACAACGCCGCCCGCGCCGGCTACGACATGGCGGTGCAGAACGTGCTGACCCTGCGCGCGCAGGCCGTGCAGCGCACGGCCTCGGTGGCCCTGGCCGACAAGAAGCTCCGCGACACGGTCATCCGCGCCCCCTTCGCGGGCCAGGTGAAGGACCGGATGGTCAGCCCCGGCCAGTACGTGAAGGTCCAGACGCCGGTGATGGTCATCGTGGACACCCGCCGCCTGCGCGCGCGCCTGAAGGTGCCGGAGAAGATGGCGGCCTGGGTGGCGGTGGGGCAGCCGGTCAAGGTCCAGGTGGAGGCCTACCCCGATCGCGCCTTCCTGGGCGCGGTCTGGCGCATGAGCCCGTCCGTGGACCCGCAGACCCGCTCCTTCGACGTGGAGGCCCTCCTCGAGAACCGCGAGGGCCTGCTCAAGCCCGGCTTCTTCGCGCGGGCCAGCATCGTGTCCAGCCGCGTGGACCAGGCCCTGGTCGTGCCCGAGGACGCCCTGCGCTACCTCTACGGCGTCTACAAGGTCTACACGGTCGACAAGAGCGCGCTGCACGAGACGGAGGTGAAGCTGGGCGCGCGTGAAGGCACCGGTGTCGAGATCGTGTCGGGCCTCAAGGAGGGCACCTCCGTGGCCGTTCCCCTCGAGGGCGAGGAGATGCGCGACGGGGCCCCCCTGCAGGCGATCCCGTGACCCTGGCCGAGATCTGCGTCAAGCGCGCGGTCTTCGCGGTCATGCTGATCGCGTTCCTGGGCGTGCTCGGCATCTTCTCGTTCCGCGAGCTCGGCGTCGATCTCTTCCCGCGCGCCGACCCCGCCACCGTCAACATCACGGTGTCCCTGCCCGGGGCCACCCCGGAGGAGATCACCACCCAGGTCGTGCTGCCCCTGGAGGAGGCCCTCTCCACCATCAGCGGGATGGACGAGGTCACCTCGCAGGTGCAGGCCGGCCGGGCCCGCATCAACTGCCAGTTCGTGCTCGAGCGGGAGATCGAGAGCGCGGCCCAGGACGTGCGCGAGAAGGTGGCGGGCGCGCTGCGCGACCTGCCCCCGAACATCCTCCCCCCCATCATCCAGAAGGCGGACCCGGACTCCGACCCCGTGATCTCGGTGGTGGTGGCGGGGGACCGCAGCCTGCGCGAGACCACGGAGATCGCGGACAAGAAGATCAAGCGCGTCCTGGAGACGGTGGACGGCGTGGGCGAGGTCAGCCTCACCGGCTCCCGCCTCCGGCAGATCCGGATCTTCGCGGACGCGGACAAGCTGGCCGCCTACGGCCTCACCATCATCGACGTCCAGCAGGCCATCCAGAAGGAGAACGTGGAGGTTCCGGGGGGCACCATCATCCGCGGGGAGGCGGAGCTGGGCGTGCGCACCCTGGGCCGGCTGGACGCGGTCGGCCAGTTCGGCGACATCATCGTGCGCAACGTGTCGGGGACGCCCATCCGGGTGAGCGACCTCGGGCGGGTGGAGGACAGCTTCGCGGAGCCGCGCACCTGGAACACGCTGGAGGGCAAGCAGGCGGTCACCCTCGACATCCGCCGCCAGTCCGGCACCAACACCGTCAAGATCATCGACACCATCAAGGGCAAGCTGGCCCAGATCGAGAAGACCCTGCCCTCCGGGATCTCGCTGCGCATCATCCGGGACCAGTCCGTCTTCATCAACGCCTCCATCGCCTCCCTCGAGGAGCACCTCTTCTTCGGCAGCGTGCTCGCCTCGCTGATCGTGTTCCTCTTCATCCGCAACGCGCGCTCGGTCGTCATCGCCTCCCTGGCCATCCCCACCTCGATCATCGCCACCTTCACCCTGCTCAAGGTCATGGACTTCACGCTGAACAACATGACCCTGCTCGCCCTCACCCTGGCCGTGGGGATCGTGATCGACGACGCCATCGTCGTGCTCGAGAACATCGTGCGCTACCTGGAGGAGAAGCACTACGAGCCGCGGGCGGCCGCCATCGAGGCCACCAAGGAGATCACGCTGGCCGTGATGGCCACCACCCTCTCCCTGGTGATCATCTTCCTGCCCATCGCGTTCATGAACGGCTACGCCCGCCGCTACGTGAACCAGTTCGGCTGGACGATGGCCTTCTCGATCATGGTCTCGATGCTGGTGAGCTTCACCCTCACCCCCATGCTCAGCTCGCGCCTGCTCCGGCGCCCGCCCGAGGGCGCGGCCGCGGAGGGCCGCCACGCGAAGGACTGGCCGTTCTTCGCCTGGATCGATCGCCACTACGGCCGCGTGCTGCGCTGGTCGCTGGACCATCGCCGCGCGGTCATGGCGACGGCGCTGGGCACCTTCCTCCTCACCTTCCCCCTCAACTACCTGGTCGGGCGCGACTGGATCCCCCCCGACGACCAGGGCGAGCTCAGCGCGATCCTGAACCTGCCCGAGGGCTCGTCGCTGGACGCGACCGTCCGCGTGTCCACCGAGATCGCCAAGAGGATCTCCGTCATGAAGGGGGTGGAGTTCGTCAATCCGTACGTCCACGAGGGCGCCATCACCAGCCATTCCCACATCTACGTGAAGCTGGTGGACCTGGACCAGCGCAAGTTCACGAACCTGGACGCGGCGGCGGAGGTGCGGAAGATCTGTGCCACCATCCCCAACCTGCGCTACAAGGTGATGATCCCCTCCGCCCTGGGCGGCGGGGAGAACTTCTTCCCCATCCGGGCCCTCGTGCTCGGCCCCGATTTCGACGAGGTGGTGCGGCTGGCCAAGGAATCGGCCGCGCGCATCCGCCGCATCCCCGGGCTCACCGACGTCGACACCAGCGTCAGCGTCAACAGCCCCGAGCTGCAGGTGAAGATCGACCGGCAGCGCGCCTCCGATCTCGGCGTGCGCGCCTCCGACGTGGGCAACGCGGTGCGCCTCATGATTTCGGGCGAGGACCAGATCTCGACCTACAAGGAGGGCGACGAGCAGTACGACGTCACCTTGCAGCTCCTGCCCGAGCAGCAGAAGAACCCGGAGATCCTGGCCCGGCTGGCCATCCCCTCCTCCAAGGTGGGCCAGGTCCGCCTCGACAACATCGCGAGCATCGAGCGCGGGGTGGGGCCGGCGCGCATCGAGCGCTACAACCGCCAGTTCCAGGTGCAGATCTTCGCCAACAACGCGCCCAACTTCCCCCTCGACGCGGCGGCGCGGGCGGCCTCGGAGGAGATCCGCAAGGTCGGGCTCCCTCCCGGCTACGGGTACAAGTTCACGGGCTCGGTCAAGATCCTGGACGAGACCACGCGCAACCTCATCATCGCCTTCCTGCTCGCCTCGATCTTCATGTACATGGTCCTGGCCGCGCAGTTCGACAGCTTCCTGCACCCGTTCACGATCATGCTCAGCCTGCCCCTGGCCATCCCGTTCGCCCTCCTCTCGCTGTGGCTCACCGGGCGCACGCTGAACCTCTGGAGCGCGCTGGGCGTGCTCCTCCTGCTCGGGATCGTCAAGAAGAACGGCATCCTGCAGGTGGACTACACGAACAAGCTGCGCGAGGAGGGGATGACGCTGCGGGAGGCCATCCTCCAGGCCAACCACGTGCGCCTGCGCCCGATCCTCATGACCACCTTCGCGATCGTGGCCGGCCTCATTCCGACCGCGCTCGGCATCGGCGCCGGCTCCGCCCAGCGCTCGGCGGTCGCGGTGACGATCATCGGCGGGCAGATGCTGTGCCTGCTCCCGACCCTGCTCATCACGCCGGTGGCCTACTCGCTCCTGGCGGAGGCGGAGATCCGCGGGATCCGCTTCGGCTCCCCCTGGCTGGCCCGGGTCTGGGAGCTTGTGCGTCCGGCCGCCCTGCGCCGGGAGTAGGATTCCGGGTCTCCCGGGGGCGAGGAGGAGAGAGATGATCCGCGGCCGCCGCCGGCCTGCCGCCGTCCTGGCCGGGCTGGTCCTCGTGATCACGACGCCGGCCGTTCCCGCCGCCCGGGCCGCGGCCGACGAGGCGGACGCGCAGGCGGCCCTGTTCCGCTACGACGCGGGCGCGGACCTCAAGGTCGTGGAGGCGGGGGTCGAGAAGCAGGGCGGCGCCTCCGTCCACGACCTGCGCTTCACGCCCGTCCTCGGGCGGGATCCCGTCAAGGCCTACCTGGTCGTGCCGGACGGAAAGGGGCCGTTCGCCGCGATCCTGTGGGTGCACTGGCTGGGCGAGCCCGCCACCACCAACCGCACGGAGTTCCTGAAGGAAGCCACGGAGCTGGCGCCCAGGGGCGTCGTCTCCCTGCTCCCGGACGCGATGTGGTCGGCCCCCGACTGGTACGGCAACCGCGTGCCCGAGCAGGACTACGACAGCTCGATCCGCCAGGTGATCGCGCTCCGGCGCGCGATGGACCTGCTCCTGGCGCGGCCGGAGGTGGACAAGGCGCGCGTCGGCTTCGTGGGGCACGACTACGGCGGCATGTACGGGATGATGGCGGCGGGCGTGGACAATCGGGCCCGGACCTACGTCTACGTCGCGGTGGTGCCTTCGCTCCACGACTGGGCCTTCCTGGCCCGGCAGCCGGCCTCGAAGGCGGCCTACGTCCGCCAGAACGCCGA
>JBGPBV010000019.1:0-71769 GCA_041481445.1 Vicinamibacteria bacterium
AGGGTGATCGTCCCCTCGTGGTAGGCCGAGGTGACGTCCTTGGCGGTAGTGCCGGGGATCTGGGTCGTGGCCGGCGCCGGCGCTGGGCCGGGCGCCACGGTGGCCTCGGGCGTCGGCGAGGGCGCGGGCTTGGTCGGAGCCTTGTCGTCCGCCCGGGCCGCGGCCAGGCTGCCGGCCAGGACGAGGGAGAGGACGGAGATGCTCATGCGGTTCATGACTTTCCTACCTCCCCAGGTAAGCGCCCGAGGGGGCGTTGGAGCCGTGGATGTTGATGTGGCAGTTCCGGCAGGAGTGCTCGACCTCGCGGTTGCTCACGCTGGCCACGGTGGCGCCGGCCGTGCTGTTGCGGGCGTCGTAGAGGGTGCCGGGGTGACGGGTGCTCAGGTGGCAGCGCTGGCAGAGGAACGGCTGCTTGGCCACCAGCATCTTGTCGTGGTTCGAGCCGTGGGGGTCATGGCAGTTCAGGCAGTTCTCGCGCACGGGAGCGTGCTCCCAGAGGAAGGGCCCGCGCTTCTCGGTGTGGCACTCCAGGCACTTCTCGTTGACGTAGGCGGCGCTGATCATCTTGGGGCTCGTGGAGTCGTGCGGGTCGTGGCAGCTCGTGCACTCGATGCGGCCCTCGCGGATGGGGTGATGCGACGAGCGCATGGTCTTGCTGCGGATCGTCTGGTGGCAGGCGAAGCAGGTCTCGCTCTGGGTGGCCAGCTTGAGCTGCGCCTTGGGCGACTTCGGCGTGTGCACGCTGTGGCAGGACGCGCAGCTCACGTTGCGGCGCTCGTGCACGCCTCCGGTGAAGTTGGCCTGGTGCCCCTTGTCGTGGCACTGCAGGCAGGTGGCGTCCAGCCCCTCGGCGGCCAGCTTCTTGAGCGAAGGACCGGGGACGTTGTTCCCATCCACCTGGCCGTTCATGTGCTCCACGGCCTTGGCTCCGTCATGGCAGGACACGCACCCCTGCTCGAGGGATGCGTGGGGCGTGTGCTTCATGCCGGAGGCGGCCGCGTCGTGGCAGCTCAGGCATGCCGCGGTATCGACGGCGGGCGCCGCTGGCGCCTTCGTCTCCTCGGCGGAGAGGGCCCACCCGGCGGCGGCCAGGGCGAGCACACCCGCGATCGAAACACGTGCGGCCGTGGTTCTCATTCACGTCTCCCGTTCAAAGATGGCGCGGCACAGGGTCCGTCAGGAGACGACCCGGTCGGACGCCGCGCGGTTGAGGGTCTCCCGGATGTGCTCGATCACCAGCCGCTCGAACCGATGGTGACCGCCCAGGGTGAGCCGGCAGGGCAGACGACCCTCCCGCGCCCAGCGCGTCACCGTGTTGGGCGAGACGCCCAGCAACCGCGACACCTCGGACGTGGTGAGGACGTCGGGTGGATCCATTACGGCGGTCGAAGTGTCGTCGCTAGTCTTCATGGCGCGAGTATCGGTGCCGGTTTGGTCGATATAAATGGATCGCATGGCTCAGGCCGCTGATGCGGGCGGCTCACCGGACTCGGCCTTCTCGGCCGGTTCCGGGGCTCGGGCCCGCCGGAAAGAGCTTAGCGCACGCCAGGCCCGGCGGGCCAGGTGCCGTCCGACAATGACGAACCCCAGCCCGGGCAGGTACATGACGAGCATCGCCCCTCGGATCGGCGCCAGGAGGACGGACCACCAGGGGGAGCCGGCCAGCGGCTCCAGGGCTCGGCCCTCCATGATCCGCGCGTACTCGAGCGGGTGCTCGTGGCGCAGCCTCTCGCGAGCGATGCGGCCGGTGAAGATGCTGCTGTCGCCGGGAAAGGCCTCGGGCGACAGGTGCGCGTTGAAGATGTGCCAGGTGACCACGACCAGGAACGCCATCAGGCCCTCGTTGCTGTGGGCCACCTTGGCCACGGGGACGAGCTGGCCGCTCACGAACGCGGTGGCGGCGAGCGGGAAGAGGAGGAGGAACCCGGTCGCGACCATGACCGCGCCTCCGAGGACGAGCCCCCAGTACTCGAACTTCTGGCGGTAGTCGAAGCGGTCGAAGACGGGCGGCTGCGCCTCCGTCCCGAGCTGGAAGCGCAGCATCGCCGCCGCGTCCTGGAAGTCCTTGCCCTCCGGCACCAGCGAAAGGCGCGCGCGGCGCCGCAGGGTGGGCCAGGCCGCCCCCCCGAGATGGACGGCGAGGAGGCACGCGAAGAGCAGCCCGGCCGCGCGGTGGAGCCAGCGCACCCGGTCGATGCCGCCCATGGCGCCGACCATGGCCTGGGCCCAGGGGTCGGGGAAGAACTTCTGGGGGAACCCGGTGAGGGCGAGCACCACGAAGAGCGACATCACCGCGACGTGCTCGACCCGGGCCCGCCGGGAGAACCTCACGACGCTGGAGGCGCTCGTGCTCATCGTGCCTTCCAGTGCCGGCGCAGGTGCAGTCCCATCTGCAGGACCAGCCCGCCGATGACGAACGGGATGAACGCGCGATAGAAGATGCGCACGCCGTACACGAGGGGCGCCTTCGTGGGGCTCGGCTCGTAATGGGAGAGCCAGGCCGCGGGAAAGGCCTCCCCCGCTCCTTCATGGCACTTGCGGCAGGTCTTCACCAGGTTCGCACGGATCACCGTCGATTCCGGGTCCTTCACGCGACGAATGTCGTGCACGCCGTGGCAATCGACGCAGAGGGCGGTGAACCGCGCGCCGTCGGCGTGCTTGCGGCCGTGGAGGGAGGCGGTCATGCCGTGGAAGTCCGCCAGGTAGGTCTGGAGGACGTTCGGGGACATCCCGTACTTCGCGGCCAGCTTCGGGTCGCCGTGGCACTTCCCGCAGAGCTGCGGCGTCTCCAGGAGCCAGGCCCGTTGCCGGGGGTCCTTGATGTCGTGGGCGCGATGGCAATCGGTGCAGGCGGGCACGTCGGGGTTGCCGTCGAGCAGGGCCCGCCCGTGGACGCTGGCGCGGTAGGCCGCGACCACCGCGGGGTGGCACTGGGCGCAGGTCTGCGAGATGCGCGCGCGCGGACGCGCGGGGGCGGCGATGGCGTGCGCGCCGTGGCAGTCCGCGCAGAACGGAGCGCGCGTGTCGCCGGCGGCCAGGAGCTGCCAGTGGACGCCGTCGTGGGCCTTGCGGTCGTTCTCGAGGTGGCAGGTCTTGCACACCCCGCGGAAGGCGGCGCGGAACTCCGCGCGATTGGCCGTGTTGACGGTGGGATGCGGCGGCTCCGCGAACCCGGGATGGCAGGCCGTGCAGTTGAGGGCGGAGCCGTGGACGGAGCGGGCGTAGGCGGCGGCATCCACGTGCAGGCTCTGCGTCTCTCCGCTGCCCAGGGTGATCGAGAGGTCGGGGTCCCCGTGGCAGGCCAGGCAGTCCTGGACGCCGAGGACGGCCGGCGGCGGCTCCTCCGCCCACGCCGCTCCGGTGGCGGCGAGAAGGGCGAAGGCCAGGGCCAGGCGCATGCGGCCAACCCGCTACTTGAGCCCCAGGTCGGACAGGACCTTCGGGTTCGACTCGTCCTGGGCCAGGATCGTGTGGCAGGCGTTGCAGTCCTGCGTGATGGTCCGTCCGTCCGGCCGCTTGTGGCTGTCGTCGTGACAGCGGAAGCAGCCGAGGAAGTCCTCGTGCCCGAGGTTGTTCGGATAGGTGCCCCACTTCACCTTCATCTCCGGGAACACGTTGCGCCGGTAGATCGCCTGCAGCTCGGTCACCGCCGTCTCGATGGCCGCGCGGTGCTCCTGGTAGACGGCCGGGTACGTCGTCCGGTAGTACCCGCCCAGGTCCTCCGCGATCCGGCGCATCGCGGTGTCCTGGTCGGGATACTCGCCCCGCAGCGTCTCCACGCCCTTCTTCTTGATGTAGGGCAGGGCGGGGCTGACCCGTCCCTCGGAGAGGGCGCGGTCCAGCGCCCGCTCCGGGAGCTCGAAGGCGTGGGTCGGCCGGTTGTGGCAGTCCATGCAGTCCATCGGGCGCGTCTCTCCCGCCGCGAGCTGGGCCGGCGTGGGCTTGACGTCGGTGGACACGTACACGGCCGTCGCTCCGTCCGGGGCCGTCGTCGTCACCTGGGGGATGACCTGGCGGCGGCCGTCCGTGGAGACGTAGCTGATCTGCCGGACCGCATCCAGGTGGACGCCGTGGATGCCCACGGAGTCGCGGCCGTTGCGCCCACCCACCCGCAGCACGAGCACGGTGGTCGAGGCGGTGTTCGTCTCGTCGTCCGCGAACTTCGTCCGCACCAGGAACTTGTCGCCGTGGAACTTCTGCGGCCAGTGGCACTGCTCGCAGGTCTCGCGCGCGGGCCGGAGATGCTTCACCGGCGACGGGATGGGCCGGGAGTACGTGTCGAAGGTCACCGCGAAGAGCTGGCGGGTCCCCGAGAGCTTGGAGCGCACGAACCAGGAGGCGCCGGGGCCGATGTGGCACTGCACGCAGCCCACTCGCGAGTGCGGCGAGTCCGCGAAGGCGGCGTATTCCGGGGCCATGACCTTGTGGCAGGTCATGCCGCAGAACGTGGTCGAATCCATGTACTCGACCCCGCGGTAGGAGGCGGTGCCGAGGATGACGACGTTGGTTATGGTGGCCAGGGCGACGAGGCTGAGCGCGTTCTGCACCACGGGCTGGTGGAGGTCGATGGGCGGGTACTGCGCGGGCAGCTCGCCGCGGCCACGCAGGCGCCGCCAGCGCAGGTAGATGCCCGCCGGCATCAGGATCAGGCCGGCCGCGAACAGGGCGGGCAGGGCGAGGAAGAAGACGATGCCGGCGTACGGATGAGTGGGGCCGCCCCCGAAGGCCTCGCGCGCCCAGAACAGGATGAGGGTCGCGGCCGCGCTGGTGGTGAGCACGGCCCCGGTCAGGGTGAGGCCGTTGTGCGCGAGGTAGAAGGCCGGACGGGACCGCAGGCTCAGCCATCGGCTGAGGGGGGCCCCGACCGGGGCGTCGCTCATGCCACGAGCACCGGGCAGGGGGCCTGGCGGAGGACGCGCTCGGTGTGGCTCCCGAGGATGCGGTCGGAGAGGCTGTCGTGTCCGCGCGTCGCCATCACGATCAGGTCGGCGCGCTCGACGGTGGCGGTGTCGACGATGCGGTCCCAGGCCGCCCCCACGCACACCTGCGCGGTGACCGGCACCTCGGCGAAGTCGGAGCGATAGAAGTCCCACAGGGCCGCTTCCGTCGGCGCCGCCGGCGGCGGCCCCGGCGCGGCGCCCAGCGTCGACGCCCTCGGCGCCGGCACGACGTGGAGGCCGATCACCTCGGCTCCGAACGACCGGGCGAGGAAGGCGGCGAGGGGGAAGGCCAGGCGCGAGGCCAGCGACAGGTCCGTCGGTACCAGGATCCGGCGGTAGGGCCGGGGCTC
Organism: Vicinamibacteria bacterium; assembly: GCA_041481445.1. GTDB lineage: Bacteria > Acidobacteriota > Vicinamibacteria > Fen-336 > Fen-336 > AA29. Next base: position 5,291 of record JBGPBV010000019.1, read on the forward strand.
CCCCTCGCGCAGGCACAGGACGGGCGTGTGGACGCGCTGCACGACCTCCTCGGTGATGCTGCCCAGGAGGAAGTGCGGCAACCCGCGGCGGCCATGCGTCGCCATCACCGTGAGGTCCGGACGGCGGCCCCGCACCATCTCGATGACGGCGTCGCGCGCGGAGCGCACGTGCTCGACCTTGACCGAGCAGCGGGTGCGCACGCCGTCGCGCCGACGGCCGAGAAGGAGCGCCGCACGTTTTTCGGCGGCCTGCGCCAGCTCTTGCGCGACACCGAACGTAATGTCCGGAAACTCACCTTCGAACGTTTCGACCGCATGATACACCGTCAGCTCCGCCTGGTACCACTCGGCGAGGAAACGCGCGTGCTCGAACGCGGTCTCGGACCCGGGCGAGAGGTCGGTCAGGCAGAGGACGTCACGGATGGCCATGGTCCCCGGTTCCAGCGGCGTCCAGGCTCCGGCGGTTGAAGTGCTCATCGCGCTCCTCCTATCGGCGGAACGCCCGCCCTGAAGGTGAACTTGACGGTGACGCTGAGGACGAACGGCGTGGGGATGCCGTTGAGGAGCAGGGGCCGGTAGACCCACTGGCGCACCGCGGACATGGCCGGCTCGTCGAAGAGCGGCTGTCCGCGCAGGATGGTCACGTCCTGCACGTGTCCGTCCGCGGACACCGTCGCCTCGAGGATGATGAGCGCGCTCAGGCGCGCCTGCTTGGCCAGCTCGGGAAACTCCGGGTCGACCCTGCGCAGGAGCTGCGGTGCCTTGAGGCTCCCGCCCACGCGCACGGCCTTCGGCGGCGGCGGCGCCTGCTGGGGCAGCCCGCCCACGATGCCGCCGACCACGCCTCCCGGCACGCCGCCTTCCACGCCCCCGGGCACCCCCCCTTCGACTCCGAGAGAGATCCCTTCCTCCGGCTTCACTTCCGCCGGCGTCTCGATCGGCGCCACGAACTTCGCGGGCTCCTCGGGATGCGGGGCCACCGGGGTCCGCGGTGCGGCGCGAACCCCGGGGGCTGGAGGCGGAGGTGGCGGCGGAGGTGGGGCGGCCACGGCGGGCGTCACGAAGAAGGCGCGGACGGCTCCGTCGGGCGCCGGGAGGATCTCTTCGAAGAAGAGCGGGACGATGATGAGGGCGACGACGAGGAGCGAGTGCATGACGATCGAGGTCGTCAGCGTCACGCTCCTCGCCCGGGCGAGCGAGTGCGCCTCCGTGAGCACGAGGCTCTCGAATCGGAATGCGGCCGGCGGCAGGCCCTCCCGGACGGCGGGCTTGCGCGACGCGGACGGCCGGCCCTCGGTCGACGGCGGCGGCGGCGGAAGCAACGTGGCGTGTGCCATGCCTCTTTCTCCTGCACGCCGCCTACAACAAGCGGCATGCCAGGCGCTGGCCTCGCGGAATCGGCTGGAATGCCTGGCCTTACCCCAACCGGCGGCCGGTCCGCCCGCAGGATTTGCGGTCGAGGCACCATGGCGCGCGCTTATTGCCGCGGCGAACGGCGATCGACGCGAGCGGATCGCCACTTTCGGTGCGTCGCGCGCGGCACCCGGTTTGCACGAGCGCGACGACGACACGCAGCGGGAGGCGGCGATGAGCCACGCTCATTCCGACGAGTACCGGGTCTACTGGGACGCGATCCAGCGCCGGGCGTGCGCGGTGTGTCTCGAGGCCGCGGACGACGGGACGTGCGGGCTGCCGCGCGGCCGCACCTGCGCGCTGCCCGCCCAGATCCCTTTCATCGTGTCCGCCATCCTGAGCGTCCGCAGCGAGAGCATGGACGACTACGCGGCGCCGATCGAGAAAGCCGTCTGCGCGCGCTGCCCGGAGCCGGACGCCGAGGGCCGGTGCGGGCTGCGGGTCAAGGGCGAGTGCGGCCTCTACACGTACCTCCCGCTGGTGGTGGACGCGATCGAGGAGGTCAAGGCGGCCGGCCGCGAGGTGGAGTCGCGCGCATGACGACGGTGATGCCGAGGATGTCCAGCGGGAGGGCACGCGTCCCCGGGCCGCACTCGATGAGCGCGGTCGACTTCGAGCGCGCGCCCTTCCTCGTGATCTGGGAGACGACGCAGGCCTGCGCCCTGGCCTGCCGGCACTGCCGTGCCTCCGCCCGGCCGTGGCGCGATCCGCTCGAGCTGACCACCGAGGAAGGACGCCGCGTGATCCGGCAGACGAAGGAGATGGGGACCCCGCTCATCGTGTTCAGCGGCGGGGACCCGGCGAGCCGGCCGGACCTGCTCGAGCTGATCGCGGAGGGGAAGGCGCAAGGCCTGCGTACCGCGACCATCCCCGCCGCCACCGACGCCCTCACCGCCGACCTGGTCGCCCGGCTCAAGGTCGCGGGCCTCGATCAGCTCGCGTTCAGCCTGGACTTCCCCGACGCCGCGCGGCACGACGCCTTCCGCGGCGTGCCGGGCGCCTTCGAGAAGACGATGCGGGCCGTCTCCTGGGCGCACTCGGTCGGGCTGCCGCTGCAGATCAACACCACCCTGTGCGCGGAGACCGCCCCCTTCCTCGAGCGGATGGCCGACTTCGTGGAGACGCTCGGGATCGTGTTCTGGGAGGTGTTCTTCCTGGTCCCCACCGGCCGCGGCAGCGTCATCGGCGGCCTGCGCGCCGACGAGTGCGAGCGGATGTTCGAGGTCATCCAGCGGGTCCAGGAGAAGGGCACGTTCATCGTCAAGGTGACGGAGGCCCCGCACTACCGGCGCCACGTGGCGCAGCGCCTGGCCGCGGCCCCGGGAGCCTCGCGGGCGGGCGGCGCCGTCGAGATGCCGTCCCTGCTCACCACCTCCGAGGGCCCCGGCCACACCGTCGGCCTGGCCCCGCGCGGCGTGAACGCCGGCAACGGCTTCCTCTTCGTGTCCCATCGCGGCGAGGTCTTCCCGAGCGGCTTCCTGCCCCTGCGGGCGGGGAGCGTGCGCGAGAGCTCGCTCTTGGAGATCTACCGCGACACGCCCATCTTCCGCGCCCTGCGCGACCCCGACGCGCTGGAGGGACGCTGCCGCCGCTGCGAGTTCCGCCGGATCTGCGGCGGGTCGCGCTCGCGCGCGTATGCGCTGACCGGCGACCCGTTCGCGACCGACCCCTGGTGCTCGTACCGGCCGGCGGAGGGCGCCTAGGGCTGCTCCGGCCCCAGCCACTGGCGCATCCACAGCGCGCGCTGGCCGGCCTCCTCGTACACGTGCTCCACGTTCCAGTTGCACATGGACGTGAGCTGCTCTTCCGTGAGCCATTCCTCGGCGAGCACGAAGAGCCCGTGGATCTCGTGCTCGAGGTGGTCGTGGAGGAGGCTCACGAACCGCTCGACGTCGGACGAGTCGAAATCGCCGCCGCGTATCCTCGCGACCGCCTGGCGGATGGCCGCGTGCTCGGCGCGCACGGCCACGAGGGCGGGGAACTCCTCGCCCAGGGCGCGGGTGAGCGCCGGGTACAGCGCGGCGTCCTCGATCTCGGAGTGACGGCCCTCCGCCACCGCGATCGTCTCCACGGCCGCCGCGATCACCTCGCGGGGCGCGCCGAGCGCGACCAGCTCGCGCACGATCTTGAGCTGCTGCAGGAACACGCCGTGCTCGACCTTCAGGCGATCCGTGATCTTCATCCGCCACCTCTCGGGCTTCCGGCCGGCCGCAGGAGCAAGCGCGGTGCCATCGCGCGCGCCGCGCCAGGGGCGGCGGTGCAGGGACGCCGGCGCTGGATTTTCGCCCTCCGCGGGGGAAAACGCACCTCTTGCCGACGGGAGCGGCCGAAACGTGCGAATTGCGCCACTTGGCGCGGGTACGGGGTTTGAATCGAGGGTCTGCCATGAGCTCGAGAGCTGCCCTCGATCCCCGCCGCCTTTTCGACCTCCTGGCCTCGCTCCGCGTCGGCATCGTGTCGATGGTGGTGCTGGCGGTGGCCTGCGGCGTCGCGACCTTCTACGAGTCGAGCCACGGGACCGCCGCCGCCCAGCGCGTCTTCTACCAGACGCGGTGGTTCACGTTCCTGCTCGCCCTGCTGGCCGTGAACATCTTCCTCTCCATGCTCAAGCGCTACCCGTGGCACCCCCACCAGGCCGGATTCGTGATGGCGCACGTCGGGATCGTCCTCCTGCTCGTGGGATCGCTCGTCTCGCTGCATCTCGGCCTCGACGGCACGGTGGCCCTCTACGAAGGGGAGGGCACGGGCAGCGTGGCCCTGCGCGCGCCCACCCTCGACGTGCAGGTCGGCGATCACCATGAGACCTTCGCCGCCGCGTTCGACTCCGCCCCGCCGCGGCCGGCCCGGCCGGCGGTGTGGGCGGTGGCGGGCACGCCGGTCAAGCTGGTGGCGGACGGATACGCGCCCCATGTCGAGGCGACGGAGGCGGTCGTGCCCGCGGACGACGGGACGCCCGCCGCGTCGTACGCCCTGGACGGCCCTTTCGGACACGCGGCGGGATGGCTCCTGGCCGGCGGCGAGCGCGCGCGGGCCGAGATGGGCCCGCTGCACCTCGACCTCCGCTCGGCGGCCTCGGAGGCCGAGGCCCAGGCGGCCCTGCACGGTCAGGTGACCGGCAACCAGGTGGCGTTCGTCGTGGGCCCGGAGGCCCAGGCGCGGTTCGCGCTGCGGGCGGAAGGGCGCCCACCCGTGATCGGGCAACTGAGCCCCGGCCGCGCGATCGAGACGCCGTGGATGGGCCTCACCGTGACCGTCGACCGCCTGCTGCCGCACGCCACGGTCCGGAGGACGGTGGCGCCGGCGACCGCGCCCGCGCGCGAGGAGCGGCGCGTGCCCGGCGTCCGGGTGCGCTTCGACAGCCCGGCCGGCGGCACCGCCTCCGAGTGGATCCCCTGGGGCGAGAGCGTCGGGGCCGAGCTCGCGGAAGGACCCGCCTCCGTCTCCTTCGGCGAGGCGCAGGCGGCGCTGCCGTTCCGCATCACCCTCCTCGAGTTCAAGGCCGCCACGTACCCGGGCTCGCGCCGCCCCGCCAGCTACGAGAGCCGCGTCCGGATCGACGAGCCGGACGGCCGCACGTCGGAGCACCTGGTCTCGATGAACCACCCGCTGCACCGCGACGGGTACGTGTTCTTCCAGGCCTCCTTCGTCGAAGGGCGGCCCATGATGTCGATCTTCTCCGTCTCCCGCTCGCCCGGCCTGCCCCTCGTGTACGCGGGCACCGCGCTCGTGAGCCTGGGCGTGGCCTGGATGTTCTACGTCAAGCCCTGGGTGGCCCGCCGGCAAGCGCGCCAGGCCGCCGGACGACGCCGGGCCTGGGCGGGAAACGTCGCGGAGGTGACGCCGTGATCAGCATTGCTCGCATCCTGTGCCCCACCGACTTCTCCGACGCCTCCCGGCGCGCGCTGGCGGAGGCGGTCACTCTCGCGCGGTGGTACGAGGCCGAGTTGACGGTCCTCCATGCCGCGCCCCTGCTCGTGCTGCCCCCGGTCGAGCTCGCGTACATCCCGTCCACGGCCCTCGGCCCCGAGGCCCGCCAGCGCCTCCTGGGCGAGCTGCGCGCCTTCGTGGAGCCGGTGCGCCGCGCGGCCCCGGCCGTCCGCATCGAGCTCGTGGAAGGCGACCCCGTGACCGAGATCCTCTCCCGTGCGCAGGGTGGAGAGACCGACCTCGTCGTGCTCGGGACGCACGGCCGGCAGGGTCTCCCGCGCTGGGTGCTCGGCTCGGTCACCGAGAAGGTCCTGCGCCGCGCCCCCTGCCCGGTGCTCACGGTGGCCCCGTCCGCGACGGCCGCTCCCTCCGCCCGCTTCGAGACCGTCCTCTGTCCCGTCGACTTCTCGCCGTCCTCTCCCCATACCGTGCGCGAGGCGGCCGCGCTGGCCGAGGAGGGGCAGGCGCGGCTCGTCCTCCTGCACGTGATCGAGGGATCCATCTACCCGCCCATGCGGGTGCCTCCGGGGTTCGATCGCGCCGCCTATCGCGACGAGGTGACGGCGGCGGTGAGCGGGCGGCTCTGGCGCCTCCTGCCCGACGGCCGCGGCGGGGCGGAGGTCGCGGTGGTCTGGGGCACGCCGCACCGCGAGATCCTCCGGCAGGCGGTGGACCGACGGGCGGGCCTGATCGTCATGGGGGCGCACGGCGGCGCCCTGGACTCGACCGTCTTCGGCTCGACGGCGCACCGGGTCGTCCGCGACGCCACCGCGCCCGTTCTCGTGCTGCGCGCCCACACCCACGGCTTCGAGGAGCGCACGCCGGAGCTGGTGGGCGTGCGGGACGGCCTGGAATGACCCCTTCGAGGAGGATGAGCATGCGGAGCCGGACCCTGGTCTCCCTCGCCGCCGCCCTCGTCGGCCTGGCCATCTCCGGGGGGCCGGCCGCCGCCGGCCCCGTGGACGCCCTGCGCAGCCTGCCCGTGCAGGACGGCGGGCGCGTCAAGCCGCTCGACACGTTCGCGCGGGAGTCGTCGCGCCGCATCACCGGCGCGCGCGCGTTCGGCGCGGAGTCCGTCCGCGGCCTCGATCCGCTGGAATGGATCGTGGCCATGATGGCGGAGCCGGAGCGCTGGAAGGATGCGCCGATCATGCGCGTCACCCACGCCGACCTGCGCCAGGCCGTCGGCCTCCCCGCGGCCAAGGACCGCTACACCTTCCGCGAGCTGGCCACCCACGAGCCGTTCCTCAAGGCGGCGGAGGCCGTGCGTGCGAAGCAGGAGGCGGACGCCGACGCCCGGCTGGACGCCGTCGAGAGCGAGATCGCGAACCTCTACGGCAACCTGGCCCTGATGTCCGAGATCTTCACCGGCGAGGCCCTCCACGTCGTGCCCGACGCCGCCGAGGCGGACGGGACCTGGGGCTCGTGGGCCCACCTCCTCCACGCGGAGGACCCCGCCACGCGCCGGGCGGGCCTGCTCGCGAGCGCGCTCCTGTCCGCCTATGCCGCCGGCGACACCGCGGCGGTGGCCACGGCGGCCGTGACCCTGCGCAGCCGCCTCGGCCCGCTGGCCCCCACCGTGCCCACCCTTGCCACCCTGGAGCGAGAGGTCCGATACAACCGGATGAAGCCGTTCCGCCTCTCGTGGACCCTGTACCTTCTCGGCTTCCTCGCCCTGCTGGCCAGCTTCCCCCTCGCCTCGCGCGTGGCCTCCGGAGCCGGGTTCGCCCTGGTCACGGCCGCCTTCCTCGTGCAGGGCTACGGCATGCTCCTGCGCATCCTGATCTCGGGTCGGCCGCCGGTCACGAACATGTACGAGTCGGTCGTGTTCGTCTCCTGGGGCGCGATGCTGTTCGCGCTGCTGTTCGAGGCGGCCTACCGCGTGCGGTACTTCGCGGCCTGCGCGGCCGGGCTCGGAGTGGTCCTCCTCATCCTGGCCGACAACGTGCCGATCCTGGACGGCTCGATCGAGCCCCTCGTCCCCGTGCTCCGCGACAACATGTGGCTGACCGTGCACGTCCTGACCATCACGCTGGGATACGCCGCGTTCTTCCTCGGAGTGGCCCTGGGGCACCTGAACCTCGGCCTCTACTTCTTCGCGCCCCGCCGGCAGGCGCTCCTGCGGACGATGTCGCAGTTCCTCTACCGGTCCCTCCAGGCGGGGACGCTGTTCCTGGCCGCGGGCACCCTGCTGGGCGGGGTCTGGGCCTCGTACTCGTGGGGCCGGTTCTGGGGCTGGGACCCCAAGGAGACCTGGGCCCTCATCGCCCTCCTCACGTACCTGGCCATCCTGCACGGCCGGTTCATCGGGTGGATCCGCGACTTCGGCCTCGCGGTGGGCGCCCTGCTCGGCGGCCTCACCGTGCTCATGGCGTGGTACGGCGTGAACTTCATCCTCGGCACCGGCCTCCATTCGTACGGGTTCGGCACCGGCGGTTACGCCTACGTGGGCGGCTTCGTGGCCTTCGAGGTGGCGGTGATCACGGGCGCGTTCCTGCGCCTCCGCTCCGCGCGGGCGGCGGACTCGCGTGCGTCCAGCGCGGCCGCGCTGCCCGCCGGAGTTTGACTGGGGACGCCTTCGGTGCTCCCATGCTGAGGATGGCGCGACGCTCTCGACTGGCTTTGGCCGCGTACCTGCTCGGCCTCTGCGCGCTGTTCCTGGCCGTCTGCCCGTGCCCGCCGGCGGCGCCGGCGGCCGGACCGGTGGAGCACGGGTGCTGCGCGCCGGAGAGCGGGTGGCGCGCCGCCCGCCCCTCGTGCTGCGGCCAGGATGGACAGGCGGCGGCGCGCGTCTCCACCCCGGCTCCGCCGGCACCCTCGATCACGGCGGTCTCCGTGATCGAGGCCGCGCGGCCGGTGGCGCGCCTGCGTCCGTCCGACGCCCTCCGCGTCCCTGCGCCAGGCCGTCCTCCGCTCGTCCTCCGTATCTGATCCCCTGCCCCGGGGCCTGAGCGCGCCCCGCTCCCCGTCCGTCTCGAAGGCCGCCGCCCGTGGTCCCCCACGCGCGGCCAGGACGCCGGACACACGGCAGAGGTTTCGATGTCGACCCGACTCTCGTCCGTTCTCTTCACGATGCTGGCCCTGGCCCGCGCAGCCGCGGCCCAGCCGCCCTCCGCGCCGCCCGTGCCCGGGGACGATCCCGGCCTGGACGCCCTGGTCGCGGAGGCGCTCGCGGCCAACCCGGACCTGCGCGCGCTGGAAGAGGCCGCCCGCGCCGCCCGCCAGCGGCCCGCCCAGGTCTCGGCTCTCCCCGACCCCGTGCTCGGCCTCGCCTACACGAACGAGACCTGGGGCCTGACCCTGGGCCGCATGGACGACACCAACCTGGCCCTCTCGGCCAGCCAGGGCCTGCCCTTTCCCGGCAAGCGCCGGCTGCGAGGCGAGATCGCGTCCCGCGAGGCAGACGAGGTCGACCAGCGGGTGGCGCGGGCCCGCCTCGGCGTGGCCGCCAGCGTGAGGCGCGCCTACGCGGCCCTGCTGCAGGCGCGGGCCCTGCGCGCGCTGGTGGACGAGCAGGGCGGGATCTGGGGGCAGATCGAGGGGGTGACGCGCGCCCGCTACGGCGTCGGCCAGGGCAACCAGCAGGACGTCCTGCGGGCCCAGGTCGAGATCACGCGCATCGGGCAGCTCACGGCCGAGCAGGACGCGGAGGCGGCCGTGCGCACGGCGGAGCTCGCCCGGCTCCTGGGCCGCGCGACGGACACCCAGGTGGAGGCGCCGGGCGCCCTCCACGGCGTGGCCGCCGCGGGGCCGGTGGCGGCCGAGCTGGAGCGCCTGCGGGCGATCAGCCCCGAGCTGGCCGCCGCGCGGTCCGCCGTCGAGCGCGCCCGCCTGCAGGTCGCCCTGGCGCGGAAGGAGTATCGCCCCGACTTCGCGGTGCAAGCCGCCTACATGAATCGCGGCGGCCTGGACCCCATGTGGCAGGCGGGCGTGGCCCTCACCCTGCCCCTCGATCGGAAGCGGCGCGAAGCGGCCGTCGCGGAGTCGGAAGCGCTCCTGCGCGCGGCGGAGTCGCGCGGGGCCGCGGTGGAGCTGCAGCTCCGGTTTCGGACCGAGGAGCGACTGGCCCAGCTCGAGGCGGTGCGGGCGACGACGACCCTGTACCAGGAAGGCATCGTCCCCCAGGACCGCATGTCGGTGGAGGCGGCGGTGGCCAGCTACCAGGCCGGCCGCGCGCCGTTCCTCGTCGTCCTGGAGGCGCTCACCACGCTGTACGGCGACCGCGTCACCCTCGTCCGGCTGCTCGCGGGCCAGGCGCGCCTGCGCGCCAGCCTCGACGAGGCCAGCCTCGAGGCGACGCCCGAGAGCCTTTCCGTGATCCCCGCCGCCATGGCCGGTGGCGCCGGGGCCGCGAGCGCGGCCGCCCGCGGTACGCCCTCGGGAGCGATGGGCTCGATGGGCAATCAGTGAGGACGCAATGAAGACCCAGATGACGCGCGCGTTCACCTTCGTGCTGGCCGGCGCGGTCGGCGCCGGCCTCGCCCTGGGCGGAGTCGCCGGGGTGGCGTGCCGCCGCGCCGAGTCACCCTCGCCGGGCGCCGCCTCCGCCTCGCCGGCCCGCCAGGTCGCCTACTACCGGTCGCCCATGGACCCGGCCGTGCGTTCGGCGACGCCGGCCCGGGACGCCATGGGTATGGACTTCGTCCCCGTCTACGAGGACGAGCTGCCGACGGGCGGCATCGCCGGCCGGGCGGTGGTCAACCTCTCGCCGGAGCGCCGCCGCGTCCTCGGCCTGCGCAGCGAGCCGGTCCGGCTCCTCTCCCTCGAGCGCACGATCCGCACGGTGGGCCTCGTCGCTCCCGACGAGCGGCGCCTGCACCACGTCCACACGAAGTTCGAGGCCTACGTCGAGCACCTCTACGTGGACTACACGGGGAAGTTCGTGCGGAAGGGCGAGCCGCTGGCCTCCCTCTACAGTCCCGAGCTGTTGGCCACCCAACAGGAGTACCTGCTGGCCTACCGCGCCCAGCAGCAGCTCGCCTCGAGCGCCATCCCGTCGGTGGCGCGCGGCGGCGTCGACCTGCTGGAGGCGGCCCGCCAGCGCCTGCTCCTCTGGGACATCCGCCCCGCCGACATCGCACGGCTGGAAGAAGCGGGCGAGGTGCGCCGCACCCTCGACATCTACTCGCCGGTCAGCGGCTACGTCACCGAGAAGATGGCGCTGCACGGCATGCGCGTCACCCCCGCGGACACCCTCTTCGACATCGCGGACCTGAGCCACCTCTGGGTGCTGGCCGACGTGTACGAGGCCGACCTGTCCGCGGTGCGGGTCGGGATGCCGGCGGAGCTGGGCCTCTCCTACCTGCCCGGCCGGACCTGGGGCGGGGCCGTCACCTACATCGCGCCCACTGTCGAGGAGAAGACCCGCACGATCAAGGTGCGCGTCGAGGTCGACAACTCGGACGGCGAGCTCAAGCCGGGGATGTTCGCGGACGTGGCCTTGAAGACGGCGCTCGGCCGGGGCCTGATGGCGCCGGAGAGCGCGCTGCTCAAGACCGGAGAGCGGACGCTCGTGTTCGTCGACCACGGAGACGGCCGCCTCGAGCCGCGAGAGGTGCAGGTCGGAGCCAAGGTGGCGGAGGGCGTGCAGGTGGTGGGCGGGCTCTCGGAAGGCGAGCGCGTGGTCACCGCCGCCAACTTCCTCCTCGACTCCGAGTCCAGCCTCAAGGCCGCCCTGGCCGTGCTCTCTCCCGCCCCGCCCCCGTCCGCGGGCGCGCGCGCCCACTGAGAGGGGATCATGATCCGGTCCATCATCCGCTTCAGCGCGAGCAACCGGCTGCTCGTGCTCACGGCCACGGCGGTGGCGGTGGGCTACGGCCTCTACACCGTGCGCCACATGCCGGTGGACGCCATCCCCGACCTCTCGGACACGCAGGTCATCGTCTACTCGCGCTGGGACCGCAGCCCCGACATCATGGAGGACCAGGTCACCTACCCCATCGTGACCGCTCTCCTCGGCGCGCCCGGCGTCAAGTCCATACGCGGCTTCTCCGATTTCGGCTTCAGCTACGTCTACGTGATCTTCAAGGACGGCACCGACATCTACTGGGCCCGCAGCCGGGTGCTGGAGTACCTGAGCAAGATCCAGACCCAGCTGCCTCCGGGCGTGCGCACCGAGCTGGGGCCGGACGCCACCGGCGTGGGCTGGGTGTTCCAGTACGCGCTGGTCGACGAGAGCGGCCAGCATTCGCTGGCCGACCTGCGGACGTTCCAGGACTGGAACCTCCGCTATCGGCTCCAATCGGTGCCGGGGGTGGCCGAGGTCGCCTCCGTGGGCGGCTTCGTCCAGCAGTACCAGGTCACCGTCGATCCCAACCGGCTCAAGGCCTACGACCTCGCCATCATGCAGGTCGCGGACGCCGTGCGCGCCAGCAACAACGAGGTCGGAGGCCGCCTCCTGGAGTTCTCCGGGCGCGAGTACATGGTGCGCGGCCGCGGCTACGTGAAGTCCACGGCCGACCTCGAGCAGATCGTCCTGAAGACGGACGAGCGCGGCACGCCGGTGCTGCTCCGCGACGTGGGACAGGTGTCCCTCGGTCCCGAGATCCGGCGCGGGGTGAGCGACGTCGACGGGCAGGGCGACGTCGTGGGCGGCATCGTCGTGATGCGGCACGGCGAGAACGCGCGGGCCGTCATCGAGCGGGTCAAGGAGCGCCTGAGGGAAGTCGAGCCCTCGCTGCCCAGGGGCGTGCGGGTGGTGGCCACCTACGACCGCTCGGAGCTGATCCAGCGCTCCATCGACACGCTGAAGCACGAGCTGGCCCTGGAGATGGCCATCGTGAGCCTGGTCATCCTGGTCTTCCTGTGGCACATCCCTTCCGCCATCGTCCCCATCATCACCATCCCCGTCTCCGTGCTCCTCGCCTTCATCCCCATGAGCTTCATGGGCATCTCCTCCAACATCATGTCGCTGGCCGGGATCGCCATCTCCATCGGCGTGCTCGTGGACGGCGCCATCGTGGAAGTGGAGAACGCCTACAAGAAGCTCGAGCTGTGGGAGCACGGCGGCCGGCAGGGCGACTTCCACAAGGTCAGGCTGGACGCGCTGCTCGAGGTGGGACCGTCCGTCTTCTTCTCGCTGCTCGTGATCGCCGTCGCCTTCCTGCCCATCTTCACGCTGGTGGACCAGGAAGGACGACTCTTCCGGCCCCTGGCCTGGACCAAGAACCTGGCCATGTTCATCGCCGCCTTCCTGGCCCTCACTCTCGACCCCGCGCTGCGCATGCTCTTCGCGCGGATGGACTTCGTCCATTTCCGGCCGCGCGCGCTGAGCTGGCTCGTCAACCAGGTCACGGTCGGCCGCTACTACCCCGAGGAGAAGCACCCGATCAGCCGCGTGCTCTTTCGCGCCTACGAGCCTCTCTGCCGGCTCGTCCTGCGGCACCCCCGGGCCACCGTCGCCGCCGCCGTCCTCGTCGTCGCCACCACCGTGCCCGTGTACCTCCGGCTCGGGCACGAGTTCATGCCTCCGCTCAACGAGGGCACGATCCTCTACATGCCCACCACCCTGCCCGGCCTGAGCGTCACCGAGGCCAGCCGCATCCTGCAGGTGCAGGACGGGATCCTGAAGGCGTTCCCCGAAGTGGAGCGCGTGTTCGGAAAGGCGGGGCGGGCCGAGACCTCCACCGACCCCGCGCCGTTCTCCATGATGGAGACGACGGTCGTCTTGAGGCCGCACGACCAGTGGCGGCCCAGGGAGCGCTGGTACTCGTCCTGGGCGCCGGAATGGCTCCGGGCCGCCGTTCTCCGGGAGATCTGGCCCGATCGCCTGTCCTGGGACGAGCTGGTCGCGGAGATGGACAAGAAGCTGCGCATCCCCGGCACCACCAACGCCTGGACGATGCCCATCAAGGCGCGCATCGACATGCTGACCACCGGCGTGCGCACGCCCGTCGGCATCAAGGTGTACGGGGCCGACCTCAACAAGATCGAGGCCATCGGCCGGCAGCTCGAGGGCGCGCTCCAGGGCATCCGGGGCACGCGCAGCGTCTACGCGGAGCGCGTGGCCGGCGGGTACTTCGTGGACTTCGACCTCCGGCGCGACGCGCTGGCGCGCTACGGGACCACCGTGGCCCAGGCCCAGGACGTCATCATGTCCGCGGTCGGGGGCGAGAACGTCTCCACGACCATCGAGGGCCGCGCGCGTTTCCCGGTGAACGTCCGCTATCCGCGCGAGCTGCGCGACAACCTGGAGGCGCTGGGGAGCGTGCTGGTCATGACCCCCTCCGGCGCGCAGGTCCCGCTGTCGCAGGTGGCGGACCTGAAGATGGTCACCGGGCCGGCCATGATCCGCGACGAGAACGGCCTGCTCGCCGGCTACGTCTACGTGGACATGACGGGGCGCGACATCGGGGGCTACGTGGACGAGGCCAAGGCGGTGGTGGCACGGGCGGTGACCCTCGAGCCGGGGTACTCGCTCGAGTGGAGCGGCCAGTACGAGAACATGCTGCGGGTGCGCGAGCGGCTCAAGCTCGTGGTGCCCATCACCGTCTTCACCATCTTCTTCCTGCTCTACCTGAACACCAGGTCGGCGGTGAAGGCGGGCCTCGTCATGCTGGCGGTGCCGTTCTCGGTGGTGGGCGCGGTCTGGCTCATGTGGGCGCTCGGCTACAACGTCTCCATCGCGGCCTGGGTCGGCATGATCGCCCTCATGGGCCTGGACGCGGAGACGGGCGTGTTCATGCTCCTGTTCCTCGACCTCTCCTACGCGGAGGCCAGGGCGCGCGGGCAGCTCCGCACGCGCGCCGACCTGCACGAAGCCATCGTGCACGGCGCGGTCAAGCGGGTGCGCCCCAAGATGATGACGGTGGCGGCGGCCATGATGGGCCTCATGCCCATCATGTGGTCGGCGGGCGCGGGCGCCGACGTGATGAAGCGCGTGGCCGCGCCCATGGTGGGCGGCCTCGCCACCTCGTTCCTGATGGAGCTGCTCGTCTACCCCGCCCTCTACCTGCTGTGGAAGGCGAGCTCGGGGCGGCGGGACCGGTGGCCGGCCGCGGAGGGCCCAATGCCGGAGGCGGAAGTGGCGGTCATCGTCTAGAATCCCACGTCCCTCTCCGCCCATCGCGGCGCGGATCGAGGATGACTCTGGAGGACACTCATGAACCGAACGCATGTCCTGGCCGGGGCCGCCCTGGCCGCCCTGATCCTCGCCACGCCCTCCGCGAATGCCGCCACGCCGGACGGCAAGCAGGTCTTCCAGGGCCAGAAGTGCGACATGTGCCACGCGGTCAGCTCGGCCGGGATCACCCCCACGGGCAAGATCAAGGCCCCCGACCTCACCGACGTCGCTTCCAAGGAGGACGCCGCCTTCCTGACCAAGTTCCTCAAGAAGGAGGCGGACAAGAACGGCAAGAAGCACATCAAGGCGTTCACGGGCACCGACGAGGAGCTGGGAGCGCTCGTGGCCTGGCTCCAGAAGCAGACCAAGGCCGGGAAGAAGTAGCGCCCGCCCGGACCGGGGACTAGCCGAGGCGCCGGACGTGGACGGCGCGCGCGATGGAGAGCTGGAGCGCGATGGTGGTCTGGCCGACGCGCACGACCGCCGCCGGCCGTGACTGCTCCAGGCAGACCTCCGCCCCCGGGGCCAGGCCGAGGTGCGAGAGCTTGAGCCGCATGGCCGCGTCGGCGGAGCTCACCGAGAGCACAGTGCCCCACTCGCCCGCGCGCAGGTGGTCCAGCGTGCGGACGGGATGCGCGTCCGGGGCCGACCGCCGGCGCCACCACTCGCGCAGGGCCCGCAGCCCGTCGACGAGGCGCGAGCGGCGCGGGAACTGGTAGCCGCACCGCGGACAGCGGACGACGTCGTCGCAGCCCACCGCGATCGGGCAGGACGCGCAGACCTGTCCGCCATGCGTGAAGCGCAGGCCGCAGAGCGCGCAGGCGAACGCGTCCTCGGAGGGCGCGGCCGCCCCGAACGAGTACCGGCGCGGGGCCGGGGGGCCCGTCACGGCCGTCCTCCGCCGAGGAGGAGGTTCAGCGCCGTCCCCACCCCGATGGCGAAGGGCATGATGAAGGCGGCCACCGCCAGCGCCGTCCGCCACCCGCGCTCCTTGACGATCATGAAGAAGTTCGCGATGCAGGGGATGAACAGCGTGATGGTGACGGCGGCCACCAGGGCCTGCACGGCGTCGAGGCGGCCGGCGCGAGCCAGCGCGTAGAGCCCGGCCGCCCCGAAGTCGCGCCGCAGGAACCCCACCACGAACGCCCCCGCCGCCTCCGGAGGCAGTCCGAGCAGCCCCGAGACCACCGGGGCGGCCAGCCGTTGCATCCCGCCCAGCAGGTGGAGGCGGTCGCCCACGAACAGGATGAGCGTGCCGAGCACGAACAGGGGCACCGCCTCCTTCAGGTACCACTCGATCCGGCCCAGCGTCTTCACCGCGATGTTGCCCAGGCGGGGCAGGCGCAGCGGCGGCAGCTCGAGCACGAAGTCGGTGCTGCGGCCGGGCAGGACGATCGCGGCCAGGCGGCCGACGGCCAGGATCACCGACACCACCACCAGCACCCAGAGCACGAACGCGGCCGGGGTGAGGGGCCCGAGCAGGGCCAGGATCACCGTGAGCTGCGCCGAGCAGGGCACCCCCAGCGCGAGGAGCAGGATGACGATGAGGCGCTCCTTCGGCGTCTCCAGGATGCGCGTGGTGAGGGTGGCCATCGTGTCGCAGCCCAGGCCGAGGACCATCGGCAGCACCGCCTTGCCGTTGAGGCCCATGCGGCGGAAGAGGCCGTCCACCATCACCGCCAGCCGCGGCAGGTACCCGGAGTCCTCCAGGGCCCCGAAGGCGACGAAGAACGTGCCCACGATCGGCAGCACGAGGGCGAGCGAATAGGTGAGCGCCATCGTGACGAGGCCGTAGGGGCCGACGATGAGGTCCTGGGCGAAGGTCCAGGGCAGGAGGCGGCGCACGGCCCAGGTCACGAACGGGTTCACGATGCGGCCGAACAGGCCGTCCTCGAAGAGGTCGACGAGGGTGCCCGCGCCGAACACGCCGACGAAGAGGTAGGCCAGCCCGAGCACGACGGCGAGCACCGGATATCCCCACACCGGATGCGTGGCCAGCCGCTCCGCCTGCGCGGCCAGGCGCCGGCCGCGGACGGCGCGCCCGCGCTGGCTCGTCCCGGCCACCTCGCGCGCGAGCGCGCCCGCCACCGCCTGGCGCGCCTCGTGGATCGCATAGGCCACCGGCTCCGGCAGCGCGCGGGCCAGGCGCCGCCGCTCCTCCTCCACCCGGGTCCGCGCGTCCCCGGCCGCGCCGGGGAGTCCCACCGCGTGCGCCCCGTCCGTCGCCAGCAGCATCAGGGCGAGGGCGCGCGGGGCGATGGAGGCGGCGGGCAGCAAGGGTTCGAGCGCGGTGACGGCGTCCTCGACCGTCTCGGGGTAGCCGACCCGCGCGTGCCCGGGACGCGCCTGGGAGAGGGCGGCGCGAAGGGCGTCGATCCCCTCGCCACGGATGGCGACCGTCGGCACCACCGGGACTCCCAGGCGGGCGGAGAGCCGCTCGACGTCGATGGCCAGCCCGCGCTCGCCCGCCTCGTCCATCATGTTGAGGCAGAGCACGTGCGGCAGCGCCATCTCCGCCAGGGCCAGCGCGAGCAGGAGCACCCGCTCGAGGTTCTTGGCGTCCCCCACGATCACGACCGCTCCCGCCTCGCCCGAGAGCAGGATGTCGCGAGTGACACGCTCGTCCTCCGAGAGCGGCACGAACGAGGCCGCCCCCGGGGTGTCGACGACGGCGGCGCGCCGGCCCCGCAGCGTCAGTCCGGCCCGCGTGACCTCGACCGTCGTGCCCGGATAGTTGGAGACGGTGGCATACGTGCCGGTGAGCGCGCCGAACAGCGCGCTCTTGCCGACGTTGGGGTTGCCGACGAGGATCACTCCGCGGATGGGCTCGGGCCCGCCGTCGTCCGTCTCACGCGGAACCGCCACGTCGATCGAAGCCATCGCTCGGCCGGTGACACATCAATCCGGGTGCCATCGGGCGCATCGCACGCGGCCAGCGCAAGTGATGGTCCGACAACGAACTTGAAGTCCGGTTTCAAGATCACCGGCGCAAGGGTTGCGTCGGTCCGGGGTCGGGACGTAGCGGTTGCGTCGAGGATCAGGGCCGATCCGCGCCCGTCGCCGCCGGCGCGATGGGGACGGAGTCCGGCGTCTCGGGGAGCGGGTCGAAGAGGGGGTACGACGGCTCCCAGCGCGCCTCCGCCACCGCGCGCGGGATGGCGGCATCGTCCAGGGCCAGGCCCACGCCGGCCTCGCGCGCCGCGCGGATCACCGCCTCCGCGATCCGGGGCGTGATCTCGCGCAGGCGTGACAACGGCGGCAGGAGCCGGCCCTCCGCGCGCTCCCCCGGCGTCACTTCTTCCGCGAGCTGCGTGGCGGCGGCCCGGAACATGGCGGGAGTGACCTCGTAGGCCTTGCTCACGACCGCGCCCAGCGCCACCCCCGGGAACACGAAGACGGAGCTGAGCTGGCTGGCGACCGAAGTCGTCCCCTCGAAGTCGATGGTGGTGGCAGGAAGGCCGGTCGCGATCAGCGCGCGCCCCCCCGTCCAGGCCACCACGTCCTGCGGCCGTGCCTCCGCGCGCTCCTGCGGTGTCGAGAGGGGCAGGATCACCGGCCGCTCGACCACGGATCCGACCTGCTTCACGACGCCCTCGGTGAAGAGGCCGCCCCGTCCGGTCGTACCGACGAGGACGGTCGGGCGGAGCTGGCGGACCACCTCCGCCACTCCCCGCGCACCCTGGCCGAGCCCGTGATGCGCGGCCAGCGCGGCCGGCCACGCGACCTCGCGCTTGTGCGCGCCGAGGCCGCGGGCGCCCTCGACGACCAGCCCCTGGTGGTCGACGACGGCCACCGCGCTCGCGACGTCGTCGTGGGCCCGGCCCGACTGGACCAGGGCCTCGCGCACCACCCGCGCGATGCCCAGCCCGGGCGCGCCCGCGCCCGCGATCACGACCCGTTGCGCGGAGAGCGGACGGCCGGTGATCCGCGCCGCGGTCAGCAGCGCCGCCAGCACCGCCGCCCCCGTCCCCTGCACGTCGTCGTTGAAGGAAGGCAGGAGGCGTTGGTAGCGGTCGAGCACGCGCAGGGCGTTCGCCGGCTTGAGGTCCTCCCACTGCACAACGGCGTGGGGGAACCGGCGGTGGAGCGAGTGCACGAACTCCTCGACGAAGCCGTCGTACTCGGGGCCACGCAGCCGGGGCCAGCGCCAGCCGAGGTAGAGATCGTCGCCGAGGTGCCCGGCGTTGTCGGTGCCCACGTCCAGGCTGATCGGGAGGACCTGCGCGGGATGGAGGCCGGCCGCCGCCGTGTAGAGAGCGGCCTTGCCGACGGGAAGGGCCAGGCCGCCCGCGCCCTGGTCGCCCAGGCCGAGCACCCTCTCGTTGTCGGTCACGACGACGAGACGGACGTCGGGATGGGGG
Source organism: Vicinamibacteria bacterium (assembly GCA_041481445.1). GTDB lineage: Bacteria > Acidobacteriota > Vicinamibacteria > Fen-336 > Fen-336 > AA29. Next base: position 24,053 of record JBGPBV010000019.1, read on the forward strand.
GTGTTGGCGAGCACGGCGCCCATCCGCCCCTGGTGGGCGGGCGTGATCCAGAGGCCGCGGGCCCGCCGGAAGATGCGGCTGAACTCCTGGCAGGCCCGTCCGACGGTGGGCGCGTACACGATGGGCAGGAACTCGTCGAGGTGGTCCACGAGCAGCCGGTGGAACAGGTGCTCGTTGCGGTCCTGGAGCGCGGCCAGGCCGATGTAGCGCTCGAGCGGGTCCTCCTTGCGGACGATGTTCGCGTAGGCGCGCCGTGCCTGCTGGTCCATCGTGCTCACCGCATCGGGCAACAGCCCCTCGAGCCCGAAGGCCGCCCGCTCGCTGCGCGTGAAGGCGGTGCCCTTGTTGAACAGGGGCTGGGTGAGGAGGCGGGCCCCCCGCAACGGCACCCCGAGGTGCAATCGGCCGTATTCCTTCCGGATCAGGTAGCGTTCCATGCTCGTCCCTAGGCGCCGAGGCGCCGGCTGGGCTTCCAGCTCTGCAGGATCAGCATGTAGTTCGCGCGCTCGTAGGCCTCGGGGTCGGGGCAGGACAGCAGGTTCATGCTGCCTTGGGCCTGGCGCAGCGAGGAGTACTCGTGCTCCTCGAGCCAGCTCGCCATCTCCGCGCGCGTGGTGGCCAGGTGCTCCGGGCCGCGGGCGAGGAGGGCGGACACCATCTGGACGGCGTGGGCGCCGGCCATCACCGCCTTGATCGCGTCGAGCCCGTCGTGGACGCCCCCGCTGGCGGCCAGCGACACGCGGACACGGCCGGAGAGGAGGGCCAGCCACCTCAGCCGGAGGGCCAGCTCGGATGGGCTCGAGAGCTGGAGCGACGGCACGACCTTCAGGTTCTCGGGATCGATGTCGGGCTGGTAGAAGCGGTTGAACAGCACGAGGCCATCCGCGCCCGCCGCCTCGAGCCGGGTCGCGAAGTTCGCCATCGCGCTGAAGAACGGCGACAGCTTCACCGCCACCGGGATGCGGACCTTGCTCTTGACCTCGCGCAGGGCCTGCAGGGCCAGGTCCTCGACCTGCTCTCCCGCCACCGCGGGATCGGTGGGCAGGTGGTAGATGTTGAGCTCGAGGGCGTCCGCTCCCACGCGCTCCATGAGCGTCGGGTAGTCGCGCCAGGATCCCGGCCGGGTGCCGTTGAGAGAGGCGATGACAGGGATGGCCACCGCCTCCTTGACCCGCCGCAGGTGATCCAGGTACTCGTGCGGGCCCAGCGCGAACCGCTCCGGGCTCGGAAAGAAGCTCAGCGCCTCCGCGAACGACTCGCCGTGCCGATCGAGATGGAGGAACGCCTGCACCTCCTCGCGGGCGATCTGCTCGGCGAAGAGCGAGCGGAGCACGATCGCGGGCGCGCCCGCGTCCTCCAGGCGGCGAACGGTATCGAGGTCGTCGGCCAGCGGAGACGCTCCCGGCACCAGCGGGTGCGCCAGCTCGAGGCCCAGGTACGTCGTCGACAGGTCCATGTGCCTCCTCCGCGGCCCTCAGCGGCGTCTTCGCTCGTGTGCATACCAATCGCCGTGCCAGCCGGTCGAGCGCGCCATTCCGGCCAGCGTCGGGAGCGGGGGCGCAAGGCTTGCGATCGCGGCCATCCGGGCCGCGCGATTTGCGGGGCGACACGGGTGGAGGCGGCGGTTTCGGGCGGTTTGCCGGCGGCACTTCCATTGCACCACCGCGGGCCGGAGGCCACATGAGCGCCGCGCGCGAGAAGGCCAGGCCGTCCCTCCTCTCCGAGTACTGCAAGGGCTGTGGGCGCTGCATCGAGTCGTGCGCGCGGGGCTGCATCGTCGAAGGCCACCAGATCCACGCCGCCACCGGCCTCGTCCCCGTTCAGGTCGACCTCGAGCGCTGCAGCGCGTGCGGCCTGTGCTTCGATGCCTGTCCGGAGCCCTACGGCCTCCTCCCCGAGGGCGAGCGCATCGTCGACGCCGCCGTCACCCTGGCCCGGCGCCGCGCCGCCGCCGCTCCCGCGAGCGGCGACGAACGCCTGCCCTTCGCCCCCGGCCCGCCCCTCGTCCTCAAGGGCACCTACGCCTCCGCGCTGGGGGCGCTGCTGGCGGGCTGCCGGCACTTCTTCGGGTACCCGATCACGCCGTCGACGGAAGGCGGGGAGCTGATGGCCCGCCTGCTGCCGGAGCTGGGCGGCACCTTCGTGCAGGCGGTGAGCGAGGTGGCCGCCGTGAACATGATCTACGGCTGCGGAGCGGCCGGCCGGCGCGCGATGACGTTCACGTCGTCTCCGGGCTTCAGCCTCATGCTCGAGGGCCTCTCCTACATGATCGGGGCCGAGGTCCCGGGCGTGTTCGTGGACGTGATGCGCGGAGGTCCCGGCCTCGGCAACATCGGCCCCGAGCAGGCCGACATCAAGCTCGCCTGCCGCGGCCTCGGCCACGGCAACACGCACGCAGTGGTGCTCGCCCCCGCCACGCCCCAGGAGATGCTCGACTTCACGATCCTCGCCTTCGACCTCTCGCAGCGCTACCGCAATCCCGTCGTCGTCCTCGCCGACGGCTACCTCGGCCAGATGACGGGCAAGGTGCGGCTCCCGGCGGAGATGGTGAAGCCGGCGGTGCCGGGATGGGCCGTGTACGGCGACGCTGCGCATCGGGCGAACCTCGTCTCCTCCATCCAGCTCAGCGAGGCCGACCTCGAGGCGCACAACGTGCACCTCAATTCCAAGTACGAGGCAATGTCGGGGGAGGCGCGCGCGGACCTCTACGCCTGCGACGACGCCGAGCTGCTGCTGGTGGCGGCCAACACGCCGGCGCGGACGGCCAAGGGGGCGGTGGAGGCCCTGCGGCGGGCCGGACGGCGGGCCGGGCTTTTCCGGCCGCAGACGCTCTGGCCGTTCCCGATCGGCGCGCTCGCTCCGCTGCTGCCCCGTGCCCGCGCGATCGTGGTCGTGGAGGCCAGCAACGGCCAGCTCGAGGACGAGCTGCGCCTGGCCCTGAGCCACGCCGGCCTGCCGCCGCCGCCCATCGACCACGTGCGGCGGTTCGGGGGCGTCCTGCCCTCCCAGGCGGAAGTGGTCGAGGCCGTGAGCGAGGTCGCCTCCCGCGAGGGGGTGAGGGCATGAGCGCGGTGTTCTACCCGGTGTTCGAGCGCCACGCGCACGGCGAGGGCCTCAAGGGCCACGCCACGCACTACTGCCCGGGCTGCGGCCACGGCCTCGTGCACAAGTACCTCGCCGCCGCCATCGAGGAGCTCGGGATCCAGGACCGCACGGTGGCCATCTCTCCGGTCGGCTGCAGCGTGTTCCTGTACTACTACCTCGACGTCGGCAACACCCAGGCCGCGCACGGCCGCGCGCCCGCCGTCGCCCTCGGCCAGAAGCTGGCCAACCCGCGCTCGATCGTCGTCGCCTACCAGGGTGACGGCGACCTGGCCTCCATCGGCCTGGCCGAGATCCTCCAGGCCGCGCAGATGGGCCTGCCCCTCACGGTGGTGTTCGTCAACAACGCCGTCTACGGGATGACGGGCGGCCAGATGGCGCCCACCACCCTCACCGGCCAGAAGACCACCACCAGCCCGCTCGGCCGCGGGCGCCTGGAAGGGGCGCCGCTGAGGGTCGCGGAGATGATCGCGCAGCTCGACGGTCCGGTGTACGTGGAGCGCGTGGCCCTCTTCGATTCGAAGCAGCGCGTCCGCGCGCGCAAGGCCATCAAGAAGGCGATCCAGCTCCAGGTGGAGGGCCGCGGGTTCGCGCTGGTGGAGGTGCTGGCGGAATGCCCGGTGCACCTCCATCTCACGCCCCGCGAGGCGCAGGCCTGGGTGCGCGACTGCATGGTCCCCGCGTTCCCGCTCGGCGTGAAGAAGGACGTCGCGTCCACGCCCTGGGAGCTTCCCGAGCCCACCTTCGACCCCGCGACGCTCGCGCGCGTCCTCGGCGCGACCTCCGAGGCCCCCCCGCGGTATTGCCGCGCGTTCCCGCGCCACCTCTTCGGCCGCGAGATCGCCATCAAGCTGGCGGGCGCGGGAGGGGACGGCGCGCAGACGGCGGCCCTCCTGCTGGCGCGCGCCGCCATCAACGAGGGCTTCGACGCCACCCACATTCCGAGCTACGGACCGGAGTCGCGCGGGGGCACCTCCTACGCGGACGTCCGCATCGCGGAGGACGAAGTGCTCTCGCCGGCCTGTCCCCAGCCCCACGTGCTCGTGGCCTTCAACGCGCCCAGCCTCGCGAAGTTCGGGCCGGACGTCGCCCCCGGCGGCGTCGTCGTCTACGACCGCTCGGTGGTGGCGGTGCCGCCCCGCCTCGACCCGAGCGTGCGCCTGGTGCCCGCGGACTGCGCGTCGACGGCGGTCGCGCTGGGCAAGCCCCAGGTCAAGAACATCGTCGCCCTCGGCGCCCTCCAGGCCGCCACCGGCCTCTTCCCCGTCGAGACCCTGCGCGAGGTGATCCGGCAGGTCCTCAAGGACAAGCCGGACCTGATCGCGGTCAACGAGTCCGCGCTGGCCCGGGGCGTGCGCGGCGAAGGGAGCGCGTCATGAGTCCCAAGGGCCAGGAGCGGCGGCCGGCGGAGGAGGAGGGTCGCCTCCTCGCGATCATGCGCGGGCTGTCGCCGGGAGAGCTCCAGCAGCTCCTCGCGGAGCTCGACGGCGTGCTCACGCGGTCCTGTCCGGAAGCCCAGGCCGACGGCGTGCCCTGCCCCGACGCCGGGTCCGCCTGCGAGACCTGCGGGCGCGCGCGCTCCGTCCTCGAGACGCTCCGCCGGCGGCTGGCCCATCACTGATGTTCCGCATCCTGGAGGCCACGCCCCTGGCCCCCACCATCAGGCGCTACGTCGTGGAGGCCCCGCTGGTGGCGCGCAAGCGCCAGGCCGGGCACTTCGTGATCGTGCGCGTGGCCGAGGGAGGCGAGCGCATCCCCCTCACGATCGTGGACGGCGACGCCGCCGGTCGCACCATCACGCTGATCGTCCAGGCCGTCGGCAAGACCACGCGGGAGATGGCCCGGCTCGGCGCCGGCGACGCCCTGGCCGACGTCCTGGGCCCGCTCGGCAACCCCACCCCGATCGCGCGTCACGGCGTGGTGGCCTGCGTGGGGGGCGGGGTCGGGACGGCCGAGCTCCTTCCGATCGCCCGTGCCCTCCGCCGCGCCGGCAACGCCGTGCACTCCATCATCGGCGCGCGCAGCCGCGAGCTCCTGATCCTCGAGCGCGAGATGTCGAGGTGCTCGGACACGCTGGCCGTCACCACCGACGACGGGAGCGGCGGGCGGAAGGGCCTGGTGACCGGGCCCCTGCAGGAGCTGATCGGGGCCATGGGCATCGATGTCGTCTACGCGATCGGGCCGCTGCCCATGATGCGGGCGGTCTCCGACCTGACGCGCCCGGGCCGCCTGCGCACCTGGGCCAGCCTGAACGCGCTCATGGTGGACGGCACCGGGATGTGTGGCGGGTGCCGGGTGACGGTGGGGGGCGAGATGAAGTTCGCCTGCGTCGACGGGCCGGAGTTCGACGCGCACGCGGTGGACTTCGACGAGCTGGGGCGCCGCTCGCGCATGTACGCCGACCTCGAGCGCATCGCGGACGATCGGTTCCAGCGGGCCTGCGCGGCGGCGAAGACCACGTGACCACCTCCGTCAACCCCCTCAAGCCCCCGGCGCGGGTGAAGATCCCGCGCCAGGTCCCGCGCGAGGAGGACGCCCGGGCCCGGGCCTCCACCTTCGCGGAGGTCTCGCGGGGCTTCGACGCCGAGCGCGCCCTGGTCGAGGCCACGCGCTGCCTGGAATGCCGCGATCCCGCCTGCACCCGCGGGTGCCCGGTCGGAGTCGACATCCGCGGCTTCATCCAGAAGCTGCTGGCGAAGGACTACGCGGGGGCGGCCGCGCGCATCCGCGAGGCCAACGCCCTCCCCGCCATCTGCGGTCGCGTGTGTCCGCAGGAGAGCCAGTGCGAGGCGACCTGCACGGTGGGCCGCCGGTTCGCGCCCATCGCCGTCGGCCTGCTGGAGCGTTTCGTGGCGGACTGGGAGATCGAGCACGGCGCCCCTCCGCCGCCCCCGGCCGCCGCGCGGGTCGGGCGCGTGGCCGTGGTGGGCTCCGGACCGGCCGGGCTCACCTGCGCCGCCGACCTCGCCCGCCTGGGCTACGGCGTGACCGTCTTCGAGGCCCTCCACGCCGCGGGCGGCGTCCTGCGCTACGGCATCCCGGAGTTCCGGCTTCCCAAGAAGATCCTCGACCTCGAGGTGGACCGCATCCGGTCGCTGGGCGTGGAGATCCGCACCGACTTCCTGGTCGGCCGCACCGCCACCCTCGACGAGCTGCTGGGCGAGTGGGGATTTCAGGCGGTGTTCCTGGCCACCGGCGCGGGCACGCCGACCTTCCTGGGCATCCCGGGCGAAGGACTCTGCGGCGTATACTCCGCGAGCGAGCTCCTGACGCGCGTGAACCTGATGGGAGCCTGGTCCTTCCCCGAGCGCGACACCCCCGTGAAGCTCGGCCGCGAGGTCGCGGTGATCGGCGGCGGCAACACCGCCCTCGACGCCGTGCGCACGGCCCGGCGGCTCGGGGCCGAGCGCGCGTACCTCGTCTACCGGCGGTCGCGGGCGGAGATGCCGGCACGCCGCGAGGAGGTCCGGCACGCCGAGGACGAGGGCATCGAGATCCTGTTCCTGACCAACCCCGTCCGCATCCTCGACGACGACGCGGGCTGGGTCCGCGGGCTCGAATGCCAGCAGATGGACCTGGGCGAGCCGGACGAGTCGGGCCGGCGCCGTCCCCGGCCGCGGCCGGGCTCGGAGTTCCTGCTGCCGGTGCAGACGGTGATCGAGGCCATCGGGCAGAAGCCGAACCCGATCATCCAGTCGACGACGCCGGGCCTGGCCGTCGGGCGGGCCGGGGTCGTCACCGTGGACGACGCCCAGCGCACGAACCGGCCCGCCGTCTTCGCCGGGGGCGACCTCGCCCGCGGCGGCGCCACCGTCATCCTGGCCATGCGCGACGGACGCCGCGCCGCCGCCGCCATCCACGAGCACCTCGCGGGAGAGAAGGGCGCCGCCCCCGGCGCCAGGGAGGGACGGCCATGAACCTCGGCGTTCCCCGGGAGACCCGGACGGGCGAGCAGCGGGCCGCGCTCACGCCGGCGGGGGCCAAGGCCCTGGTCCAGGAAGGCCACCGCGTCTGGATCGAGCGGGAGGCCGGGCGACGGGCCGGCTTCGAGGATTCCGAGTACCAGGCGGGGGGGGCGGCCATCGCCTACACGCGCGACGAGCTCTTCGCGCGCGCGGACGTGGTGGCGGCGGTGTTCCCGCCGGAGCCGGGCGAGTACGCCACCCTGCTGCGCCCGGGGCAGTCGGTCCTGGCCTTCTGGATGCTCCCGGCCAGCCGCCGCGAGGACGTGCTCGCCCTGGGAGAGCGCGGAGTCACCGCCATCGGGCTGGAGGCCATCGCCGAGCGCTCCGGCCGGGCGCCCGTGCTCGAGAGCATGTCCGAGATCGCGGGCGGCCTCGCCATCACCGTGGGCGCCTGCCTGCTCCTCCGGCCCTTCGGCGGCCGCGGCATCCTGATGGGCGGAGCGCCGGGGGTGCCCCCCGCGCACGTGGCCATCCTCGGCGCGGGCGTGGTCGGGCGTTCGGCGGCGCGCGCCGCCCTCGGCGCGGGCGCCCAGGTCATGCTCCTGGACACGCGGGTCGAACGGCTGCGCGCGGCCACCATCGAGGACGGCCGCCTGTCCACGATGTTCGCCACGCCGAGCAACGTCGAGAAGGCGCTCACGTTCGGGGACATCGTGCTGGGGGCGGTGGCGGTGCGCGGGGAGCGCGCCCCCCTGCTGGTGACGCGGCCGATGCTCGCCCTCATGAAGCCGCGCAGCCTGGTCCTCGACCTCTCCATCGACATGGGGGGATGCTTCGAGACCTCGCGCCCGACCTCCTTCCCCGATCCCGCCTACGAGGTGGACGGGATCCTGCACTTCTGCGTGCCCAACCTGCCCTCGGCGGCGGCCCGCTCGGCCACGGTGGCCCTCACCAACGCCCTCTTGCCGTACCTCCTCGAGATCGGCCGGGTCGACCTGGAGCGCGCCGTCGCCGGCCGCGGCGACCTGCGCCGCGGCCTCTACCTCTACCGCGGAGCCTGCGCGCAAGCGGCGCTCGGGCGTACCTTCGACCTCCCCGCGGCCTCCCTGCCCTGGCCGGCCGGGTGAGCGCGATGCCGGCCTGGACGGAGACCTACCGGCGGCGCGTCACCAGCGCGGACGAGGCGCTCCGCAGCGTGCGCTCCGGCGACCACGTGTGGGTCCACGCCGGCTGCAACAACCCCGAGGAGCTGGTGCAGGCGATGGTGGCCCGGGCGGGCGAGCTGCGCGGGGTGGAGGTCAGCCACCTGATGACGTTCGGGAGCGCCGCCTACGCCGAGCCGCGCTACGCGGAGTCGTTCCGCCACCGCTCGCTCTTCACGGGCGCCAACGTCCGGGAGGCGGTTAACGACGGGCGCGCGGACTTCGTGCCCGTGCACCTCTCCGAGATCGCGGGGCTGCTGCGGAGCGGCGACCTGGCGGTGGACGTGGCCCTCGTGCACGTCTCCCCGCCCGACGAGCACGGCTTCTGCTCCTACGGCGTGGGGGTGGAGTGCACGAAGGCGGCGGCGGAGCGCGCGCGCACCGTGATCGCGCTGGTCAACCGGCAGATGCCGCGCTCGCTCGGCGACTCCTTCATCCACGCCTCCCGGCTGACCCACGTGGTGGAGGTGGACCGTCCCGTCCGGGAGCTGCAGGGCGCCGGGCGGGTCGGACCGGTGGCGCGCGCGATCGGCGAGCACGTCTCCTCCCTCATCGAGGACGGCTCCACCCTCCAGATGGGGATCGGCGAGATCCCCGATGCCGTCCTCCTGTTCCTCGGGGCCAAGCGCGACCTCGGCATCCACACCGAGATGTTCTCGGACGGGGTGGTGGAGCTCTTCGAGCGGGGGGTCATCACGGGGGAGGCCAAGACGCTCCACCGGGGGAAGATCGTGGCCTCCTTCGTCCTCGGCTCGAAGCGGACGTTCGACTTCCTGAACAACAATCCCTTCGTCGAGTTCCACCCGACCGACTACGTCAACGACCCGTTCGTGATCGCCCAGAACAACGGCATGGTGGCCATCAACTCCGCCCTTGCCGTCGACCTCACCGGCCAGGTCTGCGCCGACTCGATCGGGCGCTCGATCTACTCCGGCTTCGGGGGCCAGCTCGACTTCATCCGCGGCTCCGCCCGGTCGAAGGGCGGCAAGCCCGTCATCGCCCTGCCTTCCACCGCGAAGGAGGGGCGCATCTCGAGGATCGTGGACGCGCTCGGGGAGGGCTCGGGCGTGGTGACCACGCGCGCCGACGTCCATTACGTGGTGACCGAGTACGGCGTGGTCTCCCTGCACGGGCGGAGCCTGCGCGAGCGCGCGGCCGCCCTGATCGAGATCGCCCATCCCGATTTCCGCGACGACCTGCGGCAGGCCGCCCGCCGGCGCAAGATCATGTAGCCACGGCCGCGCGCGAGATGCGGGTCGGCCGCGCTCAGACCTCGACCGCCTGCTGGACGAACTCCTCGGCCTCGAGCAGGTCCTGCTCCCGGGCCAGCGCGCGCAGCGCCTCCTCCTCGAGGGAGGCCAGGTGGGCGAAGAGCCGCCGCTCCTCGGGGTCGGGAGTGAGGCGGGCGGCCTCGGCGAGCAGGTCGTGGGCCCCGCTCTCCGCCCGGACCACCTCGCGGAGGATCTCGCGGCGCGTCATTCCGGGACGAAGCATGGCGACCTCCCAAGGACGGGGCTGGTCACAGTCTCGGCCGCCGCCGGCCGTGCGCCCATGGGCCGTGGGTTCCAGGAGGCCGCGCGTGCCCCGCGACGGGGCGATGGTGCATGGGATCCATTCCCTGCCCGGTCCGAGGCTCGCATCCTCCGAGGTGCAGGCGGTGCCGCCCCGCCGGAGGAGGCCCCATGAAGGCGTACCGCATCGGCTGGCTGCCCGGCGACGGGATCGGCCGCGAGGTGATGGAGGCGGTCCGGCTCGTCCTCGACGCGCTGCCCTTCCGCGCCGACTACGTCGAAGGTGAGATCGGCTGGGACCTCTGGTGCCGCGAGGGCGACGCCCTGCCCGCGCGCACGATCGCGATGCTCGGGAGCGTCGACGCCGCCCTCTTCGGCGCCGTGACCTCGAAGCCGGTGGCGGCGGCGGAGGCGGAGCTCGCCCCCGCCCTGCGCGGCACCGGCCTGGCCTACCGGTCGCCGATCGTGCGCATGCGCCAGCTCTTCGACCTCTACGTCTGCCTCCGCCCGTGCAAGGCCTACCCCGGCAACCCGATCAACTACCGCGAGGGGATCGACATCGCCGTGGTCCGGGAGAATACCGAGGACCTCTACGCGGGGGTGGAGTTCGCGCCGGTGCCGGCGGAGCTCGCGCGGACGCTGGCCCGCCTCTCCCCCGCCTTCCATCCCTTCGCCGACCTCGAGGGCGACCAGTACGCGGTCTCCTGCAAGATCAACACGCGGCGCGGCTCGGAGCGGATCGCGCGCGCCGCCTTCGACCTCGCGCGGCATCGCCGGGGGAAGGTGACGATCGTCCACAAGGCCAACGTGGTGCGCGCCGCCGACGGCCTCTTCCTGGAGGAGGCGCGGCGGGTCGGCCGCGACTATCCGGACGTCTCCTGCGACGACGCGAACGTGGACGCGATCGGGATGTGGCTGCTCAAGGACCCCCTCAAGTACGACGTGCTCCTGGCCCCGAACCTCTACGGCGACATCGTCTCCGACCTCTGCGCGCAGATGGTGGGCGGGCTGGGCTTCGGGTGCTCGGGCAACATCGGGGACCGGCTGGCCGTGTTCGAGCCGACCCACGGCTCCGCGCCCCGGCACGCCGGTCACGGCCGCGCCAACCCGATCGCGACCATCCTGGCCGCCCGGATGATGCTCGAGTGGCTCGGAGAGGCCGGGGAGTCGCAGCGCCTGGAGCGGGCGGTGGCGGGCGTGATCGCCCAGGGACGCGTCCGCACCTACGACATGGGTGGCCGCGCCTCCACCCTCGACATGGCGCGCGCGGTGGCGGACGCCCTCGGGGAGGGCCGGACGGCGGGCGCCCGGGCCGGCGCGCTCGAGGGAGGGGCCCGGTGAAGAGGACCACGATCCTGCGGCAGGCGATCGAGGAGCGGCGCGCCGTCGTCGTGCCCGGCGCCCACGACGCGCTCTGCGCGCGCGTGATCGAGTCCTGCGGCTTCGAGGCCGTCCAGGTCTCCGGGTTCGGCCTGGCCGGCTCGCTCCTGGCCCGTCCCGACACCGGGCTCGTCCAGATGAAGGACGTCCTCGACCTGACCTGGAACGTCGTCCAGGCCGTCCACGTCCCGGTGATGGCGGACGTCGACACCGGGGGCGGCAACGCGATCAACGCCGCCGCCGTCACCGAGCGCGTGGTGGCCATGGGCGCGGCGGGGATGAACATCGAGGACCAGGTGTTCCCGAAGCGCTGCGGGCACATGGCGGGCAAGGAGGTCGTGTCGGCGGAGGAGATGGCGGGCAAGGTCCGGGCCTGCGCGGCCACGCGCGACCGCCTCGATCCCGACTTCGTCATCAACGCGCGCACCGACGCCTGTGCCCCCCTCGGACTGGACGAGGCCATCCGGCGCTGCAACGTCTACCTCGAGGCGGGAGCCGACCTCGCGTTCATCGACGGGATCCGGACACGGGCGGACATCGAGAAGGCGGCCCGCGAGGTGCGCGGGCCCCTCTCGGTGAACCAGATGGACGGCGTCACCGGCGTCCGGACGGAGCTGGTGCCGATCGCGCATCTCGCGCGCTTGGGCATCGGCCGCGTCTCCATCCCGGTGGCCTCGATCCTGGTCGTGCACAAGGCGCTGACGGACTTCTTCCGCGCCCTCCGCGTCGCCCCGGAAGGGAACCTCACCGGGCAGACGCACTGGATCACCTCGTTCGAGGACTACACCGCGTTCGTGGGCCTGCCCGAGTACCGGACGCTGGAGAGCCTCTATCTCCCGTCCGCGGAACTGGAGGCGCGGTATCGGGCGGGCAAGGAGCCGGTGGAGGCCTGACCTTCCTCCGGGGGGAGATGCCGATGCCGATGACCGTGGTCGAGAAGATCCTGGCCCGGGCCAGCGCCTGCGCGGAGGTCGCGCCGGGCGACGTGGTCGAGCCCTCCGTGGACCTCGCGATGTCCCACGAGAACGCCGCGCTGGTGATCGACCGGTTCCTGGACGTGTTCGCGGGCACCTCGCTCGTGCCGCGCCTGTGGGATCCCGGCCGTATCGCGATCGTGTTCGACCACCGCGTGCCGGCGGAGTCGGCCAAGACCGCCACCAACCAGAAGCGCGTGCGCGAGTTCGTGGCCGCCCACGGCATCGGGCGCTTCCACGACATCCGGGGGGACGTGGGGGGGATCTGCCACCAGGTCCTGGCCGAGAACGGCTACGTGCGTCCGGGGGCGGTGGTGGTGGGCACCGACTCGCACACCACGAGCCACGGCGCCCTCGGCGCCTTCGCCTTCGGCATCGGGGCCACGGAGATGGCGAGCGTCTGGGCCCTGGGAATCGCGCCGGGAGTGGAGGTGCCGGAGACGATCCGCGTCGAGGTGACGGGCACGCTCCCGCCCTGCGTGGCACCCAAGGACCTCGTCCTGCACCTGATCGGCCGCCTGGGGGCGGAGGGGGCCAACTTCCGCGTGATCGAGTTCCACGGGGAGGCCGTCCGCGCCATGCCGACCTCCGGCCGGCTCGTCCTGTGCAACATGAGCGTGGAGGCGGGCGCCACCTCCGGGATCGTCCCCGCGGACGGGGAGACGGCGCGCTACCTGCGCGAGGAGGCGGGCGTCGCCGACGCGCTCGACCTGGTGCAGCCGGACCCGGACGCCCGCTACGCGCGGACGCTGGAGATCGACGTCACCGGCCTGGCTCCCCAGGTGGCCTGCCCGCACGCGGTGGACAACGTCCGGCCGGTGGACGCGGTGGCCGGCGTACGCGTCCACCAGGTCGTGATCGGCTCGTGCACGAACGGGCGCCTGGACGACATCGCCGTCGCCGCGCGGGCGGTGGCCGGGCGCAAGGTGGCGGCGGGGACGCGGCTGCTCGTCTTCCCCGCCTCCGCCCGCGTGTACCAGGAGGCGGTGGAGAAGGGGTTCGTCACCCTGCTCTCTCAGGCGGGGGCGGTGGTGATGAACCCCGGGTGCGGCCCCTGCCTCGGCGTCCACGAGGGCGCGCTGGGCGACGGCGAGGTCGCCCTGTCCACCACCAACCGCAATTTCAAGGGTCGGATGGGCAACCCCAGGGCCGAGGTGTACCTCTGCTCGCCGGAGGTGGCGGCGGCCTCCGCGATCGCGGGCGTGATCACCGACCCCCGGCGCGCGATCTGAGGAGGGAGCGATGGCCAAGGCGGTGCTGGCGCTCGGCGACGACGTCTCGACGGACGCGATCTATCCCGGCCGCTACATGGCGACGGTGCTGCCCACGGAGACGCCGGCGTTCGCCTTCGCCGACCTCGCCGACTTCAACGCGCGCCTGCGCGCCGGGGAGTTCCCTCCCGGCAGCGTGGTGGTCGCCGGGCGCAATTTCGGTTGCGGCTCCTCGCGCGAGCAGGCGGCCTCCTGCCTCCAGGGCCACGGCCTGGTCGTGGTCGCGAAGGGCTTCGCGCGCATATTCCTCCTCAACGCCATCAACGTCGGCCTGCCCGTGTTCCTCGTTCCCGAGATGGAGGCGGTGGAGGGGGACGAGCTCGAGGTCTCGGCCACCGACGTCCTGAACCGGACGAGCGGCCGCGCGTTCGTGGTCCGGCCGCTGCCGGCGGCGCGCCAGGCGATCCTGGACGCGGGCGGCCTCGTCGAGTACACGCGCCGGCGACTGCGCCAGGGGGCGGGGCCGGCCCTCCCCGGGGCCCCGGGATGCTGAAGCGCGACGCCGTGGCGCGCCGCCGTCCCGGCGAGACGGCCGAGCTCGTCCTGGAGGAGCATCGCGCCCTGCAGTCCCTGATCGCCGACATCGACGCGATCCTCCTCATCACCACCCCCTCCCGCATCCCGTCCTCGCTCTTCCCGCGCCTGGCCGACCTCGAGGTGGCGCTGGAGGCTCATTTCGCGCACGAGGAGGACGGCGGCCTGTTCGAGCAGCTCGTGGAGGAGGCGCCGGAGACGGCCGTAGCCGCCGCCGCCCTCCTCCGCGAGCATCGCCGCCTGCGGGCGCGGACGGCCGCGCTGCGCACGCGCGCGCTCGTGGCCGGCGGCGGGCCCGCCCTGGCCACCTCCGTGCGCCGCCTCCTGCGCGACCTGGTGAGGCACGAGAGCCGGGAGAACGAGCTGCTGCTGGCCGTGCTCGACACCGCGAGCGCCGCCCTGGACTGAGCGCGTCCTTCGTCCGGTTCGCACGGATCATGGCGGTCGCTCGCCTCCGGCCGGAGATTGGCCTCGGGAGGGCGAGCATGAGCAGCAAGCCGTACAACTCGTTCGAAGTCGCACAAGGGCAGTTCGACCGGGCGGCCGGGACGCTCGGCCTGGACCAGGCGACCCGGGACCTCCTGCGCTGGCCCCTGCGCGAATACGCGTTCGCGATCCCCGTGCGCATGGATGACGGCCACGTGAAGGTCTTCCGGGGCTTCCGCGTGCAGCACAACGATGCGCGCGGCCCGAGCAAGGGCGGGATCCGGTTCCACCCCCAGGAGACCCTCGACACCATCCGCGCCCTCGCCATGTGGATGAGCTGGAAGTGCGCGGTGGTGGACATCCCCCTGGGCGGGGCCAAGGGGGGCGTGGTCTGCGACCCCCACAACCTCTCGCCGCGCGAGCAGGAGCTCCTCTGCCGCGGCTGGGTGCGCCAGGTGGCGCGGGACGTGGGGCCCTTCCGCGACGTGCCCGCCCCCGACGTGATGACCACCGGCCAGCACATGCTCTGGATGCTCGACGAGTTCGAGGTCGTCCAGGGCGGCCGCTTCCCCGGCTTCATCACCGGCAAGCCCGTCGGCATGGGCGGCTCGCTCGGGCGCACCGAGGCCACCGGGTACGGCGTGGTCTTCACCCTGCGCGAGGCCCTGCGCGAGACCGGCGTCCGGCTCGAGAGCACGCGGGCGAGCGTGCAGGGCTTCGGCAACGTGGCGCAGTTCGCGATCCGGCTCTACCAGCAGATGGGCGGACGGGTGGTGTGCGTCTCCTCCTGGGACCAGCGCGACCAGAAGGCCTACGCGCTGCGCCGCGAGGAGGGAGTCGACCTCGAGGCCCTGCTCGGGATCACCGATCAGTTCGGCGGCATCGACAAGGACCAGGCCCGCCGGATGGGGTACGAGGTGGCCCCGGGCGAGGCCTGGATCGAGCAGAAGGTGGACATCCTGATCCCGGCCGCCCTCGAGAACCAGGTCACCGCGGAGACGGCGCGGCGCGTGCACGCGGGCGTCCGCTTCGTGGCGGAAGGGGCCAACGGGCCCACGACCCCGGAGGCGGACGCCCTGCTGCGCGAGCGGGACGTCATGGTGATCCCGGACTTCCTGGCCAACGCGGGGGGCGTGACCTGCAGCTACTTCGAGCAGGTCCAGAGCAACGCGAACTACTTCTGGGAGAAGGACGAGGTGCTGGGCAAGCTCGACGTCAGGATGACCTCCGCCTACCAGGCGGTGAGCGACCTGGCCCGGCGCCGCCGCCTCCCTCTGCGCGACGCCGCCTATCTGATCGCGGTCGAGCGCGTGGCCCGAGCCTGCCGCGATCGCGGATGGGTCTGAGGATGGACGCCGCCGTCGGCGGGGCCGGGTGGGCGGAGGCCCCGCCGCCGTACCGCCGGGGGTTCCTTTCCTCCGGCCTCACGTGCGCGACCATCGGCTCGGGGCCGCTCGGAGGCAAGGCCGAGGGACTTCGGCGGGCGCGGGCGGTGGTGGGCGGGCTGCCGCCCGAGCCCGGCCTCCAGGTCGAGGTGCCTCCCTTCGTCGTGGTGGGGGCGGACGTCTATTGCGAGTTCCGGCGCCGCAACCGGCTCTCCACCGTGGCGGGGGGCAGCGACCGCGAGGTGGCGGCCGCGTTCCTGCGTGGAGAGCTGCCCGCGGAGACGGTGGGGGACCTCTTCGACCTCGCGCGGGAGGCGCACGTGCCCCTGGCCGTGCGCTCCTCGAGCGTCCTCGAGGACGCGCGCAGCCAGCCCTTCGCCGGCGTCTACCTGACGAAGATGATCCCGAACCAAGCTCTCGACCCGGAGCCGCGCTTCCGCAAGCTCGCGGAGGCGATCAAGCTGGTGTGGGCCTCCGCCTCCTTCGCCACCGCCCGCGCCCATCGCGGCACGACCGGCCACGGGGACGGCGACGAGGCGATGGCGGTGGTGATCCAGGCGGTGGTGGGCCGGCGGTTCGGCCCGCGCTTCTATCCCGACGCCTCCGGGGTCGCGCGCTCGTGCAGCTTCTATCCCTACGGGCCCGCCCGCCCGGAGGACGGAGTGGCCGACCTCGCCCTCGGCCTCGGCAAGACGATCGTGGAGGGCGGGCGGTGCTGGACGTATTGTCCGGCCCACCCCCGGGCCCCCGCGCCGTTCGGGGGGGTGGCAGACGTCCTCGATCGGAGCCAGCGCGACTTCTGGGCCGTGGACATGGGGACCCCGCGGTACGATCCCACCACCGAGACCGAGTGCCTGGTGCGCGCCTCTCTCGGGGACGCGGAGGAGGACGGCTCCTTGAACCTGCTCGCCTCCACCTACGATCCCGGCCGCGACCGGATCGTGCCCGGGCTGGCCGCGCGCGGCCCGCGGCTGCTGGACTTCGCCCTTCTCCTCGCGGGCGACGACGTCCCGTTCAACCCCGTGCTGCGCCGGCTGCTCGCGTCGTGCGCGGAGAGCCTCGGAGGGGAGGCGGAGATCGAGTTCGCGCTCGAGCTCCCACCCGCCCCGCGCGCGCGGCCCCGCCTGGGGCTCGTCCAGCTCCGGCCCCTCGGCGGCGCGGAGACCGCGGTCGCGGTGAGCGAAGCCGACCTGGACGACCCGCGCGCCGTCGTCGCCTCCGCGCGCGCCATGGGCCACGGCGCGATCGCGAGCCTGGGCGACGTCGTCTTCCTCGACCCCGCGAGCTTCGACGCCGGACGGTCGCGGGAGGCGGCCCTCGAGGTCGCGCGGGCCGACCGCGCGCTGCGGGACGAGGGCCGCCCCTACCTGCTCATCGGCTTCGGCCGCTGGGGCAGCGCGGACCCCTGGCTGGGCGTGCCCGTCACCTGGGCGCAGGTCTCGGGCGCGCGGGTGCTGGTCGAGGCGGGCCTCCCCGGCTTCGAGGTGGAGCCCAGCCAGGGCGCGCACTTCTTCCACAACCTGGTCGCCGCGCGCGTCGCCTGCCTGCACGTCCCGCTGGGAGGGCCGGGACGCGTGGACTGGCCCTGGCTGCAGGCCCGGGCGGAGCCGGCGGCTCCCGGCGCGCTCGTCCGCCGGGTGCGGCTGGAGCGTCCTCTCGCCGCGCGCGTGGACGGCCGTGCGCGGCGCGGAGTGGTGCTGCGCTCGTGAGCGCCCACGAGCCTCCACTCGACGACGTCCTCCACTCGCTGCAGGAGCGCGCCAAGGAGCTCGGCTGCCTCTACCGCGTGGACGACATCCTGGCCGCGCCGCTGGCGCCGCTGCCCGAGGTCTTCGCCGCGGTCGTGGAGGCCTTGCCCGCGGGCTGGCAGTATCCCGACGCCTGCCAGGCCCGCATCGTGTTCCGCGGCCAGGCCGTCGCCACCGCCGGCTTCGAGGAGTCCCCCTGGGTGCAGGAGGCGGACATCGTGGTGGGGGGCGAGCAGGTGGGCGTGGTGGCCGTCTCCTATCGCCGCCCCCTGCCCGCCTCCGACGAGGGACCGTTCCTCAAGGAGGAGAGGAGGCTCATCGACACGGTGGCCGAGCGGCTGGGGCAGGCGATCCGGCAACGCGACCTGGCGAGCCCCTCCGGGCGCGCGGCCGCCGCGGAGGGGACCCGGCAGGACTGGCGCGTCATCGTCGACCTGTTGCGCCGCACCGACCGCACGCTCCTCCGCCGCATCTCCCGGAAGATGCTGAACCACCTCTCCAGCGTGGGCGTGGAGGAGGCCACCTCGCTCCTCCTCGCCCCCTCCGCCCCCGCGGCGGCAGAGCCGCCGGACGAGAACCAGCCGCGCCGCCGCCCGGCCTCCCCGGAGGCGGAGACGACCGCCGGCGACGCCTTCCGCCTGGCCGCCGCCCACCTTTCCGAGCCGGAGATCCTCTCGTCGCTCCAGACCTGGCTCAAGGAGGACCGCGTCCACTTCCTCCTGGACGCACTCGAGAGCCGCTCCACCACCCTCGTGGAGCTCGGCGGCGCGATCGAGCGCTACCAGCACACCGGAGTGGACTCGCACGAGCTCTCCCGCGCCACCCAGGCCACGCTCAAGGTGGGGCTCACCCGCCGGCTCCTCACCGACGAGCCCTCGTTCGTCGCCACCTGCCGCCGGTGGGTGGACGTGGAGGACTTCCTGGAGCTGATGCGGCGGACCGTCATCCTGCCCGCCAGCCACGGCCGGCTCGGAGGCAAGGCCAGCGGGCTGTTCCTGGCCATGCAGGTGGTCCGGCGCTCGCCCGAGTTCGCGGACGTCCTCCAGGACATCCGCTTCGCGCGCACCTGGTACGTGCCCTCCGACGGGATCGTGCACTTCGTGGCCTACAACGACCTCGACGACGTCTACAACTGGAAGTACCGCCCGCTCGACCAGATCCGGCAGGAGTACGCGCACCTCCAGCACGTCTTCAAGGGCTCGCGCTTCCCGCCCGAGTTCGTGAGCGGGCTGGCGGGCGTGCTCGACGACCTGGGCGACCGGCCGCTCATCGTGCGCAGCTCGAGCCTGCTCGAGGACCGCCTGGGCTCCGCCTTCTCCGGCAAGTACAAGAGCCTGTTCCTGGGGAACCAGGGCCCGAAGGCGGCGCGCCTGGACGCCCTCCTGGACGCGGTGGCCGAGGTCTATGCCTCCATGTTCAACCCGGACGCGATCCAGTACCGGGCCGAGCGCGGCCTGCTCGAGCAGCAGGAGGAGATGGCCCTGATGATCCAGGAGGTGGTGGGAGCGCGGGCCGGCCGCTTCTTCTTCCCCGCCTACTCCGGGGTGGCCTTCAGCAACAACGAGCTGCGCTGGTCGCCGCGGATCCGGCGCGAGGACGGCCTGCTGCGCATCGTGCCGGGGCTGGGGACGCGGGCGGTGGACCGGCTGGCCGACGACTACCCGGTCCTCATCGCCCCCGGCCAGCCCGGTCTGCGCGTCAACGCCTCCCCCGACGAGGTGCGTCGCTACTCGCCGCGGAAGGCGGACGTGATCGACCTGGAGCGCAACGCCCTGGTGACGGTCGGGGTGGCGGAGCTGCTCCGCGAGGCCGGCGAAGCCCTGCCCGCGCTGGACCAGCTCGTGTCGATAGCGGAGGGCGACCTCCTCCGTCCCGCCTCCGCCCTCGAGCCGCCCGACCCGTCCCGGGCCGTGTTCACGTTCGAGGGACTGACCCGGAACACGCGCTTCCTGACCCGGATGAGCGCGCTCCTGCGCCTGCTGCGCGAATCCCTGGCCATGCCCGTGGACCTCGAGTTCGCCTCCGACGGCACCGACCTCTTCCTCGTGCAGTGCCGGGCCCAGAGCGATTCGCGCGACGCCGTGCCCGTCCCCATCCCCCACGACCTCCCCCCCGGCCGGGTGCTCTTCTCCGCGAACCGCTACGTGTCCAACGGGCGGGTACCCGACCTCACCCACGTCGTGTACGTGGACGGCGACGCCTACGCCGCCCTCCCCACCGCCGACCGCATGCGCGAGGTCTCGCGCGCGGTGAGCGGGATCAACGCGCTCCTCCCGAAGCGCCAGTTCGCGCTGATGGGCCCCGGCCGCTGGGGCAGCCGGGGGGACATCCGCCTGGGCGTGAGCGTCACCTATTCCGACATCAACAACGCGGCGGTGCTGATCGAGGTGGCGCTGAAACGGGGGCCCTACGTCCCCGACCTCTCGTTCGGCACGCACTTCTTCCAGGACCTCGTCGAGTCCTCCATCCGCTACCTGCCGCTCTACCCGGGCGACGAGGGGGTGACGTTCAACGAGGACTTCTTCCGCCGATCCCGCAACCTGCTGGGTGACCTGCTGCCCGAGTTCGCGTCGCTCGAGGATGTGGTACGCGTGATCGACGTGCCGGCAGTGGCCGAGGGCCGGGTGCTGCGCATCCTCATGAACGGGGATCTCGGGGAGGCGGTCGGCATCCTGGTCGAGCCCGGCGCCGCCGGGCGGACGGCGCCGCCTCCCGCCGTCCCCGCGGGGCCCCCCGGGGACGACCACTGGCGCTGGCGCCTCCAGATGGCCCAGCGCCTGGCCGCCCTCCTCGACGGGGAACGGTT
This sequence comes from Vicinamibacteria bacterium, assembly GCA_041481445.1. Taxonomy (GTDB): domain Bacteria; phylum Acidobacteriota; class Vicinamibacteria; order Fen-336; family Fen-336; genus AA29. The sequence goes on from JBGPBV010000019.1 coordinate 44,297, forward strand.
CGGGGTCAAGGCCCTGTACGTCTTCGGGAGCACCAAGAACGCCACCGCCGGGCCCGGCAGCGACATCGACCTCATCGTGCACTTCGCGGGCACTCCGGAGATGGAGCGCGCCCTCTCGCACTGGCTCGAGGGGTGGAGTCGGTGCCTGGCGGAGATCAACTTCCTGCGGACGGGCTATCGCAGCGACGGGCTGCTCGACGTGCACGTCGTCACCGACGCCGACCTGGCCCGGTCGACCAGCTTCGCGGCCAAGATCGGGGCCATCACCGACGCCGCGCGCCCGCTTCCGCTGGGCAGGGCCCGGAGCTGAGGAGGACGAGCTCGCGCTCCGCCTCCTCCGGCCGCTCGGGGTCGAAGCGGACCAGCGCCAGCTCCGGCCCGTCGTGGGCGGCCGAGAAGGCGTGGGTCGTGCCCAGCCGGTCGCGCCAGGACCCGGTGAGGCGGGCGGACTCGTGGACGTGCCCGTGCAGGGTGACGCGCGGCTGGCGGGCCTCGATGAAGCGCCTCACGGCGATGCTCCCCACGTGCGGGTCCAGGGGCACGCCGTCCACGGCGCGGCCGTCCAGGGCCGCGCGGTCGAGGGCGGTGGCATACGGCGGAGCGTGGAAGAGCACGATCGCGCGTGCCATCCGCCGGCGGCCGGTGAGCCTCTCGAGGTCACGCTGGATGGTGCCCCAGCGGATCCGCTCGGGGGCGACCTTCACCGTCCGTGCTCCCTCCTCCGGCGAGACGGCACCCACGTCGACGAACCGCGAGACGTCGTAGCGCTCCCAGTCCTTGAGGCGGAAGGGGGTCGGGGGCACGCAGGCGTAGCCGTACACCGTCCACGGGCTCCACTCCAGGCGCCGGCCGTGCGCGTAGGACCACAGGCCGTCGGCGCCCATCCGCCGCAACGTCCGTTCGTGGCACCGCGGGTCGTCGTTGCCGAGGATCAGGAACACGCGGGGGTAGCGCGACCCCAGCGCGCGGCGGACGCCGCGGAAGCCCGCCGCCAGCACGTCGCCGAGGAAATCGGCGGCCGCGCGCGCGGGGGCGAGGCCGGGCAGCAGGTCGCCGCCCAGGAACACGGCCGCGGGCGCCTCCGCGGCCAGGCGCTGGAAGAGGGCGGCGTAACGTCCCTCCGAGCCGTGAAGGTCGGAGGCGAAGAGGCAGGCGGTCATCGCCGGCCCCGGCAGTCAGGAAACCGCGACCACCGCCTCCGCGTCGGGCGTCCGGCCGCGGTCGGCCACCCGGAGCCTCCGGAACTCCGCGGTGAGAAGGCGCGTCAGGGCGCCCGGCCGTCCGTCCCCGATGGTGCGCCCGTCCACCGTCACCACGGGCACGATCTCGGCGGCGGTGCCGGTGAGGAAGCACTCGTCCGCGTTGTACACGTCGTGCAGGGCCAGCTCGGTCTCGCGCGCCTCCACTCCGACCGCGTGCGCGATCTCCAGCACCACCTGGCGGGTGATACCGCCGAGCGCACCCTGGGTCAGGGCCGGGGTCTCCAACCGCCCGTGCCGCACGATGAAGACGTTGTCGCCGGTGCACTCGGCCACCAGGCCCTGGTGGTTGAGCATCAACGCCTCCAGGCAGCCGGCGTTCGTCGCCTCCAGACGGGCCAGGATGTTGTTCAGGTAATTGAGCGACTTCACCCTGGGGTCGAGCGACTCCATCGGGATGCGCCGCACGCTCGCGGTCACGAGGTCGAGGCCGTAGTCGTACACCTCGTGGGGGTACATCGCGATCGTGTCCACGATGATCACGACGGTGGGCTTGCGGCACTTCGCGGGGTCGATGCCGAGGTCCCCGGGGCCGCGCGACACCACGACCCGCACGTAGGCGTCCTCCTTCTCGTTGGCGGCCACCGTCCGGCGGACCGCATCGATCATCTCCGTGCGCTCCATCGGGACCTGGAGACCGATCGTGCGCGCCGACTCGTAGAGCCGGTCCACGTGCTCGGCCAGCCGGAACACGTTGCCCTCGTACACGCGTATCCCTTCGAACACCCCGTCGCCGTAGAGGAAGCCGTGGTCGAACACGGACACGGTGGCTTCGTGTTTCGGCACGAGCTTTCCGTCGAGGTAGATGAGCACGGGCGCCTCCTCCCCGGCCGCAGGACGGGCCTCGCTCCATTGATCGTCCGCGTCGGCGCCGGCGCCAATGGGCCCTTCGCATCAAGGGTCTGCGGGGCCGACCGCGCCCGCCCCGGCCCCGCCCGCCCTGTCCTGGGCCATATGGCCCATTCCCTCCAGACCGCCCGCGAGCGATGTTTCCTCCAGGCCGAGGAGGGCGTCATGGAGAGTTACGCGATGACCCGGGACAGCCAGGGCAACCCGCGCTTGAGCGTGCCGCATCGCGGGGTGGCGCTGCTGCGGCACCCGCTCTACACGAAGGGGACCGCGTTCAGTCCCGAGGAGCGGAGCGCCTTCGGGCTGGAGGGCCTCCTCCCGCAGGCGGTCAGCACGATGGACCAGCAGGAGCGCCGCGCGTACGCGAACATCGCGCGCAAGGCCGATCCCATCGAGAAGTACATCGGCCTGGCCGCCCTCCAGGACCGCAACGAGCACCTGTTCTACCGCGTGCTCCTGGACCACGTGGAGGAGTTCCTGCCCATCGTGTACACCCCCACCGTGGGTCAGGCCTGCCAGGACTTCAGCCACATCTTCCGCCGCGCGCGCGGCCTCTGGATCACCCCCGGCCACCGCGGCCGCATCTACGAGACCCTCGGCAACGCGCCCTTCGGGGACGTGCGGCTCATCGTGGTCACGGACAACGAGCGGATCCTCGGCCTCGGCGACCAGGGCGCGGGCGGCATGGGCATCCCGATCGGGAAGCTCGCGCTCTACACCGCCGCCGCCGGGATCCCGCCCTGGCAGACCCTGCCCATCAGCCTCGACGTGGGCACGGACAACCAGTCCCTCCTCGACGACGAGCTCTACCTCGGCTGGCGGTTCCCGCGGCTCCGCGGCTCCGACTACGACAGCTTCGTGGAGGAGTTCGTGCAGGCGGTGAAGCGCCGCTTCCCGCGCGCGATCCTGCAGTGGGAGGACTTCAAGAAGGCCAACGCCTTCCGTCTCCTCGACCGCTACCGGCGGACGCTGCCGTCCTTCAACGACGACATCCAGGGGACGGCCGCGGTCGCGGTGGCGGGCATGCTCGCGGGGACCCGCGTGACCGGCATCCCGCTCGCGGAGCAGCGGGTGGTGATCCTGGGCGCGGGCGCGGCCGGAGTGGGCATCGCGCGGCTGCTGCGCGACACCTTCCGGCGCCACGGCCTGGCCGGCGACGCCCTGGTGGCCGCGGTGGCCAACCTCGACCGCCACGGGATGCTGGTGGCGGACGAGCCGATCGCGGACGAGCACAAGCGCGAGTTCGCCTGGCCGCCCGCGCTGGCCGCGAAGTACGGCCTGGTGGCCGGCGCCGGCCGCGACCTCGAGCGAGTCGTGCGGGCGCTGCGCCCCACGATGCTCATCGGGACGTCGGGTGAGCCGCGCACGTTCACGGAGACGGTCGTGCGCGAGATGGCGCACCACGCCGGGCGGCCGCTGATCTTCCCCATGTCGAACCCGACCAGCAAGAGCGAGGCGATCCCCTCCGACCTGCTGGAATGGACGGAGGGACGAGCCCTGATCGCGACCGGGAGCCCCTTCGAGCCGGTCCGGCACGGCCACCGCAAGCACGTCATCGGCCAGGGCAACAACGCGTTCGTGTTCCCGGGGATCGGCCTCGGCGTCCTCGTCTCCGAGGCCTACCAGGTGACGGACGGGATGTTCGCGGCGGCGGCGGCCACCCTGGCCGACGAGGTCCACGCCGACGACCTGGCCGCGGGCAGCCTGTTCCCGCCGGTGTCCGCGCTGCGGCGCGTGACCGTGCGCATCGCGGAGGCGGTGGTCCGCGAGGCGCGCGACTCCGGGGTGGGCCGTCCGCTCGACGACGGCGCCATCGAGCCCGCCGTGCGGGGCGCCATGTGGGACCCGGCCTACGTGCCGCTCCTGCCCGCCGCTCCCGCGGCGCGGGCGGAGGAGGCGGAGCTCGCGGTCCGCTGAGGACGGGAGCGCAGGAGGAGCGGTGGAAGAGCCGCTCGCCGACTGGGTCCGCGCGCACCACGTGTGCTGGGACGTCGCGCCCAGCCGCCGTCCCGGCGAGGGCGGGCATCCCGGCTTCGAGCTGACGCTGCTGGCCCTGTGCGGCTCGCGGCGCGGGATCGACCCCGCGCGCCCGGAGTGCCACGCCACCTACGAGCGCCTGGCCGCGATCGCGGCGCGGGCGCTGCCGGCGGCGGTCCCGCATCACGTCGAGCCCTACGACGCGGCGGTGCACCTGCGGCCGGAGAGCGCCTTCGCGCCGGAGGTGGAGCTGATCGTCGAGGCCTTCCCCGACCCCGCGGACGCCCAGGGAGTGCGCGCGTCCATGGAAGAGGCGCTGCGGCGGCTGGGGGTGAAGGCCAAGACCTGGTCGGAGGCGGCCGCGGCCCGCTGAGAGCAGGGTTTCCGTACGCGAGGTGATCATGAGCGCATACCCTCGAGGTCGAAGGCCGCGAGATCGCGAGGGTCAAGGCTCTCTGATGCGCGTCGGCGTGTACGGTCTCGGGAACGTCCTCATGGGCGACGACGCCCTCGGCCCCTACGCCATCGAGGTCTTCCGCGCCACCTACGACCTGCCACCGGAGGTGACGGTGGCCGACCTCGGCACCCCCGGCCTCGACCTCGCGCCCTACGTCGCGGGCTACGACGCCCTGGTCTTCGTGGACACCGTCCGGGCCAAGGGAGAGCCGGGAGACGTGCGTGCCTATCGCCTGCACGAGATCCTCGCTCATCCGCCCGCGCCGCGGCTGAGCCCGCACGATCCAGGGGTGAAGGAGTCGCTCCTGCTCGCCTCCGTGATGGGGGAGGGACCAAGCGAGGTCTTCCTCATCGGGGTGATCCCGGAGCAGATCTCGACGGGGACGGGCCTGAGCCGTCCCGTGTGGCAGGCGGTGCCGGCCGTGCTGGCCGCCATCGTGGCCGAGCTGCGGCGCCTCGGCATCGCCGTGAGCGTCCGCGATCAGCTCCTGGTGCCGCACATCTGGTGGGAGGCGCCGGCCACCGTCGGTTGAGGACGCCCGAGCCGGGGCCCCGCGGAGGCATCTTGGGCGCGGCGGAGGCGCGCGAGGTGGAGCCGGTCCTGCCCTGAAGCGCCGCCGCCGGGCATTTCCGCGCAAATCCTACGCTTCCCCCACGCCGACTAAAGCAAACGAGCCAATCGAATGGTCCGTCGGGACCATGGGGTGGATCGTTCACCTCTCCGAGACTTGGCCCATGCCCGTCGAGGGCCGCCGCATCGAGGTCGAGGGAGTGGTCCAGGGCGTGGGCTTCCGCCCCTGGGTCTGGCGCTTGGCGCGCGAGCGCGGGCTGTCCGGCCGGGTCCTCAACCACGCCCGCGGAGTGACCATCGACGCCTTCGGGCCCGGGTCCGCCCTCGCCGGGTTCGAGGAGCGCCTGCGCGCGGCCCCCCCGCCCGCGGCCGTGATCACCGCACTGCACGCCACCGCCATCTCCCCCCAGGAGCGCGCGAACGACGGGTTCGTGATCGTCGAGAGCGAGGGGAAGGGACGGCGGCGGGTGTCCATTCCGCCCGACCTCGCCACCTGCGCGGAGTGCGCGGAAGAGGTCCTCGACCCCCGCAACCGGCGCTACCGGTACCCCTTCACGAACTGCACGAGCTGCGGCCCGCGCCTCACGATCGCGCGCGACGTCCCCTACGACCGCCCGCTCACCACGATGTCCGCCTTCCGGATGTGCGCCCGGTGCCAGGAGGAGTACGACGATCCCCGCGACCGGAGGTTCCACGCGCAGCCCAACGCGTGTCCGGAGTGCGGGCCGCGGCTGCGTGCCCTCACTCCCGCCGGCGACGTCGTCCCCGGCGACCCCATCCGGGCCGCCGCCGCCGCCCTCCGTTCGGGGCTCACCGTCGCCGTCAAGGGCATCGGAGGGTTCCACCTGGCCTGCGACGCCTTCTCGGGGGCGGCGGTCTGCGTCCTGCGCGCGCGCAAGCAGCGGGAGGAGAAGCCGTTCGCGGTGATGGTGCGCGACCTCGCCTCCGCCGACGCGATGGCGGAGCTGTCGGAGGCGGAGGCCGTCCTGCTCACCGGGGTGGAGCGGCCGATCGTCCTCGTGCGCCGGCGCCCGGGATGCCCGCTCACGGCCGAGATCGCGCCGGGCAGCCCGCTGGTGGGATTGATGCTCCCGTACTCGCCCCTGCACCTCCTGCTCCTGCGCGAAGCCGGCCACGCCCTCGTCATGACGTCGGGCAACCTGTCCGACGAGCCGATGGTCACCACCAACGAAGAGGCCCGCGATCGCCTTCGCGACGTGGCCGACCTCTTCCTCGTCCACGACCGGGAGATCGAGACGCGCTGCGACGATTCGGTGGCGCGGGTGATCGCGGGACGGCCGGTCCTGCTGCGGCGGTCCCGCGGCTACGTCCCGCGCCCGGTGCGGCTGGCCCGGGGCGTCGTCGCGCCCGTCCTCGCCTGCGGGGGCCACCTCAAGAACGCGTTCTGCCTGGCCGAGGGCACCGAGGCCTGGCTGGGCCCGCACGTCGGCGACCTCGACACGATGGAGGCGCTGCGGTCGCTCACCACCGCGATCGAGCGGATGGAGCGCTTCCTCGGGATCGCCCCCGAGGTGATCGCGCACGACCTCCACCCGGACTACGCCTCGACCACCTACGCGCAGACGCGGTCGGAGACGCTCAAGGTGGGCGTGCAGCACCACCACGCGCACGTGGCCGCGGCCATGGCCGAGCACGGCCTCGAGGGCCCGGCCATCGGAGTGGCCTACGACGGGACCGGATACGGCACGGACGGGACGGCCTGGGGGGGCGAGCTGCTCTTGGCCGAGTACGGCCGCTTCGAGCGCCTGGCGACCTTCCGTCCGCTGCCGCTCCCCGGAGGCGAGACGGCCGTCCGCGAGGTCTGGCGCCTGGCCCTCGCCCTCCTCGACGACGCCTTCGGGGAGGAAGCTCCCCTGGACCGGTTCCCCGTCTTCGCCGGCGACCGCGCGGCCGCGGTCGAGGTCGTCCGCCAGATGATGCGCCGGGGCTTCAACGTCCCCCGCGCGCACGGCGTCGGGCGGTACTTCGACGCCGTGGCCGCGCTCGTCCTCGGCCGCGCCACCGTCTCCTTCGAAGGACAGGCCGCCCTCGAATGGAACGCGGTCGCCGACCGCAGCGAGGCGGGCGCCTACGGCTACCTGATCGAGCGCGAGCAGGCGCCCTGGCAGCTCGACCTGCGGCCCACGGTGCGGCAGGTCGTGCGCGACGTGCTGGCCGGCGAAGCCGCGGCCGCGATCTCCGCGCGCTTCCACAACACGCTGGCCTCCGCCACCGCCCTCCTGGTCCGGGAGGCGGTGAAGCAGCACGGCCCGCTGCCGGTCGTCCTCACCGGGGGCTGCTTCCAGAACGACCTCCTCGCCGAGGGGGTCCTCGGGGAGCTGTCCGGCCTCGACGTGCGCCTCCACGCCCAGGTCCCGCCCGGCGACGGCGGGCTGGCCCTGGGGCAGGCGCTGGTGGCGGACGCCCTCGTGCGGGGGAGGGAATGAACGGCGCGGAGGGGAGTCTCCTGGCGGTGGCGGAGGTGGTCTCCATCGAGGAGGGCACCGAGGGGCGGACGGGCGTCGTCTCCGTCCGCGGCGCGCACACGCGCGTCGCCCTCGACCTCGTGCCGCGGGCGCGCGTGGGCGACGCCGTGCTCGTGCACGCGGGCGTCGCCATCGGCAGCTGGCGCGAGGAGCGCCCGTGGGAGGAGGAGGAGGCGCCATGTGCCTGGCCGTGCCGGGACGCCTGACCGAGATACTGGGCGAGGGCGAGCTCCGCATGGGGCGCGTGGACTTCGACGGCGTGGCCCGGCAGGCCTGCCTGGCCTACCTGCCGGAGGCGCGCGTGGGCGACTACGTGCTCGTCCACGTCGGGTTCGCCATCTCGCGCATCGACGAGGAGCAGGCGAAGGAGACGCTGCGCGCCCTGGCCCAGATCGGCGAGCCCACGGTGCCGGACGAGGATCCCGATGCGGTTCGTTGACGAGTACCGCGACCCCGGCGCCGTGCAGCGCGCGCTGGCCGACATCCGGGCCCTGGCCCGCCGGCCGTGGACGCTCATGGAGGTCTGCGGCGGCCAGACGCATTCGATCCTGAAGTTCGGCCTCGACGAGCTCCTGCCCGAGAGGGTCACCCTCGTGCACGGCCCGGGGTGTCCGGTCTGCGTGACCGGCCTGGAGCTGATCGACCGCGCGGTGGCCATCGCCGCCCGCCCGGACGTCATCTTCTGCTCCTTCGGCGACATGCTGCGCGTGCCGGGTTCGAGCCGCGACCTGCTCGCGGTCAAGGCGGCGGGAGGCGACGTGCGCATCGTGTACTCGCCGCTGGACGCGGTGCGGCTGGCCCGCCGGCACCGCGACCGCAAGGTGGTGTTCTTCGCGGTGGGGTTCGAGACCACCGCTCCCGCCAACGCCATGGCGGTGCACCGCGCGGCCGTGGAAGGGCTCGACAACTTCTCCGTCCTCGTCGCCCACGTGCTGGTGCCGCCGGCCCTGGAGGCGCTGCTCTCCGACCCCGACGTCCGCGTGCAGGGCCTGCTCGCTCCCGGGCACGTGTGCGTGGTGACCGGCTACCGCGCGTACGAGGGCCTTGCCCGCCGGTACCACGTGCCCATCGTCGTCACCGGCTTCGAGCCGCTCGACATCCTGCGCGGCGTGCGGGCGGCGGTGGCCCAGCTCGAGCGGGGGGCGGCCGCGGTCGAGAACGAGTACCCGCGGGCCGTCCACGCCGACGGCAACCTCGAGGCCCAGCGCATGATCGGCGAGGTCTTCGCGGTGACGGACCGCTCCTGGCGTGGCCTGGGCGTGATCCCGCGCAGCGGGTACGCCCTGGCCCCCCGCTACGCCCGCTTCGACGCCGAGCGCGTCTTCGGGGTGCAGGGCGTGACCGCGGTCGAGCCCGCGGAGTGCCGGGCCGGGCTCGTGTTGCAGGGGCGGCTGCGCCCGAACGCCTGTCCCGAGTTCGGCGCGCGCTGCAGCCCCGAGCATCCGTTGGGCGCCACGATGGTCTCCGCGGAGGGAGCCTGCGCGGCGTACTTCCATTACGGCCGCGTGGCCGCGGCGAGGTGAACATGGCGCAGGCTTCGGAGGCTCTCCTGTCGTGTCCCGCTCCCATCGACCATTCCGATTTCGTGCAGCTCGCCCACGGCGGCGGCGGGCGCAAGATGGCGCGCCTCATCGAGACGGTCCTGGTGCCCGCCTTCTCCAACCCGGCCCTGGCCGCCCTCGGCGACGGCGCGATCGTACACGTCGGCACCGAGGACCTGGCCTTCACCACCGACACCTTCGTGGTGAAGCCGCTGTTCTTCCCGGGGGGCGACATCGGCTCCCTGGCCATCCACGGCACCGCCAACGACCTGGCCATGTGCGGGGCGGAGCCGATCGCCTTCAGCGCGGGGTTCGTGGTCGAGGAAGGCTTCCCCATGGAGCAGCTCCACCGCCTGGTCGCCTCCATGGCGCTCGCGGCCGCCCACGTGGGCGCTCCCGTCGTCACCGGCGACACGAAGGTCGTGGACAAGGGCAAGGGGGACGGCATCTTCATCAATACGTCGGGCATCGGGAGGGTGCGGCCGGACGTCCGCGTCGGCCCCCAGCGGGCGCGGCCGGGCGACGCCGTGCTCGTCTCCGGTCCCGTCGGCGACCACGGCATCGCGGTGATGGCCGCGCGCGAGGGGATCGAGTTCGCCACCGACCTCCAGAGCGACAGCGCGCCGGTGCTCGACCTCGTCCGCGCCCTCCTCGACGCCGTCCCCGACGCGCACGTCCTGCGCGACCCCACGCGAGGCGGGCTGGCCACCGCGCTGGTCGAGATCGCGAGCGCGTCGCGAACCGCCATACGGCTCGACGAGGCCGCGATCCCGGTGCGCCCGGAGGTGCGGGGGGCGTGCGAGCTGCTCGGCTTCGACCCGCTCTACGTGGCCTGCGAGGGGCGGTTCCTGGCCATCGTGCCCGGCGAGCGAGCGGAGGCGGCCCTGGCCGCCGTGCAGTCCCTCCCCTCCGGACGCGAGGCGCGGCTGATCGGGACCGTGGTCGGCAACGACCCCGGGCACGTGGTCCTGCGGACGCAGATCGGCAGCCACCGGCTCCTCGACCGCCTCTCCGGCGAGCAACTGCCCCGGATCTGCTGATCGAGCGGCCATGCACGAGTACTCGATCGTCCAGGCCCTGATCGACCGCGTGGAGGCGGAGGCGCGGGCGCGCCAGGCCCGGGCCGTCCACGCCGTCACCGTGCGCATCGGCGCGCTGTCGGGGGTGGAGCCGGAGCTGCTCGCCTCCGCCTACGGCCTCTGCCGCGAAGGGACGCTGTGCGGCGGCGCGGACCTGACCGTCGAGCGGGCGGAGGCGCGCTGGGCCTGCCCCGCCTGCGATTGCCCGATCGCGGCGGGCGAGGTGCTGCGCTGCCCGGCCTGCGGAGTGGCCGCCCGCCTGCTCGGCGGAGACGAGATCATCCTCGAGCGCATCGAGATGGAGGTGGCGTGATGTGCCAGACCTGCGGCTGCGGCGATCCCGAGATCGTCCCCGTCGAGCTCAGCGAGAGGATCCTGGCCGGCAACGAGCGGACGGCCCGGCACAACCGCGAGCACTTCGAGGAGCACGGCGTGCTCGCGGTCAACCTGATGGGCTCGCCGGGCTCGGGCAAGACCGCGGTCCTGGAGGCCACCGCGCGCGCCCTGTCGGGCCGGCGGCGGCTGGCCGCGATCGTGGGCGACCTGGAGACGGACCGCGACGCCGAGCGGCTGCGGCGGGCGGGCATTCCCGCCGCCGCCATCACCACCGGCACCGCCTGCCATCTCGACGCCCGGATGGTCCACCACGCGCTGCACGGGCTCGACTGGGAGGCGCTCGATCTCCTCGTGATCGAGAACGTCGGCAACCTCGTGTGCCCGGCCGTGTACGACCTCGGCCAGGCCGCGAACGTGGTCGCCCTGTCCGTCACCGAGGGCGAGGACAAGCCCTTGAAGTACCCGGTCATGTTCCGCACCGCCGACCTCGTCCTGCTCACGAAGATGGACCTGCTGCCGTACCTGTCCGACATCCGGGTCGCGGCCATCCAGGACGCGCTGGCCCGGGTGATGCCGGAGCCGGCCCTGATCCCGTTCTCGGCGCGCTCCGGACTCGGCATGGACGAGTGGGTGCGCTGGCTGGAGAGGCGGGCGGCCACGCCGGCCACGCTCCTCCAGGGGGCCTGCGCGCGCGCGGGAGAGTGAGGGCGCCGCCGTGTTCGCCACCCTGGCCTTCACCGCCGCCATCGTAGGCTCGCTCCACTCCCTCGCCCCCGACCACTGGCTTCCGTTCGCGGCGGTGGCGCGCGCGCGGGGCTGGTCGCCGGCCCGCACCGCCCGCGTCACGCTCGCCGCCGGCTTCGGGCACGTCACCGTCTCCGTCCTCATGGGCCTGCTCGCCCTCTTCCTGGGCCGGCAGGCGCTGCTCACGTTCGGGCGCCGGCTGGAGGCGCTGGCCGGCGTCCTCCTCGTGGCCTTCGGCGCCGTCTACGCGGCCTGGGGCCTGCGGCGGGCGGCCGGACACCGGCTCCACGGGCACGCGCACGCCCACTACGACCACGTGCACGACCCCTCGGCCACGTCGGCCTGGACGCTGTTCCTGCTCTTCTCGGCCGATCCCTGCCTGGCCGTCATCCCGCTGATGCTGGCCGCGGCGCCGCTCGGGGCCGCGCACGTGGCGGGACTGGCCGTGGTGTACGAGCTGGCCACCCTCGGCACGATGGTCGCGCTCGTGCTGCCCGCGCTCGCGGGGGCGCGCGTCCTGCGCGCGCGCTGGCTCGACGCCTACGGCGACGCCGCCGCGGGCGTGCTCATCGTGGCCACCGGCGTGCTCGTCTCCGCCCTCGGCTGGTAGGTCCGGACGGCCGCAGGCTTTGCCGCCGCGCCCCCGGCGTGCGCAGCGGTTTCCGCGGCCAGGCCCCGGGAGCCGACGCCGGACGAGGCAATCCGCTCGAACCGGCCGTCCGTGGGCCCCGCCGCGCGACACCGCGGCGGGGAACGCACCTTGCTCATTCCGAGCCAGACGGGCTCGTGGAGGGAGGTGTCCATGATCAGCGTCCGGCGGATCCTCTGTCCGGTCGATTTCTCCGACCTTTCGCGGCACGCGCTCGCGCATGCGGCCGTGCTCGCCCGCTGGTACGAGGCCGAGCTGGTGACGCTCTACGCCACCCCACTGGCCCCGGACGTTCCTCCCCTGCCCATGCGGATGAGCTCCGTGCTCGCGCCGTTCGACGCCCGCGCGATGGCCGGCGAGCTGCAGGCCTTCGCCGGCCCGGTCACGGAGGGCGTGGCCCGGGTGCAGAAGATCGTGCGACCGGGCGCGGCCGCCCTGGTGATCCTGGACTGCGCGCGCGAGCTGGAGGCCGACCTGCTCGTACTGGGGACGCACGGCCGCACCGGGTTCGAGCGGCTCATGCTGGGCTCGGTGACGGAGAAGGTGGTGCGCAAGGCGGCCTGCCCGGTCCTCACCATCCCCCGCGGCGCGGAGGCGCGGCCGGACCGTCCCCTCTTCCCGCGCGTGCTCTGCGGCGTGGACTTCGCGGAGTCCTCCGCCCGCGCCCTGCGCTACGCGCTCTCGCTGGCCGAGGAGGCCGAAGGGCGCCTGAGCCTGCTCCACGTGGTCGAGTGGCTGCCCGAGGAGCCGCTTCCCGGCGCGCACGGCGACGCCCAGCTCTTCCAGGAGTCGCTCGTGACCGAGGCCCGGAGGCGGCTGGCCGAGCTCGTGCCCCGGGAGGCGCGGGACTGGTGCGAGGTCGAGACGAGCGTGCGCTGCGGCAAGCCCTACCAGGAGATCCTGCGCGCGGCGGCGGTGGACCGGGCGGAGCTGATCGTCCTCGGCGTGCACGGCCACGGCGTCATCGATCGCATGCTGTTCGGCTCCACCACCCAGCAGGTCGTCCGGCAGGCGCTCTGCCCCGTGCTGACGGTCAGGACGTGACATGGATGCCCCGGACCAGGTCGGTGCGTACTACCGCCGGCCCGCGGTCCGGGCGCGCATCGCCGAATACTGCGGTGGCCGCGAGGAGGATCCCCTCGGGTTCTCCTCCACCGGCCTCGGCGGGTACGGTGGCCGCCGGCGGCTGCGGATGCCGGAGATGGCGGTGGTGCCGTTCGGCAACGGCGACTTCGCGCGCCTCCTCGAGGAGGGGGTGGACGTGTCCCGGTCGCTCGCCGACCGCGGGGGCACGCTGATCCAGCTCGACCTCGATTACGTGAACCGTCTCGACCCCGGCGAGCCGTACCGCGATCCCGCCCGCTGCTTCGACCGCCTGGAGCCGGTGCACCGCGCGGTGTGCGCCGCGTTCGAGCGTTTCGCCGTCCCCACCTTCGTCCTCATGACCGGCCGCGGCTATCACTACACCGCCCGCGCCGTGCGGGGGGCGCGGCTGCACGACGACCTCGTCTCGATCGCGTCGGTGGCACCCCCCGTCCGGGCGCGGTACGAGGCGGAGCAGGCGCGGGAGCCCCTCGCCGTCTCGATGGGCCAGGCCCACGACGGCGCGGGCCGGCTCCTCGAGCACCTCGCCCACGTCATCGTGCGCTCCCTGCGCGGCCGCACCGCGATCCCCGTCACGATCGCGGACGTGCCGCCTCCCGGGCAGGGACCCTACGCCTGCCTCGACCTCACCGCCTACGGCGATCCGTTGTCGAGCCGGCATGCGCGCTGCGCGTTCTCGAGCCACCAGAAGGCCTGGGTCGAGGGGATCGCTCCCGACCGGCCGTTCGTGCTCGCCCTGCCGCGAGACGCCCTCGACCGGAGCGAGCTGCTCCGCGCGAGGCGAGACCCGGAGTCGGCGGCACGTCTGGCCGCGGACACGTCGGTGGCGATCCCCGACGTCACGGACGCCCCCGGCTGGGTCGCCGCCTACGCGCGCAGCGCCCTGGCCCGCTTCCATCGGCACTTCGACCAGACCCTGCCTGCCGGCCCGGAAGCGGCCGCCGGCGCGTATCTCCGGTTGGCCCCGGGCGCGCTCCCATCCTGCGTGACGGGTCCGCTCGGCCACCCCAATCCCGCCCTGCTGGTTCCCACCGCGCTGCGCGCGGTGGCCCTGGTGCTCTGGGCGGGGGGCTGGGAGGCGCGCGCCGTGTCCGACCTCGTGCGCTCGCGCTACGAGGCCGACCATGGCTGGGGCGACCTCTGGGAGCGCTACTCCGCGGCGGCGCGGGCGGATTTCTACGTGCGCATCATCATCGGCGCCGTGGTGACGGGGCTCGACGACGGCTCGGACTTCCTCTGCGCCAGCCACCAGGCGCGCGGTGCCTGCCCGGGCGGCGACTGCGGTCACGAGCTGGGCCGCCTCTTCCCCGCCGGGCGGGCGGCGCGGCTGGCCGCCGGCCTGACCCGCACGGTCGTCCTCGCGCCATGAAGTGGGAGGTCGGGCTCTCCACCGGCATCGCCTATCGTGACCCCATCGAGGACGTCCTGCCCCAGCTTCCCGGCCACGGCTTCCGCGCGATCGAGGTGTCGACCGCCCCCGCCCATCTCGACGTCGCGGACGTGCCGCGCCTCCACCGCCTGCGGACCCAGGTGGACGACCTCGGGCTCCGCGTCCACTCGCTGCACGCGCCGTTCGGCCACGACGTGAACCTGACCGACCCCGACCACGGGCGGCGGCAGTACGCCCTGCACCGGCTCACGCTCGCCGCCGACGCCCTGCTGGTCCTGGGGGGACGGCTCTACGTCGTCCATCCCGGAGGCGAGGACCAGCGCTGGGTCTGGGACCGCGACCGGCGCCTGCACCTCAGCGTGGAGGGTCTCCACGAGGTCTGGCGGGCCTGCCGGGAGCGGGGATTGACGCTGGCGGTGGAGACGCCGCTTCCCCATCTCCTCGGGGGCCAGCCGGACGACTTCGACTGGATCCTCGAGCGCCTTCCCCACGAAGGGACCGGCGTCTGCATCGACACCTCGCACCTGTCCCTGGCCGGCTGCCTGCTCGGGACGATCGCGACCGTGCGCGGGCGTCTCGTGCACGTTCAGGCGAGCGACAACCGGGGACACACGGACGACCATATGCCCCCGGGCACGGGCGTGATCGACTGGGTGGCCGTCTACGGCGCGCTGGACGCCGCGCGCTACGCCGGCGTGTTCATGCTCGAAGTCTCCGGTGAGGGCGACCTCGCCTCCAGACTGGCCGGCCTCGCCGATTGGAGAAGCCGTGCCTGAGGGCGCCGTCGCGTGGCTGATGTGCTCGCGGGGGGAGGTGCCGGCGGGCGACGCCTGGCTCTCCGCTTCCGAGCGCGCGGAGGCGGCGTCGCTCCGCGTGGGGGTGCGCCGGGAGGCGTTCCGCTTGCGCCGCTGGACCGCGCGGCGGGCCCTGTCGTCCCGCCTGGGGCTCGACGAGGACGAGCGCTCGCTCGCTCGCCTCGCCTTCCGGCGCGACGCGCTCGGCGCGCCCCAGGCCTGGAGGGACGCCGCCCCGCTCGCGGTATCGGTGTCCCTGAGCGACCGCGACGGACGCGCGGTATGCGTGGTGGGCCCCCCGGACCTCGCGCTCGGCTGCGACCTCGAGCGGGTGGAGCCGCGCAGCGCGGCGTTCCTGGGCGACTTCCTGACCCCGCGCGAGCGGCTCTTCGTCGCGGCGGCGGCGAGCGCCGACGACCACGACCTCCGCGCGGCCCTCGTATGGTCTGGGAAGGAATCGGCGCTGAAGGCGCTGGGAGTCGGGCTGCGGCGCGACACCCGCTCGCTGGAGGTCGCGGTGGAGGAGGCGTCAGCACCCGGCGGCTGGTCCCCGCTCCACGTGACCACGACGGAGGGCAGAAGGTTCGCCGGCTGGTGGCGCCGTGCTCAGGACCTCGTGCTCACGATCGCCGCCGATCCCCCACCCGGCGTGCCGGCCGCGCTCGACGCAGCGCCGGCCGATCGGCCCGTCGGCTCACTCGCAGCGGAGCGCGATCACCGGATCGACCCGCGTGGCCCGGCGCGCGGGTAGGTAACAGGCCAGCGCGGCCACCATCACGAGGAGGGCCGTCACGGGGGCGAGCACGCCCGCCGCGAACGGCTCGACTCCATAGAGGACGTGGGAGAGAGCGAACCCGACGGCGGCGGCCAAGAGGAGCCCGGCCACCACCCCCACCACGGCCAGGCGCATCCCCTTCCGCACCACCAGGCGCAGCACGTCGGACCGCCGCGCTCCCAGAGCCATGCGGACGCCGATCTCGTGCACGCGCTGGCTCGCCGCGTAGGAGACGACCGCGTAGAGGCCCATGACGGCGAGGAGGAGGCCGAGCAGGCCCTCGGCGCCGGCCATGGCCGCCGCCATGCGCAGGGGCATGAGGCCGAACACGCTGTTGCGGATGTGGCGCTCCATGGTGCGGACGTTGAACACCGGGAGGTCGGGGTCCATCTGGCGCAGCAGCTCCTGCAGCGGCCTGGCCAGGGCGGCCGGATCCCCGGTGCTCCGCACCATGAGCGTGATCGGCGAACGGTAGTTCTGGGCCAGGGGAAGGTAGAAGTAGCTGCGCGGCGCCTCCGCCATCATCATGTACTTGCCGTCCCCGGCCACCCCCACCACCTCGACCCAGTCGCCGCCCCGCCCGAAGCGGAAGCGCTTGCCCAGGGGGTCACCGCCCGGCCAGAGCGTGCGCGCCATCGTCTCGTTGACCACCGCCACGCGCGCGGCATGCTCGTCGTCCCGCGCCTCCAGTTCGCGCCCCCGTGCGAGCGGGGTCCCCGTGGTGGTGAAGAAGCCCGCTCCGACGGTCGTGAAGGCGCTGGAGACGTATCCGTCCTTCGAGCCCGCGATCTCCGCGCCGGTGGCGACCTCGCTGATCTGGATCCCGTAGTCGAACGGGACCTGCTGGGTGAGAGTGGCCGAACGCACGCCGGGGAGGGCCGCCGCCCGCTCGAGGAGGAGGTCGAGGAAGCGGCGCCCGCGGTCGTCGCCATACTGCTGCAGCCCCAGGTCCAGCGACATCATGACGACGTGGTCGGGCCGGAATCCCAGGGCCATCGCCTGCATCCGGCGCAGGCTGTGCCAGAACAGGCCGGCGCAGGCGAGCACGACCACGGAGAGGGTCACCTGGCCGACCACGAGAAGGTTGAGCACCGGATGGCGTGAGAAGCCGGCGCGCGCGCCCGCGCCCTCCTTGAGGGTCCGGGCCAGGTCGAAGCGGGAGGCCTCGAGGGCGGGCCAGAGGCCGGCGGCCAGGCCGGCGGTGGCGGAGACGACGAGCGCGAACGCGTAGATGCGCCAGTCCCACCCGTGCTCGGTGTTCACGGGGATGTCCCCGGAGGGCGTGAAGCGGGCGAGGGCCTGGCCGGCCACGCGCGCGAAAACGAGGCCCACCACGCCGCCCAGGGCGGCCAGGACCAGGCTCTCGATGACCTGGAGCCGCACCAGGCGCGCGCGCCCGGCGCCCAGGGCCGACCGTATCACCAGGGCCTTCTGGCGGACCACCGCCCGCGCGAGCATCAGGTTCGCCACGTTCGCGCAGGCAATGAAGAGGACGAGGGCGACCATGGCGGAGAAGATCGCCACGAAGACGGGCAGGAAGTCCGCGATGCTGGGGTCGGGGCGCGAGCGGTTCTCGGCGGTCACGAGTACCCGGGATCCCTTGTGCTCGCTCGGCCAGGAGGCCTGGAGGCGGCGCGCGACGAGGTCCATCTCCGCGCGCGCGTCGGCCAGGGTCTTCCCGGGGGCGAGTCGCCCCATCATGCGGAAGGCGTGCGCGCCGCGGCTCGTGAGGAAGGAGTCCCCGCCGTCCATCAGCAGGCCAGTCGTCCCCGAAGGCACGAAGCCGCTCACCGCCATCGACCAGGACAGCCCGGTGAAATCGGCCGGAGCGACTCCGACGACGGTGAAGCCACGGCCGTTGAGGGTGACCAGGCGGCCGACGATCGAGGGATCGCCGCCGAATCGCCGCTGCCAGTAACGGTGGCCCAGGACGATGACGGGGGCCGCTCCCTTCGCCTCGCCCTCCCCGCTGCGGAGGAGCCGGCCGAGGCCGGGCTTCACCCGGGCCAGCTCGAAGTAGTTCGGGGAGACGATCTCGATCCACGTTCGCTCCGGCGTCTGGCCGGCCGCGCCCAGGTGCGCGGGGGTGGGCATGAAGGCGGCCAGCGAGGAGAACGTCCGGGTGGCCTCCCGGAAGTCGAGGTAGTCCGCGTAGGAGTGGCCGTAGGGCACGTTGATGAGGTCGCCGCGCTGCATGACCATGACCAGGTCCGCCGCGCCCTCGATAGGCAGCGGCTGCAGGAAGAGGGCGTCCACGAGCGAGAACAGGCTCGTGTTGACGCCGATGCCGAGGGCGAGGGTCAGGACGACGACGGCGGAGAAGCCGGGCTGCCGCCGCAGGGAACGAAGAGCCTGCCGAAGGTCGTGCTTCAAGACGCCTTCGAGTACATGGAGAACCCTTAGTGTACGGCGAACGCGGCCTGGCCCTCGCGCTCCAGGGTCGCGCGCATCCCGCGCTCGAGGGCGTCGACCAGGTAGGGCCGCAGGCGCGAGGGCGGCAGGATCCGGTGCACGGAGCCCACGCGGCGCGCGCGCTCCACGCTGTGCACGGCGTCGAACTCCTCCGCCACCTCCCCGAGCTTCTCGGACTGCACGGAGGGGCGCACCTCGGCCAGGCGGGCGCGCAGGCGGGCCCGCTCCGCCCCCTGGGCCCCGGCGATCTCCGCCTCCAGGGCCTTGATACGCAGGTCCTCGCCCACGCGCCGCTCCACCTCGCGCGCGAACACGACCGCCGCCGCGGGGGCGCCGCCGATCACCGAGGCGTAGGTGCCCTCCAGCGCCGCCACCTCGAGGCCGTCGTTGAGGGCGTTCGAGAAGACCACGAACGCCCCGCCGTGGTAGCGCGAGATCACGCAGAAGACGATGGGGCCGCGGAAGTTCACCACCGCGCGCCCGATCTCCGCCCCGTACTCGAGCTGCCAGAGCCGCATCGACTCCGGGGAGCCGTCGAAGCCGGTGAAGTTCGCGAGCACGACCACCGGGCGCACGCCGCTCGAGGCGTTGAGGGCGCGCGCCACCTTGCGCGAGGACTGGGGGAAGAGCGTGCCCGAGGTCCAGGCGTCGGGGCCGTCCGCGGGCACGAAGCCCAGCCGCGGCAGCGGGCGCGACTCCAGGCCGATCACGCAGGCCGGATGGCCGCCGAGGTGGGCGTCCCAGACCACCGCCGTCTCCGCATCCTGCCAGGCGAACCAGCGCTCGAAGGGAGGCCGGTCCTGGTCCACCACCGCCGCCATCACCGTACGGATGTCGAACGGCTTCTTGCGTCCGGGGTTCTTCGCGTCCGAGAACACGTCGCCCACGGTGGCGAACCCCGCCCCGTCCGCGTGGTGGTAGGGGAATGCGCAGACGTCGCGGTCCACGGGATCGGAGGTGGGGGCCCGGCGTGGGAAGCGCTCGCCGGGAGCCACGTAGCTGTGCTCGTAGTGGCGGAGCAGGATCTGGCCCGCCTCGCTCAGGTCGCGGGCGAAGTACTGGGCCTGGCCGTTGGGACCCATGATGCGGTCGAAGCCGCCGATCCCCTGGTTGTCCTCCGCGGAGATCCCGCCCGAGTACTCGAGGGCGCGCTTGCCGGTGAGCACCATCGCCGACTCCGGCATCATGACCAGGATGCCGCGGGTGTGCATCAGCATGGTGGCCTCGGCGTTCCAGTAGGGCTGCGCGCCCACGTTGATGCCGTTGACCACCACGTTGATCTCGCCGCCCGCCTGCGTGAAGGTGACGATGCGGCGCAGGGCGGCCCCGATCCAGTCCAGGTTCTCCGTGCCCGACTCCATGGAGATGCGCGCGCCGGCGGAGAGGGCGAACCACTCGACGGGGACGCGCATCCCCTCCGCCAGGTCCATGGCGGCGACGATGCGGCGGCACTCCGGCTCCGCCAGCGCGCCCAGGTCGCGGCTGGGGTCACCGAGCAGGATGACGCGTGCCATCCCCTCCGGGTGGACGGGGGTGAAGTTGCGGATGACGCCCACCACCACGTTGGCCTCGTTCTGGCCAGGGGGGCGGTGCACGGGCACGAGCTCGTCCCCTTCGAGGTCGTACTCCACGAACTCGCCGGGGACGAAGCCGGCCCGGCGCCCGCGCGGGGGGGCCAGCATCTTCACGAGCTCGTAGGGATAGACGAGGCCGCGCGCGCGCAGGCGGGCCACCTTCTGCTCGTAGGGGCTCAGGGCGGGGACGCGGCCGCGCACCGGCGGCCGGAGGGTGAGCACGATCCCGCGCCCGGCCGGCTTGGTTACGACGAGCGTGCGCTCGCGCGCGGGCTGCCCCGGCCCCTCCTCGATGCGCCCGTAGAGCATGACGGTGTCCAGCCCCAGCCCCTCGGTGGCGGGGGCGAGCCGGCTCACCAGGCGCGCCATGTCCTCCGAGCGGAGGTCCACCGGTGGCCCCAGGTGGAGGACCACGCTGTTCCAGGCGCCCCGGCGGTCGGGCGGCCGCCGCATCTGGAGCGAGCGGATGGCGGCCAGCGCCTCCAGCAGCGTGCGCTCCAGCGCGGGCAGCTCCGCGATCTGGCCGGAGGCGTCGCGGACGGGGGTGAGGTCGCGGACCTCCGCCACCACGACGAGGCGCTCGTCGCGGGGGTTCTCCTTGGCCACGGCCTTGATGACGTAGAGGTCGTCGGAGGAGGGTAGCCGCTCGATCTCGAAGTTGGCCAGGCGCTCGAGGCCGAGCCGCTCCGCCAGCATGGGGTGCGCGCCGCGATAGAAGAGGTCCTCGACGTACCCCTCGGGACCGGGCCGGAACGTGAAGAGCTGCAGCGCGTGCGGCCGGTCCTCGGTGGCGGCCACGGCCACGGTCAGCCGGGCCACGCGGCGAGGGAAGGGGACCGCGTTCACGGCGACGCGGAGGCGCTCCGCGGCCACGGCCACGTCGTCGGGCCCGCCCGTCCGCCGGAGGAACACGTCGAGGCGCACCTCACGGTCGGGCGGGACCTCCGCCACCGCGCGCGCGGCCGCGGCCAGGGCCGCCGGGAGGTCCGTCTCCGCGGCCTGGGTGGCGAGGACGGTCTGGCGCGTCCCCGCGTGCTCGTACTCCGCGGTGGCGAAGCCGTGGCCCTCGATCTCCCGGTAGGCCAGGGAGTGCAGGGCCCGGATCCGGTAGTACCGGCGCACGAGGACTTCCAGCATGGCTGCGCGCGCCACCGGCGTGGCCGGACGCAGGCGCTCCACGATCATGCCGGCCAGCGCCTGGGGCGACTCGACCAGC
The DNA here is from genome assembly GCA_041481445.1 of Vicinamibacteria bacterium. Taxonomy (GTDB): domain Bacteria; phylum Acidobacteriota; class Vicinamibacteria; order Fen-336; family Fen-336; genus AA29. Next base: position 65,509 of record JBGPBV010000019.1, read on the forward strand.
GACACGACATGGGCGTCGCGCTGGGGGCCCGGCTCCGTCGTGCCCAGCGCGTCCAGGTCGGCGTCCGCCTGCGCGAACACGCGCGCCCGCGCCGCGTCCAGCAGGGGCCGCTCGAACGCGCGGTAGCGGACCTCGCGCGCGAGCTCGGCCACCGAGGGGTGGCGGTGCTCGGCCTCCACGACCAGGTGATCCAGGACCCGGCGCACCTCCTCCCCCATCGCCGGCCCCGGCCCCTCCGCGGCCAGGAGCAGGCGCTCGAGGAGCGCGAGCACCAGCGGCACCAGCTCCGTCTCCCGCTGGTGCGCGCGGTAGATCCGGAACAGGCTCTCCTCCAGGTCGGCGCTGCGCTCGAGGGACGCGACCCCGTAGTGCGCGAGCGCGCGCTGCAGTCGCAGGAGGAAGTCCGAAGGCAGGCCGGCCCCGCGGCCGTCCACGTCCCGCAGGTAGGTGAAGAGGTACTCCTGGGCCGTCCGGCGCACGTCGTCCACGCCGTTGAGGGCGTCCAGGGGCATCGGGTGGCGGCGGAACAGCGCGCCGAGGTCCGCGAAGATTCCGAGGACGTCCGCTTCGTCGCGCATCGTGGCGGGGTCCGCCTCCGCCGTCTGGGCGGCCCGGGCGGCCAGGCCCGCGACCTCGGAGGCGGTGCCGTCGAAGCCGAGCAGGCGGCGGCGCAGGTCGTCGAGGTCCTGTCGCCGCCAGCCCGGCCGTGGCGCCGGGTCGTCCGCGTCGCCGGCCAGGCCCTCGAGGTCGAGGCGCGGCATCGCGGCCGAGACGGCGCCGCTGGCCTCGGGCTCGATCAGCACCAGCGGGGCGCCGGTGTCCACCTGCATGTTGGGGATCGCGTGCACGGCCCGGACCACGCCCGCGAAGCCGGCGAGGATGGAGCTCTCCATCTTCATGGCCTCGAGGACGAGCAGGCGGTCGCCCGCGGCCACGGTGTCGCCTTCCTTCACCGCCACCGACACCACCACCGCCGGCGAGGGGGCGCGCACGATGCCCTGCCGGTCGCGGTGGAAGCGGTGCGGAACGCCGTCGATCTCCACCACGCAGGTCAGGCCCTGCACCACGGCGAAGGTGCGGTACGATTCGCCGCCGCAGCGCAGCCGCCACTCGCTGCCCTGGCCGCGGCGGTCGCGGAGGGGGTAGGTGCCGCGCCATTCGACGCGCACGTCGAGCGAGCTTCCGCCGAAGTCCATGCGGTAGCGGTCGCGGTCGCGGCGGTAGACGTCCGCCGCATACTGGTGTCCGGCGTGGCGCAGCTCGACCCGGCGTCCCACCCGGTCCTCGACGCGCGGTCGTCCCCGGGCCGCCGCCGAGTAGAACTGCGCCCGCTCGATCTCCAGGTCCGACTCGTATCCCTCGATGAGGGCGCGCAGGAGGGCGAGCCCGGCCTGGCGCGCGGAGACGTGCTCGGCGCGGGCCACCAGGTGGTCCAGCCAGCGCACGTCGGCCGTCCCGTCCCGGACCTCGGGTCGCCCCAGCAGCTCGAGCAGGAACGCCTTGTTGCACACGCCGGGCCGGATGACCACCGCGGACTGCGCGAGCGCGCGCTGCAGGCGGGCCAGGGCCTCCGCACGGTCCTGCCCCCAGGCGACGACCTTGGCGATCATGGAGTCGAAGGCGGCCGGGATCTCGTCCCCTTCCGCCACCCCGGTGTCGACGCGCAGTCCCGGCCCGAGGGGGAAGCGCAGCCGCTGCACGGTGCCGGGAGCCGGACAGAACTCGTTCTCGGGGTCCTCGGCGTTGAGGCGGGCCTCGATGGCGTGGCCGCGGGCGGGGGGCGGCTCGCCTTCCAGGCGCCCTCCCTCCGCCACCACGATCTGCATCTTCACGAGGTCGAGGCCGGTGGTCATCTCCGTGACCGGATGCTCGACCTGGAGGCGGGCGTTCGCCTCCATGAAATGGTAGGCGCGGGTCGCCGGGTCGAACAGGAACTCGATGGTGCCCGCCCCGACGTAGCCCGCGCGCCGGCACAGCCGCACGGCCGCGTCCTTGAGCGCCTCCTGCTCGTCCGCGCGCAGCGCGGGCGAGCCCGATTCCTCGATGACCTTCTGGTTGCGCCGCTGGATCGAGCAGTCGCGGACGCCCACGGCCCAGGTGGCCCCGTGGGCGTCGGCGATCACCTGCACCTCGACGTGGCGCGGCCCCGCGATGAGCTGCTCCAGGAAGACGTCGCCGTTCCCGAAGGCGCGCTTGGCCTCCGCCCGCGCGCTGGCCAGCGCCTCCTCCAGCTCGGCCGCGCTGCGCACGATGCGGATGCCGCGGCCGCCGCCACCCGCGGTGGCCTTGATGAGCAGCGGCCAGCCCAGCTGCCGGGCCGCCGCCTCCGCCTCCTTCAGCGTCGGCACGGGGCCGCCGCTCCAGGGCACGGTGGGGATCCCCGCCTCCTCGGCCAGGCGCTTGGACGTGATCTTGTCGCCCAGGCGCCGCATGACCTCCGAGGGCGGCCCCACGAACGCGACCCCCAGCCTCTCGCACAGGGCGGCGAAGTCGGGGCGCTCGGCCACGAAGCCCCAGCCCGGCCAGGCGGCGTCGGCGCGCGTCTGCACGAGCGCCGACTCCAGGAGGTCGAGGTCTAGATACCGGCTCTGCCGGTGCCCGTCCGCGTCCACGAACGTGGCCGGGCCCAGCGGGAAGGCCTCGTCCGCCTCGCGCACGAACAGGGCCTGGCGGTCCGGATCGGTGTAGAGGACGACGGCGCGCAGCTTCCGCCCGCGCTCGAAGGACAGCTCGCGCGCGGCGTGGATGGCGCGCATGGCCGCCTCGCCCCGGTTGACGATCAGCAGGCGCTCGAACGTGCGGACGGTGGGCACGGATCCCTCCCCGGTCAGGCCAGTCCGCGGCCCTCCTCGAACGTCACCGTGCGATAGCCGTCGAGCTCGACGAAGACCTCGCCCGCGTCGTCGACGACCTGGGCCGTGAAGGCGCCGTCGGGCCCGTGCTGCACCTGCGCCCACAGGCGCTGACCGTCGGGGAGGTGCCGCCGCACCCGCAGCGCTCCCAGCGAGCTCGGCAGGCCCAGCCGCTTCTCGTTGACGAGCTCCCACAGGCCCGCGGTCTGGAAGCACAGCTCGACGAGGCGTGGCTCGACCAGGGTCGCCGCCTCCGGCGGCGAGGAGGCGGGCGGGAGGCCGCCGGCCATGAGGCCGACGGCGGTATCGCCCTCCACCCTCGCCCTCTCCAGCACCTGGTAGGACGGCCCGTGGAAGTAGGTGCGATAGATGCGCTCGTGGTCGATGTCGAGCTTCTCCGGCGCGGGCGGGGAGAACCCCAGCGCCGCCGGCGGCGGGACCTCCGCCCCCATCCGCACGCGCGCGCGGAAGTGCTCCTTCTCCACCGGCGGCAGGTCGGCGCGGGGTTGCACCCGCGAGGTCACGCGGCCGTTCACCACCAGGCCACCGTTGCCGTCGGACGTCGCCTCCACCGAGAGGTGCAGCGTGGCCGGCTCGCCGCGGTAGAACTTGAACGGCTTCTCGAAGCGCTCGTCCTCCACGGCGAGGACGGCGAGGTCGGGGGCGAGGAGGCTGGCCGCTTCCGCGAAGGCCTCGGTGGCCATGACTCCCGGCAGCAGGGGCGTGCCCTCCAGGGCGTGGTCGAAGAGGAACGGCTGCACCCTGGGATCGAGCGTGGTCTCGATCTCGAGCCCGCCCTGGAGGCGGACCGCGCGCACGTGCCCGAGCATGACGAAGGGATGGCGGCGGGCGGCCAGGGCGGCGTCCGCGCGCTCGAGGTCGAGACCGCCGGCCGCGTCCCATTCCTCGCCGAGGATGCCCAGCCGGCCCGCCACCACGACTTCGCCGGAGCCGGAGGCGATCTCGCGGCGGACGGTCGCGATCCCGACCTCGGGGGCGAGCGTCTCGATGCCGGCCGCCTCCATGACCTTGGGGATCGAGCCGCGCGTGGCCATCCCGATGCCGCCCCAGGCCGACCAGTCGATGGCGATCGTGCGCACGTCCGGGCGCAGGAGGCGGAGGTGGCTGGCCGTCGCCGCCAGCATGGCGTTCGCGGCCGAGTAGTCGGTCTGGCCGGCGTTGCCGAAGCGCCCGGCCACGGAGCCGAACACGACCAGGGCGGCGATGGGCAGGCCGCGGGTGGCCGCGAGCAGGTTGAACAGCCCGTCCACCTTCACGTCGAAGACGCGGTCGAACTCCGGCCGCTCCTTGGCCGCGAGGTCGCGGCTCGTCTCGATCCCGGCCGCGTGCAGGAGGACGTCGATGCGCCCGTGCCGCGCCCGCACTTCCCCGAGAACGGCGGAGACGGCGGCGCCGTCGAGAAGGTCCAGCGCGCGGTAGGTGGCACGGCCGCCGGCGGCCTCCACCGCGTCCACGGCTCGGCGCGCCGCCTGCTGGCGCTCGACCTCGAAGAGCGCGCGCTCGATCTGCGGGGGCAGCGGCTTCTCGCCGCGGGCACGCGCCTCCTCGATGAGGGTCGCCTTCAGGACCTCGCGGCCCTCGCCCAGCCGCGCCACGTGGGCATCGTCCGGGGTCGGGAGGGGGGCGAGGTCCAGCAGGTAGAACGTGCCGTGGCTGGCCGCGGCCAGGTCCTGCACGATCGCGCTGGTGATCCCGCCCGCCGCGCCCGAGACGACGAACACGGACTCGGGTCCGAGGGCCAGCCGCTCCAAAGGCGGCGCCGGCGACTCGGCCAGGGTCACGGTGAAGCGCCGGCCGTCCCGGTAGCCGACCTCGACCACGCCCGGGTCGGCGAGGGCCTCCGCGATCAGGGCGTCCGCGATCTCCTCCGGCGCCGCTTCGGGCGCGAAGTCCACGACCTTGGCCAGGGCGAGCGGCCGCTCGCGCCGGTAGGCCTTGGTGAAGCCGGCGACCCCGCCGCCGATCGCGCTGGCCGCGGGCTCCGGGCCGGCGCCGAGCAGGCCGCCCATCCGCGTCGCGGAGAGGAGGAACGTGCCGGGGGCGGCCACCTGGTCGTAGAGGGCACGCATCGTCTCGTAGAGGTTCTTGATGCGCGCGCCGGTGGCGGCGCGGAAGCCGGCCAGGTCGGTCGCATCGAGGGGCGGATCGGGGTCGAGGGCGGGCAGCCAGAACACGCCGTCGAAGGGAGCGGCCTGGCCGAGGATGCGCACGTGCTCGCCGGTGGCCGCTTCCGCGCTGAGCGCCACGACGTCCGCCCCTGCCTCCACGAGCCGGGCGCGAAGCGCCGCTCCCGCCGCCTCCGTCGGCCCCACCACCAGGACGTGTTTCCCGGCGAGAGCGACTCCGGTCGGCCGGCACAGCTCGAGGGGAGGGCGGAGCGAGGCGACGGCGACGCGGCGCGGCAGCCGGTCGGCGAGCGCCAGCGGCAGCGCCTCTGCGCGCGGGACGGCGGTCGCGGCAGTGGAGGCGCCGGGCGCGGCGGGTGAGGGACCAGCCTCGAGGTCCGGGCGGCGGTCGAGCACGAAGCGCACGACATGGCGCAGCGTCGGGAAGTCGCGGAGCTTGAGGTCCTGCTGCCGCGGGATGGCATAGGCCTCGCGCACCGCCGCGAAGGTCTCCGCCTGCTTGACGGTGTCCACCCCCAGGTCGGCCTCGAGGTCGAGGTCCAGCTCGAGCATCTCCGGCGGATAGCCGGTCTTGTCGGCCACGATCGCCATCACCTTGTGCGCGACGTCGTCGGGGGCGGCGGCGGCAACGGGCGCGGCGGCAACAGGCTCGGCGGCAACCGGCCCGGCGGCGGGCGCGGCGGCGGCCAGATCGGGCCGGTGCTGGCGCACGAAACCGACCACGTGGCGCAGGGTCGGGAAGTCGCGCAGCTTCAGGCTCTCCTGGCGCGGGATCGCGTAGGCCTCGCGCACCGCCGCGAACGTCTCCGCCTGCTTGACGGTGTCCACCCCCAGGTCGGCCTCGAGGTCGAGGTCCAGCTCGAGCATCTCCGGCGGGTAGCCGGTCTTCTCGGCCACGATGGCCAGGACCCTCTCCGCGACCTCGTCCGTCGGCGCGGCCGGCGCACGATCCGGCGGGGTGCGCGGCTCCACGGGAGCGGCGACCACGGGTTCCGGCTTCGAAGCCACCGGAGGGACGACGGGAGGCGCCGTGACGGGAGCCACGGCGATCTCCCTCACGGGCGCGGTGACGGCCAGGGGCGGGGCCGCTGGGACCTCCACCGGGAACGCCGACGCCGGTAGCGCTCCACCTTCCGGGGCCCGCCGGACGGGACCGAGCCCGAAGCGCCAGGTGGAGGCCACGGGGGCCCGCCCGGGCGCGCCCGACGAAGCCACGCGCAGGACGCGCCGCGCCACCTCGAGAACCGGCCGGTCCTGGCCGG
>JBGPBV010000020.1:0-64690 GCA_041481445.1 Vicinamibacteria bacterium
CACGATGGGAATCCCGACGAACGGGATGTGCCCGAAGAACTGGACCCACCACCGGACGCCGACCGTGGGGGGCCGGTGGACGAGGAGCGGAATGACCGCCAGCGACATCACCATCCAGATGAACGGTCCGTAGAGCGCGGCTTCCACAGCGGCTTCATTCACTCCCCCGTCATGCCGATATCCTAGCGCCGCGATCCGTCGGCGGGACTGACCGTCAGGCGGTCCACGCTCACGCCCTGCTCGGCCGGCTCGCCGCGTCGGTTCCAGGTCGCGGCGTCGAGGCGCACGAGGACGACGCCGTCGCGGTCGGGAACCGCACGAACCCGGTACGGCGCGATCGCGCGCGACACCGTGAACGACGTCTCCGTGCCGTCCGCCGTGCGGACGCGGACGACGGCAGATTCGAGCGGCGACGGCAGGGGCGAGCCCATCCAGAGGGTCGCCTCGTAGGCAGGGGCCGCCGTCGTCGGGCGCACGCGCAGCCAGGCCCGGTGGCGCGACCATCGGCCGTCCCGGCGCGGGTTCGAGAATCCGCGCGCCGCGCCGTAGTCGCCTCGCCCCAGCCGGACCTCGTCCGTCATCGGCGCCGGCAGCTCGCGCCAGGCCGCCTCCAGCGCGAGCCACGGGTCCACGTTCCATGAGAACGCGTTCGCCGTTTCCACGGCCTGGGAGGCCTCCTCCGTCCTTCCCGCCGCCGCCAGGAGGGCGGGGGCCACCACCGTCGGGACCCACACGTGCGGCTTGCGCTCGGCCGCGCGCTGGTACGCGGCGAGGGCGCCCGCGGGATCGCCCGCTCGGGCGAGCAGCCCCCCCAGACGGAGCCAGGGCCGCGAGGCCACGGGGTCCGCCCTCGCTGCCCGCTCCGCTTGTCGCACCACTTCGGCGCGATCCCCGGAGGACGCGGCGACGTCCATCGCATGCAGCGCCGGCCACGCACGCGCGGCGCGGAGCGCCGGGAGGACGTACGGTGCCACCACCAGCGCGACGAGCACACCACCCACCGCGAGACCCGCGCGCAGGCGAAGCCGCCCGCCCTCGCCCCGGGCCAGCCGCGCGAGGCCCCCCGCCGCGCCCGCCAGGGCGAGCGGCAGCAGCGTGCTGCGGTAGCGGATCTCGTTGTGGAAGACGACGACGACCATGAAGAGGTAATAGGCCGTCCAGGCCGCGATCAGCCCGCGCGCCGGCGAACGGGGAGAGGCGGCGAGGAAGACGGCGAAGAGGACGACGGCGGGCAGCACGATCGCGTCGTCGAGGACGATCAGCGCGGCCTGCCGCCAGAGCGGCATCGGCTCTTCGACCACCAACAGCAACTGCAGGCCGTCGGGACGGACGAGGTGCAGGAGGTTGCGCCAGGCCTTCTCCGCAAGCGCGCCCGGCTCCCGCGCGATCCCGCGCAGGGCGAAGCGCAGCGCCATCGAGCGTTGCTCGGCCAGGGTCGGCTGCGCGCGGATCAGCGCCTCCTGGCGCGCGCGTCGTTCGCCTTCCACGAGCGTGTTGTCGTCGTAGAGGTTGTAGATGCCGTTGGTCTCGACGGGGACGAAGTCGCCGGTCACGACCGCGTTGCGGATCGTCCAGGGCAGGACGGCCGCGGCCGCGCCGGCCGCGATCAGCACCGCGCGCGCGAGGGCAAGGCGGTCCCTCCCCTGCGACCAGCGCCAGGCCGCGGCCAGGGGAACGAACGCGGTCGCGACCGAACGCGCGAGCCCGGAGAGGCCGAGCACGAATCCGCCGGCCAGGGCCATCCATCGTCCGGCACGCCACGCACCGGCCTCCGAGACCGACCGTCGCTCCACCTCCTCCACGAGCAGGACGAGGCCGGCCAGGAGCAGCACGTTCGAGACGTTCTCCGTCAGCGTGGACGTGCACTGCTCGATCGCGTGGAAGTCGATCGCGTAGACGACGCCGGCCCACAGGCCGAACCGCCCGGCCACGCGGCGGCCCAGATGCGCGGTCAGCACGGCCGCGAGCACGTCGAGCAGGATCTGCGCGACCTGGATCGCCAGCAGGTGCGGCCCGAAGACGGCCATGAGACCGGCCAGGAACAGGTAGTACAGCGGCGCGATCGTCCACGGACCGAGCCAGAGATGCCAGGCGTCGCTCGAGAGCACGAACGACCACGGGCGCGGATGCTCGAGGATGGCCAGCGCGCCGTGGAAGTAGTTGTACGGGTGCGAATACAGCAGCGGCTCGTCGGCGGCGAACAGGAACAGGGCGCGCGCCAGGAGCGCGGCCAGCGCCGTGGGCACCCACCAGGGCAGGCGGCGGGCGGCCCGCGCGGGCGTGGACATCGGGGCGGGGATGCTATCATAGCGACGGCTTCGGAAATGCTTTTGGCTCTTGGGCTAACGGGTGTGCTACTGAGCCTGGCCGCGGCCTCTCCCCCGCCCGCGGCCGCGCCGGCCGAGACCCTGGCCCGGCGCGTGGAAGCCCGGCATCGCCGGGTCTCCGACCTGACCGCCCACTTCGTCCAGACCTACCGCTCGGGCGCGCTCGGCCGCGAAGTGGTCGAGCGGGGCGTGCTCTCGCTCAAGCCGCCCAGCCGGATGCGGTGGGACTACCGCGACCCCGAGAAGAAGACGTTCGTGTCGGACGGCAAGACCTCGTACTTCTACGTGCCGGCCGACCGCCAGGTCATCCGGCGCGACCAGGCCGACGCCCGCGACCTTCCGGCCATGCTCCTGTCCGGCCACGCCGACATCGTCGGCACCTTCGAGGTCGCGCTCGAGACCGCGCCCCCCGGCCTCCAGCGGCTGCGGCTGACTCCGCGCAAGCCGGAGCCGGAGATCGAGCGGCTGTACGTCGACGTGGACGACGGCGACCGGATCCGGTCCATCCTCGTCATCGACGCCCAGGGGAACCGGAGCCAGTTCGCGTTCGACGCCATCCGCGAGAACGTCGGCCTCGACGATCGCCTGTTCCGCTTCGAGGTCCCGCGCGGGGTCGAGGTGATCTCCGGGTGAGGCGCGCCACCGGCCTCGTCGCCATGGCCGCGGCCGGGCTGGCCGCCCTCCTCGCCGGCTGCGCGACCTCCTCCGCCTTCCGCGCCGGCGAGGGCGCCGAGCGCCGCCAGGATTACGACAAGGCCGTGCTCGAGTACTCGAAGGCGCTCAAGGAGAGCCCGAACAACCTGGATTACCGCGTGAGCCTCGAGCGGGCGCGGCTGCGCGCCTCCCAGGAGCACACTACGGCGGGACGGCGCCTGGTCGCGCGCGGCCTGTACAAGGAAGCGCTCGACGAGCTCAAGCTCGCCTTCGACCTCAACCCGACCTCCTCCACGCTGCCGCGCGAGATCGAGGCCACGGAGGCGCAGCGGCGCGCGGGCACGGCCGCGCCCAGCGTCGAGGACCTGAAGGACCGTGCGCGTGAGCGGTCCCTGCCCGGCCTCGCCCTCGGCCCCGGGGCCCAGGAGCCCCTCGGGCTCTCCTTCCGCAACGCGAGCCTCCGCGAGACCTACCAGGCCCTGGGCAAGGCCGCCGGCGTCAACTTCGTGTTCGACCCCGAGTTCCGCGACCAGCCCATCACCATCGACCTGAAGGACGTCAAGTTCGAGCAGGCCATCGGCGCCATCGCCAGCGTGGGGCACACCTTCCACCGCGTGCTGGACAGCCACGTGCTCATGGTGGTGCCGGACACCCCCAACAAGCGGCGCGACTACGAGCAGCAGGTCGTGAAGACGTTCTTCCTCTCCAACGCCGACCTCAAGGAGACGATCGACCTGCTGCGCATCGTGCTCGGGGCGCGCCGGGTGGCCCCGCTGCCGGGCGCGAACGCCCTCACCATCAACGACACCCCGGACAAGGTGGCCGCCGCCGAGCGCATCATCGACGTCGTGGACAAGCAGCGGTCGGAGGTCATGGTCGAGGTGGAGATCCTCGAGGTGAACCGGACCAAGCTCAAGGAGTACGGGATCGAGATCACCTCGCCGCCGGGGGGGAGCGGGATCGCGGGCGCCATCTTCCCCTCCGGGACGATCACGGAGACGGTGCGCGACTCGGCCGGCAATGGCCTCTTCGACCGCACGCGCCCGATGACCCTGAACGACAACCCGTACAGCGCCTCCAACCTGATCGTGACCGCCCTGCCCGGCGTGATCTACCGCCTGCTCCAGACCGACACCTCCTCGCGCATCCTGGCCCAGCCCCAGCTCCGCACCGTGGAGGGCCAGACCGCCCAGGCCCGCTTCGGCGACATGGTCCCGGTGCCGGTCACGACGTTCTCGCCCATCGCCACCGGGGGCGTGGCCCAGCAACCGGTGACGTCCTTCGAGTACAAGAACGTGGGCGTCAACATCGACATCACGCCGCGCGTGCACCACGACGGCGAGGTCACCCTCGTCCTCAAGCTCGAGATCTCGCAGGTGGGCCCGCTCTTCCAGAACCTCCCCACCTTCAACAGCCGCACGGTCACGAACCAGATACGGCTCAAGGACGGCGAGACCAACATCATCGCGGGCCTGATCAGCGACCGGGAGCAGCACAGCCTCACCGGCATCCCGGGCCTGGCCAGCCTCCCCTTCGTGGGCCGCCTGTTCGCGCGCAACCACGACGAGGGGTCCCAGACGGACATCGTGATGACCCTGACCCCGCACATCGTCCGGCGGACGCAGTTCACGGAGGACGACCTGAAGTCGTTCCAGGTCGGCGGCGAGACCTCGCCCCTCATCTTCGAGGTGCCGCCGATCCCGCCCATCCCCACGCCCCCGCCGCGCTCGTCCGAGCCCACGCGCATCGAGCCGATCCGGCCGCCGGTGCCGGTGCCGTCGCCGAGCCCGATCACCTGAGGCGACATGACCGCGGGCGGATCGACGGACAAGACCGTCGGCCTGATCGGCGGGATCGGGCCGGAGTCGACGATCGAGTACTACCGGCACCTGATCGAGCTGCCCCTGATCTTCCGGGAGGCGACCAGCGCCTTTCTGCCCCTCCTGGATACGACCGCCATCCACGTGGATAGAATCGTGGCCGAGATGCTGGGAGGCTCGTGATGAAGGCCGGCGCCGGCCGTGCCATCCTCCTCGCCGGGCTCGTGGCGGGAGTGCTCGACATCCTCGCCGCCATCGCCCTCACCGTCGCGCTGGGCGGCCAGACCGTGCGGATGCTCAAGGGCATCGCCGGCGGCTTGCTGGGCCGCGCCGCCGCGCAGAAGGGAGGCCTCCCGACGGCCGCCCTCGGACTCTTCCTCCACTTCGTGATCGCGACGGGGGCGGCGGCGGTGTTCTACGTGGCCAGCCGCAGGATGCCCGTCCTGCTCGCCCGCCCGGTGCTCGCGGGCATCCTGTACGGGGTGGTCGTCTACCTGGTCATGAACCTGGTCGTCCTGCCGCTCTCCGCCCTCGGGTGGCGACCGCTGGTCCTGAACACCACGACCGCCATCCTGGTCGTGATCCACATGCTGTGCGTCGGGCTGCCCATCGCGCTCGTCGTGCGGCGCCATTCACGCTGAGGTGAGGCCATGATCATCGGAGCACACTCGATCGTCTACAGCGCGAGCCCGGAGGCGGACCGCGCCTTCCTGCGCGACGTGCTGAAGCTGCCGCACGTCGACGTCGGAGAGGGCTGGCTGATCTTCGGGCTGCCGCCGGCGGAGGTCGCCGTCCATCCCGCGGAGGAGAACGACGTCCACGAGCTCTACTTGATGTGCGAGGACGTCGCCGCGTTCGTGACCGCCATGGGGAAGTCGGGCATCACCTGCGAGCCGGTGCAGAACCAGGGCTGGGGACTGCTCACGCAGTTGCGGCTGCCCGGGGGCGGCAAGATCGGCGTGTACCAGCCGCGGCACGCCCGGCCCAGGACGGTGGCGCCGAGCGGCGGAGGTGCGAAGCGGGCCCGGCCGAAGCCGTCGCGGGCGAAGGCCAAGGGCCGGACGAAGGCGGCGGCGCGTTCCCGGGCGAAGAAGCCGGCGAAGGGACGGGCCGGCCGGAAGCGTTAGGCCTTCACCTCGGCCGGGACGCGGTCGATCTTCACCTTGCTGATGCGGTTCTTCTCGACGTCCACCACGGTGAGCCGCCAGTCCCCGACCTGCACGACCTCGCCCCCGCGTGGGACCGCGCCCAGGCAGTCGAGCATGAAGCCGGCCACGGTGTCGAAGTCCTCCGACTCCGGGATGGGGATCTCGTAGTTCTGGCGGAGGTCGGCCGCGGAGACGGTGCCGTCCACGACCAGGGAGCCGTCGCGCATCTTCTCGACCGGCCGCTCCTCCCAGTCGTACTCATCCTGGATCTCCCCGACGATCTCCTCCAGGAGGTCCTCCAGGGTCACCAGGCCGACCAGCGAACCGTGCTCGTCGATGACGAGCGCGAAGTGCGTGCGCCGCTTCTGCAGCTCCTTGAGCAGCTCGCCGACCTTCTTGGTCTGGGGCACGAAGTGGACGGGATGGAGGATCTTGCGCAGCACCACCGGCTGGTGCTTCTCGAGCAGGCGCAGCGCGTCCTTGATGTAGACGACGCCGACCATGTTGTCGGGGCTGCCGTCGAAGACGGGGATGCGGCTGAAGCCGCTCTCCACCATCAGCCGCCCCACCTCCTCCGGCGGGGTGTCCACGTCGAGGGCGAAGATCTTCGGCCGGGGCACCATCACCTTCTTGACCGCCGTCTCCGAGAACTCGAACACGCTGTGGATCAGCTCCTCCTCCGTCTGGTCGAGGACCCCCTGCTCGCGGCCCTCCTTGACCAGGTGCTTGATCTCCTCCTCGGAGACGAACGTCCGGTGGCCGAGGTCGCGGATCCGGAAGAGGTACAGGACGGCGCGGGTGGAGGCGGTCAGGAAGGCGATCACCACCCGCGAGAACCGGGCCAGCATGTCCAGCGGCCAGGCCACGATCACCGCGACCGTGTCCGTGAACCGGAGGGCCAGGGCCTTCGGCACCAGCTCGCCCAGGATCAGCTCGACGTAGACGATGGCGATCCCGATGATGAACGTGGCCTCGATGGGGGCCGGGATCCAGTTCCCGAGCACGGACTGGTGGATGAACGGCTCCAGGTAACGGCTGGCCAGGTAGCCACCGATGACCCCGGCCAGGGTCCCGCACAGCGTGACCCCGATCTGGACCGTGGCCAGGAAGCGGTCCATGTTGTCCTGGAGGCGCTTGACCCAGCGGGCGCCCCGGCTGCCCTCCGCGATGAGCTGCTCGACGCGGCTCCGCCGCATCGAAAGGACGGCGATCTCGCTCCCGGAGAAGAAGCCGTTCCCCAGCAGGCACAAGAAGATGGCGAGGATGAGGACGACCGGTGTCGTCACGGCGTGAAGCTTGCCCTCATGGATAGCCGCTCATCTTATCAGATCAGGATGGCGGCGCCCTGTCCCATGACCCGAGCCACCTTGTCTCCCCCGGCGGTCTTTGATAGCGTGGCGTCCGGGACGCGCGACCGATCCGAGAGCAGGAGGGAAAGCCTTGTCCAACGGGGAATTCGACGTCACGGTGATCGGCAGCGGTCCCGGCGGCTACGTGGCGGCCATCCGCGCCGCCCAGATGGGGCTGCGCACCGCCTGCATCGAGCGCGATCCCGCCGGCCTCGGAGGGACCTGCCTCCTGCGCGGCTGCATCCCGACCAAGGCCCTCCTCCACACCGCCGACCTGTACGAGGAGTTCAAGCGGGCCAAGGAGTACGGGATCACGGCCGAGGGCGTGACCCTCGACTTCAACGCGGTGATGAGCCGCAAGACCCGGATCGTCAACCGCCTGAGCAAGGGCATCGAGAGCTATCTCTTCAAGAAGAACAAGATCACCCTCTTCAAGGGCCAGGCCCGCCTCGACGGCGCGGGACGGGTCGTCGTGAGGAACGAGAGCGGCGACACGCCGATCAAGACCAGGAACGTCATCCTGGCCACCGGCTCGCGGCCCCGCAGCCTGCCCGGCCTGGCCATCGACGGCCGCACGATCATCTCCTCCGACGAGATCCTGCAGATCCCGGCCGTCCCGCGGTCCCTGGTGGTGATCGGGGCGGGCGCGGTGGGGATGGAGTTCGCGTCGCTGTTCGCCCGGTTCGGCTCCGCGGTCACGGTGATCGAGCTGCTGCCGCGGATCCTGCCCCTGGAGGACGAGGAGATCTCGAACGAGGCGGGCAAGCTCCTCGGCAAGCAGATGACGATCCACACCGGGGCCAAGACGGAGGGCGCGCTCAAGACCACGCAAGGGGTCGAGGTGGCCTTCCGGTCCGCGGACGGGCAGGCCAAGAGCGTGACCGCGGACGTGCTGCTCGTGGCCGTCGGCCGCGGCCCGGTGACCGACGGGCTCGGGCTCGAGTCCACGAAGGTCCAGCTCGACCGCGGCTACATCAAGACGAACGAGCTGATGGCCACCGACGAGCCGGGCATCTACGCCATCGGCGACGTCGTGACCGTGAACGGCGGGCCCCACCCGCAGCTCGCGCACCTGGCCTCCGCGGAGGGGATCGGGGTGGCGGAGAGGCTGGCCGGCAAGGACGTGGAGGCCGTGAACTACGACCACGTGCCCGCCGCGACCTACTGCATGCCCGAGGTCGCCAGCGTGGGCCTGACCGAGGCGGAGGCGAAGAAGCGCGGCCGCGACGTCAAGGTCGGCCGCTTCAACTTCGGCAACCTCGCCAAGCCGCGCATCATCGGCCAGGACTTCGGCCTCGTGAAGATCGTGTCCGACGCGAAGTACGACGAGGTCCTGGGCATCCACATGGTCGGCCCGCACGTCACCGACCTCATCTCGGAAGCCTGCGTGGCCCTCCGGCTCGAGTCCACGACCGAGGAGCTCATGCGCACCATCCACCCGCACCCGACCCTGCCCGAGGCGCTCATGCAGGCGGCGGAGGCGGTCTACGGCCACGCGATCGATGCCTAGGAAAGAAAATGACTGACGTCATCATGCCCCAGATGGGGGAATCGATCGCCGAAGGCACCATCACCAAGTGGATGAAGAAGGTCGGCGATCGCGTGCAGCGCGACGAGCCGCTCTTCGAGATCTCGACGGACAAGGTCGACGCGGAGATCCCCGCCCCCGCCGCCGGGGTGCTGAAGGAGATCCGGGTGGAGCCGGGGTCCACGGTGCCCATCAACACCGTGGTCGCGATCATCAGCGAGGGCGAGGCCGCGGCCGTGACCGTGACCCCGGGCGCCACCACCGTATTCCCTGCCCTGAGCGCGCCGCCGCCCGCCGCCGCCGCCCCGCCGCCGAGCGCGCCGGGCACGGGTGCCGATTCCTCGGCGTCCCGGCCCGCCGCGTCCGCACCGGCCGCGCCGGCCTCCACGCCGTCGTCTACGCCGGCTCCGCCGCCGGCCGCCCCGCCGTCCAGCGCGTCCAGTCCGGCGAGTCCGCCCAGTCCCTGGCCGAGCCCTCCTCCCGCGGGCCCGGCCTCGAGCCCGTTGCCGCCGCCTTCGTCGTTCTCCATGACGGCGCCGATCGCCGCGCTACAGCCTCCCGCAGCCGCCCCACCCGCCGCGGCCCCGGCCCCCGCGCCCGCTCCGGAGAGGGCGCGGGCCGACATGACGGCGGAGGAGCTGCGGCAGACGCGATCCTCACCGGTGGTGCGCAAGATCGCGGCCGAGCACAACGTCGATATCCGGCAGGTGTCCGGCACTGGCATCGCCGGACGCGTCACCAAGCAGGACATCCTCGACTACGTGGAGGGGCGGCCGGTATCGGGCGCGCCCGCGCCGCCGCCGGCGCCGCCACCTCCGGCGACGCCGCTGGCCTCTCCCTTGACCCTGCCGCCGACCATGGGACCGCTCGTGACTCCGGCACCGGCGCCATCGCCGGCGCCTGCACCTCCCGCGCCCCCGGCCACCGCCGCCCCGACGGCCACGCCGCCCTATCCGCCGGTGCCCGTGCCGCCGGCGCCGACACCGGCACCCGCGCCCGCGCCGGCCCCGAGCGCTCCCGTGGCGGCGCCGTCCGTGAGTGCACCGCCCGCCAGCACGGCGGCGCCGAACGTACCTCCGGCCAGCGCGCCTTCCGTTCCGGCGCCCGCCCCGGCGGCGAGCGCGCCTGCGCCGACGCCGTTCACGAGCCCCGCTCAGGCACCGACGGCACCCTCGATCTCGGTGCCGCCGGGCGCGGCGGGCCCGCCGAGATCAGGCCCGGTGAGCCCACCGTCGGCTTCCGCGGCGACCCTGCGACCGGCGCCCTCGGCTCCGCCGGCAGCGCCGCCCGCATCGACGATACGGACTCCGTTTGCCCCGTCCGTTCCGTGGGTGCCGTCCGCGCCTCTGGTTCCGCCCTCGGCTCCGCCCGCTCCGCCGGTGGCCGCCGCCGCGCCGCCGACACTCATCTTGCCTGCGCTGGCGGTGCCCGCGGCCCCGGTCGCTCCCGCCCCCTCGGCTCCTGGACGGGAAGCCGCCCCGCCGGCGGCGCCGTTCGTCCCGCCCTTCCTCTCCGCCGAGCGGGTCGAGAGCGTGCGGATGACGCCCATCCGCAAGAAGACGGCCGAGCACATGGTGATGTCGAAGCGCATCTCCGCGCACGTCACCACCGTCTCCCACGTCGACATGACGCGGGTGGCGCAGCTCCGCGACAAGTACCGGCCGGGCTACCAGGAGCGCGCCGGGATCAAGCTCACCTACATGCCGTTCATCGTGAAGGCCACCGTCGACGCCTTGAAGGCCTTCCCGATCCTCAACGCGGCGGTGGACGGGGACAACATCGTCTACAAGAAGGACCTCAACATCGGGATGGCGGTGGCGCTGGACTGGGGCCTGATCGTGCCCGTGCTGCGCAACGCGGACGAGAAGAACGTGCTCGGCCTGGCCCGCGCCATCGGCGACCTGGCCGAGCGCGCGCGCGGCAAGAAGCTCAAGATCGACGAGATCCAGGGCGGCACGTTCACGATCACCAACCCCGGCGTGTTCGGGAGCCTCTTCGGCACGCCCATCATCAACCAGCCCCAGGTGGGGATCCTCGGGGTGGGGACGATCGAGAAGCGGCCGATCGTGCGCGACGATGCGATCGCCATCCGGACCATGTGCTACTTCGCGCTCAGCTTCGACCACCGGATCGTCGACGGCGCCGACGCCGACCGCTTCATGGCGCACCTCAAGAAGGGCCTCCAGGAGTTCGACGAATCGGCGCTCTAGTCGAAGCCGCGGGACCCGAGGCGTCCCCGTCCGCGCCGCGACCCCTGGAGGTCCGCCACCTCGGCCGCGTGCCCTACGGCCAGGGGCTGGAGATGCAGGCACGGCTGGTGTCCGACCGGCAGCAGGGCCGCCTCCCCGACACCCTCCTCCTCCTCGAGCACGACCCGGTGTTCACGCTGGGGCGCAACGCGCGCGCGGAGAACGTCCTCCTGTCCGCGGAGGCCCTGGCCGCGCGCGGGTTCGAGGTGTTCGAGACCGGCCGGGGCGGGGACGTCACCTACCACGGCCCGGGGCAGGTGGTCGGCTATCCCATCCTGGACCTCGCCCCCGACCGCTGCGACGTCCACCGCTACGTGCGCGACCTCGAGGAGGTGATGATCCGGACCTGCGCCGACTACGGCCTCGAGGCCTCCCGCGTGGCCGGGATGACGGGGGCCTGGGTGGCGGACGAGAAGATCGGCGCCATCGGCGTGCGCATCGCGCGCTGGGTGACCTCGCACGGCTTCGCGCTCAACGTGACGACCGACCTCGCGCCCTTCGGGCTCATCGTGCCCTGCGGCATCCGCGGGCGCGGCGTCACCAGCCTGGAGCGGCGGCTGGGGCGCGCGGTGCCTTTGGCGGAAGTCGAGGAGCGCCTGGCCGCGCACCTGGCCGCGGTGCTCGGCCGCACGATCGTCTGAGGCTCTAGGGCCGCGCGGCGCCCAGCCGCGCGTCGGCGATGACGGCGACACGCGCCTCGTACGCGCGCCGGCGGCGTCAGTGGTTGGCGGTGTCGCGACGCAGCTTCAGGGTCAGCGTCACCGCCCCGATCCGCTTGTTCGCCTCCGACGAGACGGGCACGCTGACCTGGATGGCGTAGGTGCCGCTGCTGGCGTCGAAGGCGGGCTCTTCCACGAACGCCTCCCGCCCCTCGAGATAGGTCCGCTGCCACTTCGCCTCGTCGCCCTGCCAGTAGTCGGAGGTCTCCGCGATGCTGCACACCAGCGTCCCCCGGTCGTTCATGACGAAGGCCTCGACCACGACGGGATCCGCCTTCACCAGGTCGCGCACGCGGTCGGAGCAGGGCGCCTTGACGATCACCTGCCGCCGGGGGTCGCGCTTGTTCGCGATCCAGGCGGCGTCCTTCTTGCGGATGTCGTCCGGCGTCTCGGTAAGGGCGTTGCTCGCGGCCACCGCGCGGTGGATGGCGGGATCGCGGGCGATCGACTGCGCGAGCCCCACCCGCGCGTACGCCGTCTCCTTCACGGTGGCCGCGGACGACCCCGCCGCCTGCATCGCCAGCGCCAGCATGACCGCGCCGACCACGAGCATTCTCCCCCCTCAGGCCTGGCCCCGCCGGCTCTCCGCGAAGAGCCGCGCGTTGCGCAGGGCCACCACCAGGAACTCGGCGATCGTCTCCCCCACCGCCACCGCGTCGAGGTCGAACGCCCCGGCGCGCTCGGTCTGGAAGTCGATCGCGCCCACCACCTCGCCACCGTCGAGCAGCGGGATCACCATCTCGGAATGCGTCCCCGGAACGTCGGGATGATAGTCGGGATCGCGCGAGACGTCGGCCACCACCTGGGGAGCGCGCTTGCGCAGCGCGCGGCCGATCACGCCCCCCGCCGGACCCTGGGCCCGTCCCGCGCTGCGGCGCCCGACGCCGGGCCGGCCCGCCCACCGGCCCACGAGCACGCCCTCGTCGTCGAGCACGACCACCGCCACGTACGTGTGGTTCATGCGGGCCTGGATCACCTCCGCCGCCTCCTGCATGAGGCGCTCGGGATCCAGGATGGAGGCGATGCGGTGCGCGACCGAGCTCAGGAGCGCGATCTGCTCCGCGCGGTGCTGGCTCTTCTGCTCGGACCGGCGCAGGGCCTCGTTCGCGCGCTCCAACTCGCGCGCCTTCTCCACCGCCTGCGCCCCCTGGTCCTGGGTCTCCTGGAGGCGGCGATGTTTCTCCTCCTCGCTGGCCCGCAGCAGGGCCTGCAGCCGCCGTCCGGCCATCTCGGCCACGGCGAGCGCGGCTTCGCCGCCTCCGTCCGGCTCCGTGCCGGCGGCGGAGAGCGCGGCCAGGCAGCTGAGGTCGAGATGGGAGAGGGCCTGGGCACGCCACTGGAGGCTCGTCCCCGACCGGGCGCGGCGCGCCCCCTCGCGAGCCTCCTCCTCCAGCATCTCCTCCGCCTCACCCCGGGCCAGGCGCTCGAGGACGGAGTCGAGCTCTTGCGTGCACGACTCCCGCAGGTCGCCTCCGGCGGGGCTGGCCGCCTCTCCCAGCACGCGCAGCCAGGCCTCCAGGATGACCGCCCGGTGGGCCTGGAGGCGCGGCGCGGCCTTCTGCAGGGCGGAGGCCAGCGGCGTCACGCGCGGTCCCCCCGATAGACGTGCGCGATCCCGCCCGTGAGCGGCTGCCATGTCACCGCGGTGAAGCCGGCCCTCTCCATGAGCGCGCCGAACTCGGCGGGCGGGGCGAAGCGCGCCACGGACGCCGGCAGGTAGACGTAGGCGTCGCGGTCGCCGCTGATCCAGGCCCCGATCCGCGGGAGCAGGTGGCGCGAGTACGCGCGGTAGAGGACGCCGATGAGCCCGCGGGGAGTGGAGAACTCGAGGACGACCAGGCGCCCGCCGGGCCGCAGCACGCGGCGGACCTCGGCCAGCGCGCCCGCGGGATCCCCCACGTTGCGGATCCCGAACGCGATC
Source organism: Vicinamibacteria bacterium (assembly GCA_041481445.1). GTDB lineage: Bacteria > Acidobacteriota > Vicinamibacteria > Fen-336 > Fen-336 > AA29. The sequence goes on from JBGPBV010000020.1 coordinate 13,716, forward strand.
AAGGCACCGTCGAAGGCCTCCGAGCGCACGGGCAGACGCTGCACGTCACCGGCCAGGAGGGCCGCCCGCGCCGCCATCCCTCCGCGGGCCAGCTTGCCCGCCGCCCGCGCCAGCATCGGGAGTGAGAGGTCGACCCCGAGGCCGCGCCGGGTCTGGTCCCGTCCGAGCGCCTCGATGAGGAGGTCGGCGGTGCCCGTGCAGAGGTCGAGCACGCGGGCCCGCCCGCCCGGGGGCAGCGCGTCCACCGCGCGGCGCCTCCAACGGACGTCGATGCCGGCGGAGAGGACCCGGTTGAGGAGGTCGTAGCGCGGCGCGATGCGGTCGAACATGGACCGTACGGCGGTCGTCTCCGGTGCCCCGGGGGTGGGGGTGGGGTCCGACCGTCCGACCGGGGGGGCCACCGTGGTCATGCCGCCCGGCGCGCGGCAGCGGCGGCGCGCGGAGCCGCGCCATTCTAAGGCGTGCGCGCCCCCCTGTCTCGCCGCCGCCTCAGGACAGCCTCAGGGCGAGGACGGTGAACGCGAGGTAGCCGACGCTGATCCAGCCGTTGACGGCGAAGAAGGCGGCGTCGACGCGGGAGAGGTCGAAGGCGGAGACGAGCGAGTGCTCGTACACGAGGAGGGCGGCCACCGCGGCCACGCCGAGGAGGTACACCGGGTGCAGCGGGACCAGCGCGTAGAGCGAGAAGAGGAGCGCCACCGCCGCCGCGTGCAGGGCGCGGGCGATCACGAGGGCCGGCCCCGGCCCGAGCCGCGCGGGCAGCGAGCGCAGGCCTTCACGGCGGTCGAAATCGACGTCCTGGCAGGCGTAGATGGTGTCGAACCCGGCCACCCAGAAGAGCACGGCCAGGCCGAGCACGACCGGGGCCCAGGCGAACCCGCCGCGCACGGCCAGCCAGGCCCCGACCGGCGCGATCGCGAGGGCGAGGCCGAGGACGACGTGCGAGAGCGAGGTGAAGCGCTTGGTGTACGAGTAGCCGAGCACGACGAGCAGGGCCACGGGCGAGAGGGCGAGGCACCGCGGGTTGAGCATGGCGGCGGCGCCCACGAGGGCGGCCGCGGAGAGAAGGACGAAGAGCCAGACCTCGCCGCGGGAGAGCAGCCCGCGCGGCAGCTCGCGTCCGGCCGTGCGCGGGTTCCGGGAGTCGAGGGCGTGGTCGGCGAGCCGGTTGAACCCCATGGCCGCGCTCCGCGCCCCCACCATCGCCACCACGATCCACGGCAGCTCGCGCCAGGGGACGCGCCCGCCGGCGGCGATGGCGGCGGAGGCGAGCGCGAACGGGAGCGCGAAGACCGAGTGCGAGAACCTGATCATCCGGCCGTAGACGAGCGCGCGGGAGACGAGCGACTTCATGCGCGGACCCCGCGGAGGCGCGCCTCGCCGGAGAACAGGAAGCCGAAGGGATCGGACAGGGCGCGCGGGCCCTCCGCGAAGGCGAAGGCGGCTCGGGACCCGGCGCCGATCCAGCCCAGGTCGTCGAAGCCGAGCGCTTCCGCCCCGTGGCGGGTGGCGACCCGCAGGAGCCACTCCGGCTCCAGGCGCGGGAACGCGCGCCGCAGCGCGCGCACGTCCTCCCAGAGGTCGAGGCTGGGGGCGCTGGCCAGGCTGTCCGTGCCCACGCACAGGCGCACGCCGGCCTCGCGCAGCTCGGGGACGGGAGCGAGGCCGACGCCGAGGGCGAGGTTGCTGCGCGGGCACAGGACGACGGAGACGTGGCGCGCGGCCAGGAGGGCGCGGTCGCCCGCGTCCACCTGGACGCCGTGGGCGGCGACGAGCCCCGGCCTCAGGATGCCCAGACCGTCCAGGTAACGGACGGGGCTGATCCCGGGCGGCTCGAACCGCACGTGGCCGAGCCCACGGCGGCCGAGGAACGCGCTCCACTCCGCGTCGCCTCCCTCGAAGAACCGCCGCTCGTGAAGGGACTCCGCGAGATGGATGGCGGAGACGCCTCCCGCGCGCCCCATCGCGTCGAGGAGGGCGGGCGAGACCGAGAAGGGGGCGTGGGCGGCCAGCGACACCGCCACGCCGTCCGTCTCCAGCTCCGAAAGCCTCGCCTGCGCGCGCTCGACCACGCGCGGCGCCGTCTCCGGGTCCCAGCCGATCAGCTCGAAGAAGACCCGGGCGCGGAGGGAGGAGCGCGCCAGGAGGTCCAGGTGCGGGAGCGCGTTCGAGACGTCGCCCACGCCCGCCGTCCCCGTGCGCTCCAGCTCCTCGATGCCGGCGGCCGCGCGTGTGCGCACGGTCTCGGGCGCGTCCTCGCCCCGCGCGGCCACGACGCGCTCGACCCAGTCCACGAACCCGCCCCCGGGCGGGATCCGGCCGGCCAGGTGCGACAGCTCGAGGTGGCAATGCGCGTTGACCAGCCCCGGCACGAGCACGCCCGGACCGAGGTCACGCGCCTCGCCCGCGGGGGCCTGGGCGGCGGGTCCCACCCACTCCACGCGCCCGTCGCGCACGGCCACCGCCGCCTCGCGCAGGGGCGGGCGGTCCACCGGCGCCACCCATCCGGCACGGAGGACGATCACCGCCCGAGTCTACTCGACGCGGACGGCCTGGAAGGCTTCGCTGATCCGTCCCGAGGCCGGGTCGCGCAGGCGGACGCGCAGCGTGTAGCTCCCGGCGGCGAGGTCGGCCGGCGTGAGGTTGAGGACGAAGCGGCGGAAGCCGTCCGTGCCCGCCACCGACCGCGCCACCTCCACGCGTCCGATGCGGACGGGCGCGCCGTCGGCGGACACGAGCTGGGGCTTGATCTCGAAGGAGGCGCCGGGGTCGTAGGAACGCCCACCGTCGTAGACGAGCAGGCACACGCGCTCGGTGCGGCCGTTGGCCATGGACGGGCGCACGCGGGGCGTGAACGGGTCGTCGCCCACGTGGAAGGGCGAGGGCGACGACGGCGAGCCCGCCCGCGGCGGGGCGTCGATGACGACCCACTGGGCGGGGTCGTCCATGAACAGGGGCGGGAACAGCATCACCTCGGGGGCGTCGAAGCCGGGCAGGGTCAGGTCGAGCCAGGACGAGCCCATCCGGCCGGTGGTGGCCTCGCGGACGAGGACGCGCAGCGAATGGCGGCCCGAGGGCAGGACGAAGGAGCCGCGGCACTGGAGGCCGCGGCCGCGCAGCTTGTCGCCCACGCGGGCGGGATCGAGATTGGAGGCCACGGCCACGAAGTCCTCGACCGCCCCCTTCTCGTCGAGCGCGTAGGCGTAGAGCTCGAGGCCGATCGTGGTGGCGCCGAGCAGCGCCCGCGGGTCCACCTCCACCACGAACGGGAGCACGGCCGTTCCCGCCTCCGTCTTGTAGGGGAGGGCGAGCACGCGCACGGGCAGCTCCGACTCCGCCATGCCCTTGGCCACGACCTCCGCCGCCTCGAAGCGGCGGCCGAGCGCGGTGCGGTCGTGCTCGGCCCCCCGCTCGAAGTAGCCGGCGCGATGGGACACGGAGACGTCGCGCATCTTCGCCCTCACGCGCAGCTTGTGGAACTTGCCCTCCCCGCGAGTGGCCGCGGGCTCGAAGGCCACCAGGTAGTAGCGCCGGCTCATCTCCGCGATCTCGCGCAGGGCCACCCCGAGGTCGTTCGTGTCCTTGAACAGCCGGCCGCCGGAGAGGTTCGCAATCTCGGCCAGCGACTCCTGGCCGGAGTGACGGATGGGCTCGCCCGGGCCCTGGGAGGCGTCGCCGCGGGCGGAGAGGCCCGAGAGGTCGACCGCGTGCACCACCGCGTCGGAGGCGGAGAAGGCGCGGAGCGTGCGCGTCATCTCCTCGCGCAGCCCGGTGTCGCCGAACCGGTTCTCGCTCTGCACCTCCCACAGCCGGCCGCGCACGACCGCGTCGGAGTCCTGGAGGGCCTGGGCCGTGTTCTGCGCGCCGAGGGCGGACTCCTCGAAGCCGGTGGAGAGGAACACGACCTGCTTGCGGCCCTGCACGGCCTGGAGCGCGCTGGCGAGCTGGCCGAGGCCGTCGAACAGGGCGAGCACGCGCTGGCGGTACACGGCCTGCTGCGTCCGCTCGAAGCGGATCTGCACCGCGCGCATGGCGTCCGCCACCGCGTTGCCGGTCTCTTCGGCCACGGTGTCCGGCATGGCCGCGCCCACCTCGCGCAGGTCGTAGGCGAGGCCGAGCGGGTCCGCGCGCCGGTCGAGCTGGAGGACGCCGAGGGTCTCCACGGCGCGCCGGAGCTGCGCCTGGTCCGAGGTGAAGGCCAGGAGGAGCCGCACGCCGTGGTTGGCGGAGAAGGTGGCGACGGAGGCGAGGTCGGAGGGAGCGAGGGAGGCGATGAACTCGATGGCGGCCTTCCGCGAGCGCACGAGGCCGTTGACGCTCGAGAACGAGAGGTCGAACAGGAGCAGGAACTGGCGGCGGGCGGCGGGCGAGTCGCGGGTCTGCTCGGGCAGGAGCTCGGCCGCGTCGATCTCGCGCAAGCCCACCAGCTTCACCGGCCGGCCGTCGTCGGTGACCTCGAAGTCGTCGGCGCCGAGCCCGGTGACGGCCCGGCCCTGCCGGTCGGTGACGAACACGGGCACCGTGACGACCGTGATCGCGGCGCTGAACTCCGGAGGCGCCGGTGGCGTCGCGGCAAGCGCGGATGCCGTCGCGGCGAGAACGGCGACGGCAACCAGCGTCCGCATGATTCCGACCTCGGAAGACCTGAGTGTAGTGGGTCCTCGACGAGGCAGTAAAGCGCGATCTGGAAAGGAGATCTCCAGCCTGGCCGGATCCAACATGTTGGATTTGGCGCCGTGCTGTCCATTTGCATGGACTGAAGTGAAGGCCGAAATCCGATAGCGCTCAGACAAAACTAATCAACGCTATCAATCATTTACGCCGACCAAAGGGCCCAGAAATCGGTGTGGCCTGAGTCTTGCGAGTTGCGAGCAGACTCTTTCCGTCCTGAAAAATGAACCAGACTGGCTTCTCGCAGGAGGTCCAAGCGGATATGAAGAGAACTCTGCTCGTCCTCGCGGTGCTCCTGGCGGTGGCTCTCCCCGTCCAGGCCCAGCTCGCCACGGGCAACATCTACGGATTGGTCAGTGACGAGTCCGGCGCGCCGCTGCCCGGGGCCGCCGTCCTGATCAAGGGCGCCAACGGCACCACCACCACCACCACCGGCTCGGACGGCCGGTTCCGCGTCCTGAACCTGTCCCCCGGCAGCTACAAGGTCACGGCGAGCCTCACCGGCTTCTCGACGGTGAACCGCGACAACGTCGCCGTGAGCACCGGGACCAGCGTGGACCTGGGCTTCACGATGAAGGTGGCCTCCGTCGAGGAGACGATCACGGTCACCGCGGAGACGCCGGTCATCGACAGCAAGAAGACCGGGACCGCCACCGTGTTCACGCAGGACGAGCTCTCCAAGGTCCCGAACTCCCGCGACCCCTGGGCCCTCCTGCGCACGGTGCCAGGCGTGGTCATGGACCGCGTGAACATCGCGGGCAACGAGAGCGGCCAGCAGTCGAACTACCGCGCCAAGGGCGCGGCCGGGGCCGACGGCGTGTGGGCCATGGACGGCGTGACCGTCACCGACATGGCGGCCATCGGCGCCTCCCCCACCTACTTCGACTACGACGCGTTCCAGGAGATCCAGATCGCCACCAGCGGCAACGACATCAAGCAGCCGACCGGCGGCGTGGGGATCAACTTCGTGACCAAGCGCGGCACCAACCAGTTCCACGGCAACGTCCACGGCTACTTCACGCACGAGGACCTGGCCTCCAGCAACGTGCCGGACGAGCTGGCCGCCACCGGCATCACTTCGGACACCGCCAACCACAACAAGCAGGTCGCCGACTACGGCTTCGACCTGGGTGGCCCGATCGTCAAGGACAAGCTCTGGTTCTGGGGCTCCTGGGGCAAGCAGGACATCCGGCTCGTCCGCTCCTCGGGCCACCTGGTCGACAAGACCCTGCTCAAGGACAATAACGTCAAGGTCAACTGGCAGGCCACCAAGAGCGACATGATCAGCGGCTACTGGTTCCTGGGCGACAAGCAGAAGTTCGGCCGCGCTCCCGGCAACCAGCAGGTCGAGCCGGACACCGCGACCTGGAACCAGAGCGACGCCTTCCCGGAGAGCCGGCCGCACGGCCTCTGGAAGCTCGAGGACAACCACATCTTCAACCCGAACTTCTTCCTGAGCACGAAGGTCGCCTACTACGGCACCGGCTTCCAGCTCTTCCCCCGGGGCGGACTGGACGCGCAGGCCGGCATGTCGGCCCGGCTGGGTCAGACCTTCGGATCGACGCAGCTCTCCCTCAACGTGCGGCCGCAGTACATCGCCAACGCCGACGCCAACTACTTCTTCAACGCGATGGGCGGAAGCCACGAGCTGAAGTTCGGCGGCGGCTACCGTTGGACGGAGGCCCTGACCGGCACCCTCTGGCCCGGTGACATGGTGGTCTCCTTCGACAACTCCGCGTCCAACCAGCGCGTGCGGGTCTATCGCGAAGGCAAGGGTGTCAACCGGACGTACTACACGAGCGCCTACTTCGGCGACACGTTCACCAAGGACCGGATGACCCTGAACGTGGGCGTGCGCTGGGACCACCAGAACGGCCGCGCGGCGGCGACGGAGACGCAGTCCAACGGCGCCTTTCCGAATCTCGTGCCCGGCATCTCGTTCGCCGGCTACGACTCGCCGTTCACCTGGAACGACCTGTCCCCTCGCGTCGGCCTCACCTATGCGCTGGACAAGTCCCGCAAGACGCTCCTGCGCGCCTCCTACGCCCACTACGTCACCCAGCTCGACACGGGCACGGTGGGCTACGCCAACCCGACGGCGAACGCCGGATATGCCGAGTACCCCTGGACCGACCTCAACGGCGACCACCTGGCCCAGCCGGGCGAGGTGAACACGTCAGGCGCGCCCCTCGCCGTGGCCGGCGGCTTCAACCCGGCGGCGCCGACCGCGGCCATCTCCCCCAACATCATCGATCCCAACCTCAAGGCGCCCCAGACCAACGAAGGCGTGTTTGGCCTGGACCGCGAGCTGTTCCCGAACTTCGCGGTGTCGATGACCTACACCTACCGCAAGTTCTCGCGGTTCCTCACCGCCCCCCGCAACGGCATGACCGCCGCCGACTACACGCCGGGCGTCCTCCTCACCGGCACGATTCCGGGCGGCCCGTCCTACAGCGTGCAGACCTACAACCCGATCGCGGCCAAGGTCAGCGCGGGCAACAGCGGCCGCTTCGAGACCAACAGCGACGACTACCGCCAGACGTTCAACGGCGTCGAGCTCTCCATGACCAAGCGCCTCTCCAACAAGTGGATGGCGCGGTTCGCGGGCTCGTACAACGACCACACCGAGAGCTGGAAGAGCACGCCGTACTCGACGGGCTCGGTGGTCCTGTTCAACGTGCCCTTCAACCCGACCCGCCTCGACACCGACGCCCTCGTTTCTGGCGGGCAGGTGGCGCCGCGCAGCGCGGGCAGCGGCTCCGGCGACATCTTCATCAACGCCAAGTGGGCCATCAACACGTACGCCCTCTACCAGCTCCCCTGGAACATGGAGATCGCGGGCAACCTGTTCGGCAAGCAGGGCACGCCCTACCCCGTCTACTTCAACCAGGCCCTCGGCCTCGACGGGACGCAGCGGGTGCTCGTGAGCCCGACGATCGACGACATGCGGTTCAAGGACCTGTGGGACCTCGACCTGCGCCTGGCCAAGAATTTCCGCTTCGGGAGCCGGGGCAGCATGATCTTCACCGCCGACCTGTTCAACGTGTTCAACAGCAACACCGAGCTCAACCGTCAGCGGAACGTCGGGTCCACGGCGTTCCATTCGCTCACCGACAACCTGTCGCCTCGCATCCTGCGGCTGGGCGTCCGCATGAGCTTCTAGCCGTTTCCCTTTCTCGCGTAGGCCCCGGGGCTTGACGGCCCTGGGGCCTTTTTGTTTTGCTGGCTCATGCGTCTCGCCGTGACTCTTGCCTTGCTCGGCCTCGCCGCCGCCCAGGACACTCCGCCCGTCCTGCCGCCGGGCCAGGCCCCGACCTTCGGGCACTACGGGCCGCCGCAGCCCGTCGAGGTGTCGGAGATCATGTTCGGGAGCTACCAGCGCCGTCCGGTCATCGTGCGCGGCGAGATCATGCCGCTCGACCTCCAGGGGCAGTATTACCAGTTCCACGACCGCACCGGCACCGTCGTCCTGATGACGGTCGGCGAGCTCGGCGGAGCCATGCACGACCTGATCGGGCGGGAGGTCCGGATCGTCGGCCTCGTGCGCGAGCTCGTGACGAAGCAGGACACCTGCCCCGGGCCCAACATGCGTCCGGTGCCCGAGAGCTACTGCCTCGACCCCGAGCTGCCGATCACGCCCGACCTCGTCGGCGACCGCGCGGGGTGGCCGAAATGGTCGATCACGGCCTGGTCCATCTCCGACAACGGCCCGCTCACGGGGCGCAAGCGCGACGTGGAGCGCTCGGCCCTGGCCGACGTCCTCTCCGGCGAGACCCTCCCCGACAAGGACGTGAAGGTCGTGGGACGGTTCTGCGGGGCCCGGCTCTGCGGCACCATCGGTCCCGCTCCCGAGGCCTCGGCCTGGGTCGTCGAGGAGGAGGGGACCGCGGTCTGGGTCGTGGGCAAGGAGCCCAAGGGCAAGGGCTGGCGCCTCGATCCGGCCTACAAGGGCGACACCACGCGCTGGGTCGAAGTCATAGGGCGGCTCCAGGCCTGCGGAGCCGGCTCGCGGTGCCTGCGCGCGCGGACGGTCACTCTCGTCGCGCGCCCGGCCACGCCGGCTCCGTGATCGGGGCGAGGCTATACTTCGCGCGGTGAGGTCCCCCATGAAGACACAGGCGCTCGTCGTCGCGGCCGCGGTCGCGCTCGCCGCACCTGCCTTCGTCTCGGCCCAGGACTGGAGGGGCGTCGGCCGGCTCGAGGGCCGCGTGCTCGATCCCGACGGCAAGCCGGTGGCCGACGCCTCGGTCAAGCTCGCCCTCCCCGCGCGCGGCGGCGGGGGCACCACGCTGAAGACGGACAAGAAGGGCCGCTGGGCCGTCGGCGGCATCGCCTCCGGGCGCTGGGACATCGACATCGAGGCCGCCGGCTTCGTGACCAAGCGCGTCTCCGCCAACCTCGGCGCCGAGAGCGAGCGGGTGCCGCCGATCGAGGTCAAGGTCGAGCGCGCCGCTCCCGCCGGCCCTCCGCTGGAGGTGCTCGAAGCCGTGCGCAAGGGCGACGAGGCCTACAAGGCGGGACGCTTCGCGGAGGCGCGCGTGGAGTACGAGAAGCTCCTCGTCCTGCGCCCCGACCTCGCCAAGACCCTCCACGAGCAGATCGCGCGCTGCTACAGCCAGGAAGGCAACGCGACCAAGGAGCTCGAGCACCTGCAGTTCCTGCTGGACGCCGAGCCCACGGACCAGGCGCTGCGGCTGCTGATGGCCCAGGAGGCGCTCAAGGGCGGCCTCCTCGACCGCGGGCGCGAGCTGCTGAAGGGAGTCGACGACTCCGCCGTGCGCGACCCGAACGTCTACTTCAACATCGCCGCCCTGTTCCTGAACCAGTCCAAGCCGGAGGACGCGATCGGGTACCTCTCGCGCGCGGTGGCCGTCGACCCGACCTACCTCGACGGCTACTTCCAGCGCGGGCTGGCCTACGTGTCGCTCGGACGGATGGCGGAGGCCAAGGCCGACCTCAAGAAGGTGGTCGAGCTGGCGCCCGATTCGCCACAGGCACAGACGGCGAAGAAGGGCCTCGAGCAGCTGAAGTAGCGTCGTAACGGGCCTCCATTCGTGAGCCAAGTCACGAAGATCCCGGCCTGCCCCCGGAATGACGAGCGCCGGCGACGTGTCACGGCTAGAATGGGCCGTCCTCGGAAGCCTTCGGAGGTATCCATGATGTCTTGGCGGGTGCTCGCTGTGACTGGTGTGACGGTCTGCCTGGCGGCAGTGTCGACAGCGGTCGAGACGACGAGCGTGAAGCCGCTCGGGGCGTATCCCTTCGGCCTCCCGGGCGACTCGGCCACGCCGGGCGCGGCTCCGAAGGCCCTGCTGTGGTGCCAGGGCACGAACCTCGTGGGCGTCGTCGTCCCGGACGAGAAGAGCAGCGACTGCGGGTCCCCGAAGCGGCAGGCGCCCCACGCGTACCTCCTCAAGGACGGCCAATGCGAAGCGGACGGTAGCGCGGTTTCGTTTGGCTTCATGGTGGCGCGAAAGGCGTGGGTCTTCGAGTCCTCCGGCCCGAAGCGCCAGGAGCGCACGGAATGGCTGCTGCATCACTTCGAGGGCACGCTGAAGGACGGCCATCTCAAGGGCGCCCTGGTCCAGGTCGACATTGCCCACCCGGGCCATCCGTTCCAGAAGAAGGCGGTGGAGGTCGAGGCCCTGCCCGGCGACCAGCCGCCTTTTGCGGACGACGTCACCTGGAAGGGCCACATCACGCAGACGTTCTGCCTGCCTCCCGGCACCACCCCCTGAACCGCGACGGGCGGCCGTCGCGCCTCTACCCCGCCAGCGACGTGGCGGGCGCGTTCTGGGCCGGCATCTCCGGGGTGGCGTGTGACCAGCAGTAGGGGTCGCCCACGATCTCGTAGTGCATCGTGCGGCGCTTGGGAGAGAACCCCGCGTCCATGATGTTGCGGGCGATCTCCGCCTCCGTCAGGCGGAAGTGCGCGCCCGCCGCCGAGACCACGTTCTCCTCGATCATCAGGGAGCCGAAGTCGTTGGCCCCGAACCGCAGCGAGACCTGGCCGATCTTCCCGCCCTGGGTGACCCACGAGGCCTGCACGTTCGGGAAGTTGTCGAGCATGACGCGCGCCACCGCGAGCGTGCGCAGGTACTGGAACGAGGTCAGCTCGTCGCCGGCCAGCGCGGTGTTCGACGGCTGGAACGTCCAGGCGATGAAGGCGGTGAATCCGTGGGTCCGGTCCTGCAGGTCGCGCAGGTGGACGAGGTGCTCGATGCGCTCCTCGAGCGTCTCCACGTGCCCGAACATCATCGTGGCCGTCGTCTTCATGCCGAGGCCGTGCGCCACCTCCATGACCTCGAGCCACTCACCGGTGGTGCCCTTGGCGATGCCGATGACCTCGCGCACGCGGTCGGAGAGCACCTCCGCTCCCCCGCCCGGGATCGAGTCGAGGCCGGCCTTGACCAGGCGGCGCAGGGCGGTCTCCGTGGACAGGCTCGAGACGCGGCAGATGTGCTTCACCTCCGCCGGGCTCAGGCCGTGGATCCACAGCGACGGGTACGTGCCCTTCATCCAGGAGAACAGCTCCTCGTAGAACTCGATGCCGAGGTCGGGGTGCAGGCCGCCCTGGAGCAGGATCTGCGACCCGCCCAGCGCGAGCGTCTCCTCGATCTTCTGGGCGAGCTGGGCCTTGGTGAGGAGGTAGCCCTCCTTGGACGGCAGGTCGCGGTAGAACGCGCAGAACGCGCATTGCGCCGTGCAGACGTTCGTGTAGTTGATGTTGCGGTCGATGATGTAGGTGACCAGGCCCTCGGGGTGCAGCCGCTCGCGCACGGAATCGGCCAGCGCGCCCAGCTCGAGCAGGGAGCCGTCGCGCAGGAGCGCGGCGCCCTCCGCCGGCGTGAGCCGCTCGCCCGCCTCGACCTTCCCCACGATCGTCTCAGCGATGGCCATGGAACCTCAGAAGGGGCACGCGCTCGATGAGCCCGCCCTCGAGCGCCCGCGCGTAGAACTCGCGGAGACCGGCCAGCTCCGCCTCCCCCAGCGCATAGGAGATGTTGCCGCGCAGGTACGACTCGTTGAGGGCCGCGCGCTCCGGGTGGCCATTATAGGACGTGGCGATGGGACCGATCGCAGCCAGGCCGGCGGCCAGCGCGGCCTGGAGACGGGCGACGTCGTCCGCGCTCACCACGCCCGCCGGTCCCGCCCAGAAGGCGTAGACGAACGGATGGCCCGTGCGCTCCGTCCACTCCGCGCCGAGGTCGAGGCGCGAGGCGTCCCCGTCGTAGTAGAGGGCGGGATCGCCGATGACCAGGGCGGCGTCCGCGGCGTTGAGCATGATGGGGACGTCGGGCGGCATCGGCGTGTACTCGGGGTCGCGGCCCAGGCGGTCGCGCAGCAGGACGCGCACCAGGGCCGCGCTCGTCCGGCTGGAGGTGTCGACGGCGACCCTCCGGACGTGCTCCAGGCGGCCGCGGTAGAGCAGGCTCACCGACCGCACCGGCCCCCGGCTGGCGATGGCGATCCCGGGCACGATCGCGTAGTCCCCCTCCGCGTATTCGATGGACGGGATCAACCCGAGGTCGAGCTCGCCCGCGTGCAGGCGGGCCGCGATCCGCGACGGGAGGTCGCGCACGACCTGGAACCGCGGGTCTCCCCCGAGCCCGTGCACGGTGGGCACGGCATTGAGGTAGGAGACGACGCCCAGGCGGAGGGGCCTCACCACTCCCTCACGACGTTGAAGACCGTGTCGCGCTCCACCGGCCGGCGTCCCGCCTCGCGGATCAGGCGCACCAGCTCGTGGACGGTCATGGACTGCGCGGTGGGCGCGCCCGCGTCGTGGGCGATCTTCTCCTCCGTCACCGTCCCGTCGATGTCGTCCGCCCCGAAGCTGAGGCCGACCTGGGCCAGCCTGGGGCCGATCATGATCCAGTACGACTTGATGTGCGGCACGTTGTCGAGCAGCAGGCGCGCCACCGCGATGGCCTTGAGGTCCTCGTACCCCGTCGTCTCCGGCAGGCGCATCGCCGGCGCTTCCCAGGGCTGGAAGGCGAGGGGGATGAAGGTCACGAACCCGCGCGTCTCGTCCTGGAGGGCACGGAGCTGCAGGAGGTGGTCGACGCGGTCCTCGACCGACTCGATGTGCCCGTAGAGCATCGTGGCGTTGGTCGGGATGCCCAGGCGGTGGGCCTGGCGCATGACGTCGAGCCACTGGGCGGCGTCCGCCTTGCCGCGGATGATCTTGTCGCGGGTGGCCTTGGCGAAGATCTCCGCCCCTCCCCCCGGCATGGAGTCGAGCCCGGCCTCGCGCAGCTCGCTGAGCACCCGCTCGACGCTCAGGCGGTACAGGCGGTGGAAGAAGAAGATCTCGACCGCGGTGAAGGCCTTCACGTGGATGTGGGGGCGCACGCGCTTGATCCCGCGCATCATGTCCGTGAAGTACGACCAGGGCAGGTCGGGATGGAGGCCGCCCACGATGTGCACCTCGCGCACCTGTTCCGGCAGGGCGGCGACCGTCGCGAAGATGTCGTCCAGGGCCATCGTGTAGGCGCGCGGCTCGTCCTTCTTCGCGGCGAAGGCGCAGAAGTCGCAGGTGGCGGCGCAGACGTTCGTGTGGTTGATGTGCGTGTTCCACACGAAGTAGGCGGCGTCGCCGTGGAGCCGCTCGCGGACGTGGTTGGCCAGGGAGGCCAGGCCCAGGAGGTCGTGGGTCTTGTACAGGGCGACGCCGTCCGCGAACCAGAGGCGCTCGCCGGCCCAGACCTTGTCCCGGATGGGCAGGAGGGCGGCGTCTCGAACGCGGGCCGCGGCGCGGGGTGCGAGAGAGCTGGTGGACGACACGGGCGTGCCCAAGTCCTGCCTAGCCTATCACGTAGCCCGCGCCGGCCGTGCCTCAGCGCCGCCAGCGGCGCAGGAAGTAGTACTCGTTGACCGGCCGGTCGTCGGTGAGCGGCGCGGCCACCCGCGCCAGGCTCGGCCAGTCGAAGGCGATCTCCTGCCGCAGCACGGCGTCGAGCTGCTCCTCCGGCGTCGGATAGGGTCCCCATTCCACGAGGTCGGCGCGGGCCGCCAGAGGCATGCGCGCCACCAGCTCCTCGACCGTCGCCCCCTGGATCGGCTGCCCGCTGGCCAGCAGGTGGACGCCCCATCCCTCCACCGACGTGAAGCCGCGCACGTGCGGGAACACCTGGTGCAGGGCCAGCACGAAGGCGGTGGCGACGCGCGGCTCCGCCCCGGGTATCCAGGTCTGCAGGATCCCGTCCGGGGCCAGGCGGGCCCGGATGGCCCGGTAGAACTCGCGCGAATAGAGCAGGCTCGAGCCGGCCGCCTCCACCGGGGGTGGAGGGTCGACCACGACCACGTCGAACTGCTCGACCGTGCGGTCGAGGAACCGCCGCCCGTCGTCCACCACCACCCGCGCGTGCGGAGACGAAAGCACGTCCGCGGCGTCGGCGTGGAACTCGCCGAAGAACTTCGGCACGCTCGGCACCAGCTCCACCGCCGTCGTCTCGATGCCCCACCGGCTCATCGACCGGAAGCTCGTGCCCATGCCGAAGCAGATCACGAGCCCGCGCTGGGGCGGCCGCGGGCGCAGGGCGAGGGGGAGGTGGCACATGAACTTCGTGATCGGGGTCAGCACGGTCATGCTGATGCCGTTCACGAACAGCTGGCGGTGGCGGCCCTGGCCCGAGACGATCACGTTGGCGGTGGCGTCGCGGCGGACGTGGGCGTCCGGGAAACGCGCCTCCTCTCCGCGCGTGAGGGCCATCATGGCGGCGGCGGCGGCGGTCGCGGCCAGGAGGGGTCCCCATGCCGGCCGGCGGGCCCTCGCCATCCCGATCCCGACCAGGACGAGCGAGAGCAGGAACAGGGCCGGCCGCTCCCCCACCCAGGGCAGGAGCAGGAAGCCGCCGGCGAGCGGCCCCACGATGCTCCCCACGCCGTTGACCGCCCAGGCCGCCCCCGCCTTCCGGGCCGCGCCGCCCGACCAGAGGTCGACGAGCCAGGGGGTGACGAAGCCGAGGGCGGCGGAGAGGGGAGCCACGGCCAGGGTCACGGCGACGATGGAGCGCAGGGGCGGCAGGATGACGGCTCCGAAGCGCAGCATGCCGGGGAGGCGCGGATCGGCGGCGACGGCCGGGAGCATGGCCACGACGGACATGGCCAGCCAGGCGGCCGCCGGAGGCCCCTGGGGTGGGAGCCTTGCGCTCCGAGCGCGATAGACGAGCGATCCGGCCAGGGTCGCGACGAGGTAGGAGGCCAGGATGAGCGCGAAGGCGTAGACGACGTTGCCGAGGAGGGGCGCGAACTGCCGCACCCACACCACCTCCATCGCCATGCTCGCGAAGCCGGTCCCGAACAGGGCGGCCAGCGTCACCGGGTCGCCCTTGCCGGAAGGCACGGTGGCGCCCTCCGGCACGGGCGCCGCCGGCGCGCGGAGGCTCAAGGCCAGGCTCCCCGCGGCCAGCAGGCTGTTGAGCCCCGCCCCCAGGTCGAGCGTGCCCTGCAGCCCGTAGAGCTCGATGAGCGCGAAGGCGGCGGCGACGGTACCCACGGCCGCCCCCAGCACGTTGGCCGCGTAGAGGTGCCCCACCGACGAGCGGCCGTGGCGGACGCGCGGCCCGATCGCGGCCAGGGCCAGCGGGAGGGTCGCGCCCATGGCCACGCAGAACGGAAGCAGGGCCATCGTCACCCAGAGGGCGGAGGCCAGGTGGTACGCGGCCGATCCCCAGGCTTCGCCGCCGAGCAGCGCCCGGCCGGCGACGAGGGCAGGGGGCACGACCTTCGACGACAGCGCGATCGTGAGCTCGCAGACGGCATAGAGGAGCAGCACGCGGCGCGTGCTCCGGACGCGGTCCACGACACGCCCGCCCAGCCCGTTGCCCAGCGCGAGGCCGGCCATGAAGACGGAGACGACGATGGCCACCATGGCCGCGGTGACCCCGAAGCGGGCCATGGCCAGGCGCAGCCACACGACCTGGCACAGCAGAGCGCAGAAGCCGGACACCACGAAGAAGGCGAAGAACCACCGGTCGCGCACGGGCTCCCTTCGGCCGCCGCGGGGCGGGCGGGCCGCGCAGCTTAGCGCGAGAGGCGCGTCTTTGTGAAGGTGACGCCGATCGTGAACAATCGCGGCCATGGCGGACGAGACCTTCCCTGACCTGCGCGCGTTCCTCGAGGTCCTGCGGCGGCAGGGGTCCCTGGCGGTCGTGGAGGCGCCGGTGGACGCGCGCCTGGAGGCGGCGGAGGTCCATCGGCGCGTGATCGCGGCCGGAGGGCCTGCCCTCCTCTTCACGAACGTGCGCGGGGCCTCTTTCCCCCTCGTCACCAACCTGTTCGGCACGCGCGCCCGCGCCGAGCTGGCCTTCGGGCGCCGCCCCCACCGCCTGGTCCGCCGCCTGGCCGAGCTGGCGCAGACGCTGCTGCCGCCGTCGCCGCGCGCGCTCTGGGAGGCGCGCGACGTGCTCGGGGAGGCCTGGCGGGTGGGCCGGCGGCGCCGGAGCCGCGGTCCCGTGACCGAGGTGGTGGAGACCGAGCCCCGCCTGGACCGTCTCCCCGTCCTGACCTGCTGGCCCGAGGACGGCGGGCCCTTCGTCACCCTGCCCGCGGTCTACACCGAGCACCCCGACCGCCCCGGCCACAACGTCGGCGTCTACCGGATGCAGGTCCACGGCCCGCGCACGACCGGCATGCACTGGCAGATCGGCAAGGGGGGCGGCTTCCACTACGCGGCGGCGGAGAAAGCCGGCCGCGCCCTCCCCGTCACCGTCTTCCTCGGCGGGCCGCCCGCGCTCCTGCTCTCCGCGGTCGCTCCCCTGCCCGAGAACGTGCCCGAGCTGATGCTGGCCTCGCTGATCGCGGGCCGGCGCCTCGACTCCTGCCCGGGGCCGGGGCCGCATCCCCTGGTGGCCAACGCGGAGTTCGCGCTCGTGGGCGAGGTGGCGCCCGGGCGGCGCCAGCCCGAAGGCCCGTTCGGCGACCACTACGGCTACTACTCGCTCCGGCACGACTACCCCGTGTTCGAGGTGCAGGCGATCGCCCATCGGCGCGACGCGATCTACCCGGCCACGGTGGTCGGCAAGCCGCGCCAGGAGGACTTCTACATCGGCGACCTCCTCCAGGAGCTGCTCTCGCCCTTGTTCCCGCTGGTCATGCCCGGCGTGGAGAGCCTCTGGAGCTACGGAGAGACGGGGTATCACTCCCTGGCCGCGGCCGTGGTCAAGGAGCGCTACGGCCGGGAGGCGATGGCCAGCGCCTTCCGCATCCTGGGCGAGGGCCAGCTCTCGCTGACGAAGTTCCTGCTCGTGACCGACCG
The DNA here is from genome assembly GCA_041481445.1 of Vicinamibacteria bacterium. GTDB lineage: Bacteria > Acidobacteriota > Vicinamibacteria > Fen-336 > Fen-336 > AA29. Next base: position 30,649 of record JBGPBV010000020.1, read on the forward strand.
GCCGGCCGACCTGCGCGACTTCCCGGCCACGCTCGAGCACGTGCTCGCGCGCACCCGCCCCGAGACCGACCTGTTCGTGTTCGCGAACCTGTCGATGGACACCCTCGACTACACGGGGCCCCGCGTGAACGAGGGGTCGAAGGGCGTCTGGCTCGGCCTCGGCGATCCGGTGCGGGAGCTGCCGCGGGCCTTCGCTCCCCGCGCGCCCATGCCCGCGGACGTGACCGACGTCCGCGTGTTCTGCCCGGGTGCGCTCGTCCTGGGCGGTCCTCCGTACGCGCGCGACGCGGAGGCGGGCCCGCGCCTGGCCGCCCACCCCGCGTTCGCGGACTGGCCGCTCCTCGTCCTCACCGACGAGCCGCGGCGGGCCGCGCGCAGCTCCATCAACTTCCTCTGGACGACGTTCACGCGCTTCGAGCCCGCGGCCGACATCCACGCCGCCGGGCGCACGGTGATCCGCAACCAGGTCTCGCTGCGCCCGCCCATCCTGATCGACGCCCGCCTCAAGCCCGGCTTCCCGCGCGAGCTCCTCGCCGACGAGGCCACCGCCGCCACCGTCACCCGCCGCTGGAAGGAGTACTTCCCGGACGGCATGGAGATGGGCGACGCCTCGACCGCGAGCCTCGATCCCGCCTCCTCCAGCGGACCTTGACCGGCCCCTCCCTGTCCGTATAATCGCGCCGGCACGGGACTTCCGGGCTCCGTACCGTCAGGTCCAATCGGGTCGCGCGACGCGGCGCGACAGGCCGCTCCGAACCGTTCGTCGGGGGTGAGGATGAGACCACGCTGCGCCGTCGGCGCCGGGATCCTGCTGCTGTTGCCCACCTACCTGCCCAGCCATCTTCCCGAGCTCTCGGAATCGGTGGGGGAAGGCGCGGCCGCCGCCGAGGCCATCGCGGTGCGGACGGTCACGGCGGCGGTCGAGCAGCCCGCGCGCGTGCTCCGCGGGACGGTCGGCCGGCGCGCCACCCTGGGGACGATGCTGCGCGACACCCTGCACCCCACGGGCGTGCACCGCCTGGTCGAGGCCTCGCGCCCCGTGTACGACCTGGCCCGGATCTCCGTGGGCCATCCCTTCGGGGTGACCTTCGGGCCCGACGGCCTGCTCGCCGCGTTCACCTACGGGATCGACGAGCTGCGCACGCTGCGGGTGACCCGGCAGGGCGAGGAGTACCGGGCCGAGGTCGTGAAGCGCGAGTACGACGTCACCGTGGCCAGCGTCCGCGGCGAGATCAAGTCGAGCCTGTTCGGGGCAGTGACCGGCGCGGGCGAGGAGGACCAGCTCGCCCTCGACCTGGCCGACATCTTCATGTGGGACGTCGACTTCAACACCGAGCTGCAGAAGGGCGACTCCTTCCGGGTGGCGGTGGAGAAGCTCTCGCTCGACGGCACCTTCAGCCGCTACGGGCGCATCCTGGCCGCCGAGCTCGTGCGCGGCGACCGCGTCTTGCGGGCCGTGCGCTTCGAGGGCCGGAACGGGCCCGGGTACTTCATGCCGGACGGCCGGCCCATGCGCAAGGCGTTCCTGCGCTCGCCCCTGCGCTTCACGCGCATCAGCTCCGGCTTCAGCCACGCCCGCCTGCATCCGATCCTGGGCGTGGTGCGGCCCCACTTCGGCGTGGACTTCGCCGCCCCCGTGGGCACGCCCGTGCGCGCCTCCGCGGACGGCGTGGTCATCGCGGCCGGCACCGACGGGGGCTACGGCAAGGTCGTGCGGCTGCGCCATGCCAACGGCTACGAGACGCTCTACGGCCACCTGTCGCGCATCGACGTGCGCGTCGGCCAGCGTCTGGAGCAGAGCACGGTCCTGGGCGCGGTCGGGATGACCGGCCTCGCCACCGGCCCCCACCTCGATTACCGCATGATCCGGGGCGGCGCCTACGTCAACCCCCTGCGCATGCAGTCTCCTCCCGCCGATCCGATCTCGGCCGACGAGGAGGACGCGTTCCAGGCCGTCCGCGACCGCCAGCTCGCCCTCCTCGGGCCGGCCGCGGCCGGGCTCGCCGTCGCCCAGGCGGGCACGGCGCCCGCCCCGGTGGTGGCGCACACGTTCTCGGGCGCCTCTCCGTAGACGCGAGCCTCAGAGCGCCATGCTCACCGGCAAGAACGTCCTCCGCGCCTTCCTCGTCTTCGTGCCGGTGAGCCTGTGGCTGGGCATGACCCATGCCTCGCCGACCTGGGTCTTCGTCACCTGCTGCCTGGCCATCCTGCCCCTGGCCGGGCTCATGGGCGAGGCGACCGAGCACCTCACCCACCACACCGGTCCCGGCATCGGCGGCCTCCTCAACGCGACCTTCGGCAACGCGGCCGAGCTGATCATCGCGTTCATGGCCCTGTGGGCGGGCGAGAAGGAGATCGTCAAGGCCTCCCTCACCGGCTCCATCATCGGGAACATCCTGATGGTCCTGGGCCTGGCCATGGTCGCGGGGGGCTGGCGCCACAAGGAGCTGCGCTTCAGCCGCATGGCCGCGGAGACGGGGAGCAGCATGATGGTGCTGGCGGTGGTGGCCCTCGTCATCCCCGCCATCTACGCCCAGGTCACCCAGCACACCCACCCCGAGCACACCGAGTCCCTCAGCTTCGACATCTCCTGGGTGTTGATCGTGACCTACGCGGCGAGCCTGATCTTCTCGCTCAAGACCCACCAGCACCTCTTCCTCGGGGAGGGGGCGGACGACGAGAAGGAGGAGCACGGCCGCCCCTGGTCCACGGGGCGGAGCCTGGCCGTCCTCTTCGTGGCCGCCGCGTTCGTGGGCTGGGTGAGCGAGCACCTCGTGCACGCGGTGGGGGCGGCGGGCGAGGCCCTGGGCCTGCGCAAGGTCTTCATGGGGGTCGTGGTCCTGGCCGTGATCGGCAACGCGGCCGAGCACTCCACGGCCGTGCTCGTGGCCGCCAAGGGGAAGATGGACCTCGCCCTCGGCATCGCGATGGGCTCCTCCATGCAGATCGCGCTCTTCGTCGCGCCCCTGCTCGTGATCGCGGGCCACCTCTTCGGCCATCCCCTCGGCCTCGAGTTCACGATCATGGAGGTGGTGGCGGTGTTCCTCTCCGTGGGCGCGGTGTCCCTCCTCGTGCACGACGGCAAGACCAACTGGTTCGAGGGCCTCCAGCTCCTCGCCATCTACCTGATCCTGGCCATCGCGTTCTACTACCTCTGAGCCTTGCCGACCTGTTACACTCCAGGGGTCGTGCGCAAGGGCGTGGCGTTCGTCGTGGCGGGCCTGCTCGTGGCGCGCCCGGGGGCTACGGAGACGGAGGTGCGCAAGGTCGGCGACAAGGTCGACCTGCGGGCCAGCACCGCCCCCATCTCGGAGGTTCTGGACCGGCTGGCGCGCGAGACGGGCATGAAGGTCACCTACGACGGCGCTCCCCCCCGCGCGCGCATCAACGTCACCCTCTCCGGCGTCACCCCCGTCCAGGCCGTCGTCTCCATCCTCGAGGGCCAGGGCCTCAACTACGCGTTGCGGATGGACCCGACCTCCACCAAGGTCGAGACGCTGATGCTGGTGGCGGGCGGCGGCACGGCCGGCCCCGCCGCGGCCCCTGCTCCTCCGGCGCGCGGCCAGCGCGCGATCGAGCGGGACCCGGAAGGCACGGGCGACACCGACGAGGACCCGCCGCCGGCAGAGGCCCAGCCGGCGACGGAAGAGCCGCCGCAGCGTCGCCCGGGGCTCATGCCCCAGTTCCCGGGTGGCATGCCCGCCGGTCCCGGAGGTCCCGTGATGCCCCTGACCCTGCCGACTCCGGCTCCCCCCCAGGCCGCGCCGAACGGGCCCCAGGGGACGCCGAACACGCCCCAGGACTGACGCGCCCGCCTCCGCGCCCCGCCGCGCTCAGCGCGGCATATTGGGAGGCGCTCCACCCGGAGGCATGGTCAACGGTCCGACGGGTCCTCCGGGACCGCCGGCCCCCCCGGCCGGTCCGGGCCCCTGTTGCTTGCCCAGGCGCCGCGGCTGCCCGGCCAGGAACAGCCATTCGTTGTACTTCGTCCGGCCGTTGAAGAGGCGCAGGCTCGTGTCCGTGCTCGTGCTGGCCACGCCCGCGATGGCACCGAACGACGTGCCGCCCGCGGGTCCGAACGCGGAGGGAGGGCCGGACGGGCTCGGTCGTGGAGCGGGACCCGGGCTCGGGCGGATGCCGGGCTGGCCGCCTCCGCCCGTGGGGACCATCTCTCCCGGCCGCACGAACCGCCACTTGCCGTCCTTCGTCATCGGGTCCTTGAACTGGCGGCGCAGGAACTTGCCCTTCACGAGCACCTCCAGCGAGGCCGGGAAGGCGTTGCCGTTCTTGCGCTGGTACTCCTCGATCGCGCGCGCGATCTGGTCCCCGCGGAAGTAGAGCTCCTGCTCGCGGTCGTCCTGCATCAGGTATTTCCAGGTGGAGACCCCCGCGCCCATGAGGATCATCATGACCGTGATCGCAGCCAGGAGGATGACGAGGGCGAAGCCGCCCTCGCGGCCGGCCGGCGGGCCGAGGGCGCTCCGCCTACCGGGAGGCGGGCGCGTAGGCCTGCGCGCGCTGCAGGACCTTCTCGACGTAGGCGCGCGTCTCCGGATAGGGCGGCACGCCGCCGTGGCGCGCCACCGCGCCTTCACCGGCGTTGTAGGCGGCCAGGGCCCGCTTCACGTCGCCCTGGTAGCGGTCGATGAGGGCGCGGAGATGGCGCGTCCCGCCCTCGACGTTGTCCGCGGGGTCGAACGCGTCGGTGACGCCGAGGGAGCGCGCGGTGGCGGGCATGAGCTGCATCAGCCCCTGGGCGCCCTTGGGCGAGACGGCGTCGGGCCGGAAGGCCGACTCCACCGCGATCACGGCGCGCACCAGCTCGGGGTCGATCGAATGACGGCGAGCGGCGGCCGTCACCAGCGCGGCCAGGTCCGTCGGGCCCGAGGCCACCGGCGCCGCCGCCAGCTCCTCGAGGACCTCGTCGGGCACGATGCCGCGCAGCTCCGTCTCCACCACGCCGACTTCCCCGCCGCCGGCCAGGGACATGACGACGGTCCCCGCCTCGACCCGGTGCGCGGTCACCTTCAGGGTCGCCCCGCTGCGCAGGACGGCGATGTCGGCGCGCGCGGCGGACGACGCCCCCAGCAGGAGGACGGCGGCGGCGGCGGTGAGGATGGGCAGTCTCATAGGACCGGGATCGTGAGCGCCGTCGATTTTATCATGGCCGTCGCGCCGGGCGCTGAAGCGGTCACCTGGACCGATCCCTGAACGGTCCGTTTCGTGCGCATGACGTTCTCCGCCTCCCCGTTGTTGTTCGTGAAGACCGGCCCCTGGATGTCGAAGAACTCGGTGGGCTTGTCGGCGTCATCGACCTCGAAGAAGACGGGCACGTTCGCGATGCCATTGCCGCTCGCGCCGGTGACGCGCGCGAAGACGTGAGTGGAGTTCGAGGTCGTGATCCGCGGCGGGTCCGCACGCAGGCAGCACACGGTCGTGACGTTGGCGTTGCCGACGGTCACGGTGGTGGTTTGCTGAGTGAGCCCGGTTCCCCCCGTGGACGTCGGCGGAGTCGGGCTGGCACTGGGGCTGGCGCCACTGGACGGAAGACCCGCGCCGCCGGAGGTGGCAGTAATGAGCGCCGTCCCCGATCGGCTGTCCGACGTGAAGTTCACCTTGGCGATGCCGTTCCTGGTCTTCCCTTGCGGCTCGATGAAGCCGAGGTTGGTGAAGAACAGGACGACCGTGCCGTCCGCCACGGGAGTCCCCGCGGGCTCGAACACGACCGCCGTGATCACGGAGACACCGCCGTCGGCCGGTACAAACGTCGGGTTGGCCTGGAGGCCGATGGTCGATCCCCCGGGCGCCAGGAAGAGCGCGTCCGCGCACGAGAGGAGGGCGCCCACGAGCACCGCGCCCGCGAGCCACGACAAGTGGCGGGCGCTCACGGGCCCACCGTGATCCGCGACGTGCCCGCCACGGGCACGGCGACAGTACCGGAAGCAGATGTGGTCATGAGAGCCTCCACGGCGACGATCGCGGCGCCGGGCTTCAGACCCCGGAACGTCATCGTCGCCACTACGCCGGAGCCGGCGGAGCCGGCCGCCCGCGTGAACTGCACGCGCAGGCGTCCCGTCTCCAGCCCCCGGTTCACCCCCACCGGCGAGCCGTCGAGCGTCAAGAGCGGCCCCGGCGACACGTCCTGCGCGTCGAGAAGGGAAGGATCGTAGGTCACGGTCAGGTCGATCCCGCGGAGGTCCTGCGCCCCCATCACCACGACACCGACGGTGCCCGTTCCGCCCACCGGGATCCGGACCTCGGCCGGAGAGAAGACCGCCGTCGCGCCCCGTGCCGCCGGCCCAGAGGGACCCGCCCCGGCGGGCCCGGACGCGGGCGAAGAGGGAGGCATCGTAGCAGACGGCCCGGCGCCCGACGAGAGCGGAGACGGCGACGGGCTCGGCGGCGGCGCCACGGGCGGCGTCACGCCCGCGGGCGGGCCGACGCCGGAGGCGGGCGGGATGTTCGCGGGCACGCCCGGCGGCGGGACGGGCGGAGAGAGCGAGCCGGGTGCGGGAGCGCCGGGCGACGGGGACGGCGCGGCCGCCGGGGCGACAGGGGCGCCGGGCGCCTGCGGAGACGTGCTCCCGACCGGCGCGAGCTGATCCTCGGGCACGCCGAGAGGCAGCGTCCGCGACGGGTTCATCTTCGTCAGCTCGCGCGTGCCGATGTAGACCGGCTGCATGTCCGCGGCCGTCACCTTCGGCGCGCGCACGAGATGGGGCGTGAGCGACATGAGGATCTCCTGGTCCTCGTGCGTCTTCTTCCTCGAGGTCAGGAACTTGTTCAGGATCGGGATGCTCTGCACGCCGAGGATCCCGGCGAAGGTGTCGGTGTCGGTGCTGGCGAGCAGGCCGCCCAGGAGGGTGGTCTCGCCGTCGTGCAGGCGCAGCGTGCCGGTGACCTTGCGCGTCAGGAAGGTCGGCACGTTGAGGGGGTTCGCGCCCGTCCCCACGTTCCGGTCCGCCCCGATGCTCGAGAACTCCGCGTCCATTTCCAGCGAGATGTCGCCGTTGGGGTTGACCCTGGGCGTGATCTCCAGGTTCACGCCCACGTTCTTGTAGTTGAACGACGTCGCGGGCGCGAACGTGCTCGACCCGGCCTGGGTGGAGGTGAAGGTCGTGACCGGGATCGGGACCTCGGTGCCGATGCGCAGGCTCGTCTTCTTGCCCTCCGCCGCGCGCAGGCGCGGGTTGGCCAGGAGGCGCCCGGTGTCCTCGTTCTGCAGGAAGCGGACGAGCACGGTGGAGGGGATGCTGACCACGAAGTCGGAGACGTTGAGCGACGAGAGCACCTGGGCCCGCACGTTCGTGAAGCCATTGCTGAGCTCACCGGCCGTGCCCGTGGGCGCGAAGGTCGCCTGGGCGGAGTAGTTCGACAGCTCGATGCCGTATTGCTTGAGCTTGTTGCGGTTGACCTCGAGGATCTCCAGCTCCACCACCACCTCCCCCCGGGCCTTGTCGTGCAGGCCCACGATCTTCTCCGCCACCGCCACTTCGTCGGGGGTGCCGAACACGGTCATCGCGCCCAGGGCGGCGTTGGACACCACGGTCAGGGTCTGGCTGCCGATGCCGGTCTTGATGAGCGTCTCCATGTCCTTGGTCTCGGCGTTCTCGAGGTAGAACGTGCGCAGCACGCGCTCGTCGTAGGTCCGCCGCTTGGCCGCCGACTCCGGGATGATGATGATCGTGGTGGTGTCGAGGACCTTGTAGAAGAGCCGGTTCACGAACGTGATGCGGTCCAGCGCGTCCTTGAAGCTCTCGTTGCGGAGGTCGATCGACACCCCCGTCTTGTCGCGGAAGGACTCGTCGAAGAGGACGTTGACGCCGGCCAGCCGTCCCATCGTCTCCAGGATCTTCTGGAGGCTCGCGTTCTCGAACTTGATCGAGATGGGGGCCGTGCTCTGGGGGGAGAGGACGGGCAGGGGCGGAGGCGCCGCCTGCGCGAGGGCCTTCATCTGGTCGAAGTCGGACAGGCGCTTCTTCTGCGCCTCCTGCTCGCGGATGCGCTCCTGGACCATGACGAGGTCGTCGGCGGCGGACTTGTTCCCCGGATCGTAGTTGGCGGCGATCTGCAGCTCCTGCGCCGCCTGGTCGAGCTGGTCGGCCTGGAGATGGCGCCTGGCCGTCTCGTAGTGCTGGCGGCTGGCCTGGACGCGCGCGTTCTCGAGAGCGATCTTGTAGCCGATGTTGCCGGGATCCTTCTGCAGGGCCTTCGTGAACCGGGCCACGGCCAGGTCCCAGTTCCCTTTCTTCGCCTCCCCCTCGCCCTGGCGGTAGGCCCAGCGGGAGGCGCAGCCCGCCTGGACGGCGACGGCCAGGGCCAGGATCGCCCACCTCATCCACGTCGATGGCCGCCTTGGCCCCATCAGTTCCCCTTGAGCGGGATCCGGCGCACGTGCTCCGAACCCACCTCCTGGACGTCCACCGATTCCAGCCCGATGCGGACCACGCGATACCGGTTGGCCACCACCTCGCCCGCCTGCGCGGTGAGCACTTCCTTGTGATCGGTCATCAAGACCGCCACCTTGAGGCCCTTCCGCCCTTCGAACGCGCCAATGTACTTGAGGTTCATCGGGGGCAGGGGCGGCGGGGTGGGGGGCGCGACCACGGGCGGGGGCGTGGCCGCGTCCTCCTCCGCCTGCGCCCTGGCCACGCTGGATCCCGGCGGAGGGGGTGGTGGAGGCGGAGGCGTGGCGAAGTCGAAGAGGTCGCGCTTCCCGATGCCCGAGTCCGGGCGCGGCCGCTCGAGCCGCGCGAGGTCGATGCGCGGGACGTCCGGCTCGCGCTTGACTCCCGGGCGCGCGCCCGTCGTGGCCGCGGGCGCGGTGGGCACGGCGGCGGGCGTCGTCTCGCGGAAGACGGCCCAGCCCACGGAGAGGAGCGCCGCCACCGCCACCGCGGGGACGACCCACCGGCGGCCCTTGATCACCATTCGTTGTAGGCCGTTCCCTTGAGGGAGGTCGCCGCGGAGGCGCTCTTGACGTCGTAGATGCCGGACTGGGCGGTGGGGTCGTCCGGGTCCGGCTCCGCGTTCACGACCTCCCAGTCCGCCTGTCCGGTCATGGGGTCCGCGGGGATCTTGCGCAGGTAGCCCTGTTCCTTGAGCTCGTCGAGCGACGTCGGGTAGCGCCCCTTGTCCGCGTAGAACTGGTCGATCACGTCGCGGAAGAGGAACAGGTCCTGGGCGAGGGTGGCCTCCTTGGCCCCGATGATGGCCGCCTTGTAGTTGGGCAGCGCCACCGCGGCCAGGATGCCGACGATCATCACGACGGTCATCAGCTCGAGCAACGTGAAACCCTGCTCTTGCAGGCAGCGGGTGCGGCGCAGCACCCGTTGCGCCACCGCTGACCGGCACCTTCGCGTTGCGCTCACCATGCCCTGTACTTCGTCCCGTCCAGGCCCTTGCCCTCGCTGAGCGAGTAGACGTCCCAGACGTTCTCCCCGCACCAGCTCGTGTCGTCGGGATCGTCCTGGTAGCAGCGCTTGCCCCATTCCGCCTTCCCCGTCATCGGGTCGAAAGGGACGCTGCGGAGGAACTTGAGCTTGCTGTCGATCTTGCCCACCTGGCTCACGCCCTTGACGAGCACGTCGAGGTCCTTGGGATACCCCTCGCTGCCCACCTGGACGTCGGTCCCGCCGATCCGCCCCTGCCTCACCGCATCATGGTAGCCGTCCAGGGCCGTGCGCAGGATCCGCAGCGTGCGACGCAGCTCGATCTCCTTCTGGCGCTTTCGGACCACCTTGGCGGTGGGAAGGATCGCGGTGGCGAGGATCATGAGGACCGCCATCGTGGCCAGCAGCTCGAAGTAGGTGAACCCCCGGGGCTTCAACGAGTCTCCTCCCCCGCCCGGGCCCCGGTCGCGTCCGTGGCCGGCGTGCGATAGAAGGCGGTCATCGCGAGGTCGAGGTCGGCTTCGCCGCCGCTGGCCCGCTTGCGGAACTGGATCTGGTCGACGGTGACGAAGTAGGAGGACCGCTCCAGGCGTTCGAGGAAGGCGGCCAGCTCGTGGTAGGTGCCCGAGACGGGCATGTGGACCTGAAGCAGGGAGACGCCCTCCCCGCCCTTCACGTCCTCCGGGGTATACGTGAAGCCCCCGACCTTCAGACCCAGCTCCCGGGCCAGCGCCGTGATCTCCGCGCGCACCTGCGACAGCGTCGCCTTGGGCCCGAGGCGGGCGTAGAAGCGCCCTACGTCCGCCTGGTTGGAGCGCATGGTGTCGGCCCGGCCGCGCAGGGCCTCGGTGATGCGGCGGTCCCTCTCCACCTCGTCGCGCAGGACCTGCAGGCGCGCGGCCGCGCTCCGCTCCCGCAGGGACCGCGGCATCGTGTAGGAGAAATAGACGCCCGCGTTGAGCATGACCAGGACGAGCAACGGGACCTTCAGGCGGTCGCGCCAGCGACGCCTCACGAGGAGACCCCCGAGGGCACCGAGCGCCGGGGCCGGACGCCGGACGGAGTCATGGGCAGCACGGGCGGCGTGATCGCGTGCGAGGGGGCGGCCACCGGCGGCGCGGCCGCGCCTCCGACCGGCGGGACCGCTCCTCCCGCCGGCGGGACCGCGTCCGCCGCGGGCGGAGCGGCTCCTCCCGCGGGCGGCCGGCGCAGCGGGGCCACACCCGCGGTGGCCGGAGCGCCCTCCGACGGCACGCCCTCCGTCGCGGCGGGGGCGCCCTGCGTCGCCAACGGGACCTCGGCCTCGTCGGATGGGGCCGCTTCGGTTGCGGGCGCGGCGGAGCCCGCCGGCGGCGGACCTTCCGCCGTCACCGTGGCCGGCCGGTACCGCATCGTGTAGTGGAACTCGCCGTTCTCGCCCTCGCTGAGGGGGAACACGGTGTCGAAGCTCCCCCCTTCCTCGAGGGCGCGCATGAACTGCCACCCGACCTCGGGCGAGCGCACCATCGCCTGCACGTCGAGCGCGATCTCGCCCTGGTGCACGGCGGGCGCGATCGACACGAGGCGGGCCCCGTCGGGCAGCCTCTCCTCCAGGCGCGCGAACAGCCCCGTCCACGAGAACGCGCGGCGGTACACGAGGTCCTTGACCACCAGCCAGCGCGCGAGGGCCTTGGGCTCCGGGTTCAGGTTGCGCAGGCTCGCCTGCTCGGCCCGCAGGCTGGCCGAGGCCTTCTCGAGCTGCAAGACCTCGTCGTGCAGGGCCGAGGTGCGCCGGGGCAGCAGGGCCCGTACCACGAGGGCGTGGCGCGCGGTGAGCGCGAGCACGGCCACGGTCGCGACCGCGAAGATGAGGTTGGGCAGCCGCTCGTTGCGGAACGGACGGCGCGCGAGGTTGGCCGGCCTCATGCCGGCGCTCCCAGGCAGGCGGCCGCCCCCGCCAGCGCGTGAGCCGCCGGTCCGGGATCGGGGGTGCCGAGCACGCGCCAGGGGTCGACCGGCTCCGGCCGCACCCCCAGCGGCGGCTCCAGCACCGCCGCCGCCTCGTCCGGAGGGAGCGCGGTCACACGGAACAGGACCTGCTCCAGGCCGGGGCTGCCCAGCCGCTCGCGGGCGTACACGAGGGTCTGCGCGGCCTCCCGGGCCACTTCCGCGGGCGAGTTCACGATCGCGCCGGTCAGCGTCCGCGCGAGCACGGGCCAGCCGTGCCGCACCAGGACGAGGGTGGCGTAGCCCTCGTCCCAGTTCACGAGGAGCCGGTCGCCCCCCGATTCCGGACCGAAGGCGGAGCGGCACAGGGCCAGCGCGCTCAGCTCGACCAGGCCGGGCTCGAGGCCCACCGAGAGGCACACCTCCTCGTAGGCCTCGACCACGCTGCCGAGCGCGGCCACCGCCACCAGCGCGTCTCCCGCGCGCGGCGAGCGGACGTGGGCGACACGCGCCTCGCGCACGTCGAAGGGCAGCGATTTCCGGAGGCGGAAGCGGACGAGCTCGTCCAGCTCCGAGGCGCGCGCGGCCTGGAACTCGGCGGGGGGGACGAGGGCGACCCGGCCCACGGGATCGGGCAGCACGAGGGCCACCGGCGCCCCGCCCAGGACCCCCGCCCGCTCGAGCGCGCCCCGCAGCGCGGTCCGGAAGCGGTCAGGGTCGGCCAGGTTGTCCTGGGTCAGGGAGGGCTGGAGGACGCCCGGGGGCAGCTCCACGACGGCGGCCGCGGCCAGCGCGATCGCCCGTTTCTCGCGGCGCAGGCGGACCACGCCGATCCCGCCCGGCCGCACCTCGACCGCCACCTGGGGACGCTCGGGCTCGAGCAGGCTCCGCCAGGCGCGGGCGGCGAGGCCGGCCACGGCGGGGCGGCCCGAGGACAGGACGGGCGGCGCCGCCGTCACCCCACCTCCACGAACGTCACCTTGTTGATCTCGTGGAGGGTGGTGTGCCCAGCCAGGGCCTTGTTCACGGCCGACTCGCGCAGGAAGACCATCCCCTCCTCGCGCGCCGCCCGCTTGATCTCGGCGCTGGAGCGGCGGGCCAGGATCAGCTCGCGCACGTTGTCGCTGAGGTCGAGCAGCTCGGAGATGGCCATGCGGCCCTTGTACCCGGTCCCGCCGCACTCCAGGCAGCCCGCCCCTTCGTAGAACCAGACGTCGCCGTAGGTGGCGGGGTTGAGGCCGGACTCGGTGAGCATCTGCGGGCTCGCCCGCACCTTGCGCTTGCAGTGCAGGCAGATGGTGCGCACCAGGCGCTGGGCCTGCACGCAGTTGAGGGCGGACACGAAGTTGTAGGGCTCGATCTTCATGTTGAGGAAGCGGCCCAGCACGTCGATGACGTTGTTGGCGTGGACGGTCGTGAAGACGAGGTGGCCGGTGAGGGCGGACTGGATCGCGATGTCCGCCGTCTCCGCGTCGCGGATCTCCCCCACCATGATCTTGTCGGGGTCGTGGCGCAGGATCGAGCGCAGGCCGCGGGCGAAGGTCAGCCCCTTCTTCTCGTTCACCGGGATCTGGGTGATGCCCTTGAGCTGGTACTCGACGGGGTCCTCGATGGTGATGATCTTGTCCTCTTCGCTCTTGATCTCGCTCAGCGCGGCGTAGAGGGTGGTGGTCTTGCCGGAGCCGGTGGGCCCGGTCACCAGCACCATCCCATACGGCTCGCGGATGAAGCGCCGGAAGCGCGCCATCTCCTTCTCGTCGAAGCCGAGGACGTCGAGGCGCAGCGAGGTGAACTGCTCGGACAGGCTCTCCTTGTCCAGGATGCGGATGACCGCGTCCTCGCCGTGCACGGAGGGCATGATCGAGACGCGGAAGTCGATCGACCGGCCGCGGATCTTCACCCGGAAGCGGCCGTCCTGGGGCACGCGCTTCTCCGCGATGTCCAGCTCGGCCATGACCTTGATGCGGCTGATGATCGTGGCGTGGTGCTCCTTGGCGATCGGCTTCATGGCCGGCTGGAGCACCCCGTCGATGCGGTACTTGATCACGACCTCGGTGTCGCGGGTCTCGATGTGGATGTCGGAGGCGCGGCGGTTGAGGGCGTCGAACACCGCAGAGTCGATGAGGCGGATGATCGGCGAGGCGTCGGCTTGGATCTTGTCGATGGAGAGGACGTCCTCCCCGTTGTCGTCGTCGCGGAGGATCTGGATCTTGAAGGACTCCGAGGCCTCCTCCAGGACCCGCGTGGTGCCCGAGCCGCGCTTGAGGGCCTCCCCGATCGCCGTGGGCGTACCCACCGCGGGCTGGATGGGGGTCTGGAGCAGCAGGCTCAGGTCGTCCACCACCGTGATGTCGGTGGGGTCGGCCATCACGAGCACGAGGCGGCCGTTCTCGCGCCGGTAGGGCAGGAAGTTGTAGCGGAACATCAGCTCGACGGGCACCGACTGCAGGATCTCGGGGTCGGGGGCGAAGGAGCCCACGTCCACGTACTCGAGCCCGTAGCGGGTGGCCAGGGCGCGGGCCGCCTCCTCCTCGGAGGCGCCGCCAACCGCGCCCGGCACCGTCGGGATGCGGACGGGATCCGCCATCTCTTTAGACCCCCTGCCGCTCGACGCCGCCGATGGCCTCGAACAGCGGCAGGTAGAAGGCCAGGAGCATGGCGGCCACGACGAAGGCCATGAACACGAGCAGGACCGGCTCCACGAGCGACAGCACCTTGGCCATGCTCGTCTCCATCTCCTCGTCGTAGAAGTCGGCCACGGAGTTGAGCATTTCCCCCAGCGCGCCCGTCTGTTCGCCCACCTTCACCATCTCGAGGGTCAGCTGGTCCATCATCCCCGTCGACTCGAGCGCGTTGGTCAGACTCCGCCCCTCGCGGATCTGGTGCGTCGCTCCGGATACAGCCGCGGCGATGGCCTTATTCCCGATCGAGTTCCCGGCCACCTCGAGGGCGTTGAGGAGGGGCAGTCCACCCTGGAGCAGGGCGGAGAGCGTCCGCGCGAGCTGGCTGGTCGCATACATCTGCATCAGGCGGCCGAAATACGGCAGCGCGAGGAGGAAACGGTTGATCGTGATCGCGGAGCCCTCCCGCCGCGCCCAGGCCTTGAAGCCCAGCCAGGACCCCACCACGGCCAGGACCACCCAGAACAGGTTCCGCTTGAAACCGAGGGCGATCGCCATCAGGACACGCGTGACCAGCGGCAGCTCCAGGTCCATGCCGTTGTAGAAGTCCTGGAACTGCGGGATCACCTTCAGGAGCATGACCGCGAGCAGCACCCCCATCATGACGAACAGCATGATCGGGTAGACGGAGGCGGCGATGGCCCGCTTGCGGAGCGCGTTCGTGAGGCGCAGGTACTGGCCCAGCCGCCGCAGGACTCCCTCCAGGTTGCCGCTGCGCTCCCCGGCGATCAGGCTCGCGGACAGGATCGGCGGGTAGAGCTGGCCTTCGGCCTTGAAGGCGTCGGAGAGGGCTACCCCCGACTTCACCTTCTCCCGGATCGTCTCCAGCGACCGCTTGAAGGTCGGCTCCTGCTGCCGCTCGAGCATGATGTCAAGGGACTGGACCAGGGGCAGCCCGGCCTTGAGCAGCGCGGCCAGCTCCTGGGTGAAGGTGAGCAGCCGCTCGGTCGGGATGTGGGGCCGGCGCAGGCCCAGGTCGCGGAGGCCGAACCCGCGGCGGACGGAGAAGAGGTAGTACCCCTTCTGCTCGAGGTCCGTGCGGAGGGCGGACTCGTCCGGGGCGGAGAACGTCTGCTCCACCACTTCCCCCGACGGCGTGCCGACCTTGCAGACGTAGTCCATGCGCTCCGGCCCCCGAGGGGCCGATCGTCTAATTTAACAGGCCGCAGCCAAGATCCAAAACTGCAACGACTTGCGGCCAGCCGCCCCGCTGTCGGGTCAGCGCGCCCGGGCCACCACGAGCGTCATGTCGTCCTCGGCCTGGGCGCCCGCGGACCAGCCCTGGACCTCGCCCAACAGGGAGTACAAGGCGATACGGGCGGATGATTCCCCGCCCAGGCGCACGGCCGCCTCCTTGAGGCGCTCGACGCCGTACATCTCGCCGCCGGGGTTCGCGCGATCGGTGAGGCCGTCGCTGTAGAAGACGAACAGGTCGTCGCGCTCGAAGGGCACCGAGCCCTGCTCGTACTCGGAGTCCTCCACCAGGCCGAGCACGGTCCCGCCCTGCATGAGGTCGCGGGCCTCGCGCCGGGGCGCCACGAGGAACGGGTAATGGTGGCCGGCGTTGACGTAGTCGAGGCTTCCGGCCTCCAGGTCGAAGACGCCGAAGAAGAGGCTGGCGAACAGGCCATTGGGGACGACGTCCCAGAACATCCGGTTCACCTTGGCCACCAGCGTCTGTGGGCAGACGTTCTCCGCCTCCACCTGGGCGCGGATCGAGGCCTTGAGGTTCGCGGCCAGCAGGGCCGCCGGCACCCCCTTGCCCATCACGTCGCCGATCGCGAAGGCCAGGCGGTGCGGGCCGAGCGAGACGAAGTCGTAGAAGTCGCCCCCGATCTCGCGGAAGGGGATGAACTCCCGCGCGACCTCGAGCCGCGCGTGCTGGAGGGGCACCGGGAGCAGGCTGCGCTGGACGTTCGAGGCCAAACGCAGCTCCTCCGCCATGCGGCTGGCCAGCACCTCCAGCCGCCCGTAGAGGCCCTGCAGCTCCGCGTTCTTGCGCGAGAGCTCCGACATCCAGCCCCGCACGCGCACCGCGGAATGCACGCGGGCCAGGAGCTGGCGCTCGCCCAGGCCCGCCGCCACCACGTCGTCGATGGCGGCCTGGTAGGCCGGACGGAGGCGCGGGCGCGAGCCCTCGCGCATCACCAGGAGCACCGCCGGCCGGGAGGTCTCGTGGCGGTCGGCCAGCGGGGCCAGCACGCGGCTCAGGCCGCGCGTCCCCAGCGCCGCGTCCAGGAGCAGGACCTCGAAACCGGCGTCGGCGAGGCCGTCCGCCTCCTCCACCCCGAACGCGGACATGTCGTAGGCGCGCGTCAGCAGGCGCCGGCGGCGCACTCCCGGCAGCCGGCCGATCAGCGCGACGCGCGGGCGCGGGGCGGGGGGCGGCGGCACGGGGGTCGCGGCGCGGGGCGACTCCGCGGTCAAGACGCGCGCGACGTCGAGGGCGGCGTCGCCGGCCGAGGATCGGCGGGCCGCGCGCGGCCGCCGGCGCTCCGGCACGGCCATCCAGCCCTCACGCGGCGCCGCCATCAGGTGGGATCGACGAACTTGTACCCGGTCCCGTGGATGGTGAGGATGTAGCGCGGCTCCGAGCCGCTGTCGCCGATCTTGGCGCGCAGCTTGGCGATGTGGGTGTCGACGGTGCGGGTGGACGGATAGCTCTCGTAGCCCCACACGTCCTCGAGCAGCTTCTCGCGGGACACGGTGTCGCCCTTGCGCTCGATCAGGTAGCGCAGCAGCTCGAACTCGCGCGGGGAGAGGTCGAGGGCCTCCCCGCCCTTCTTGGCCTGGTAGACCTCGAAGTCCAGCTCGATGTCGGCGAACCGGTAGCGGGCCAGGCGCTTCTTGCTCCCCTCCGTCCGGCGCAGGATCGCGCGCACGCGGGCGAGCAGCTCGCGGATCGAGAAGGGCTTGGTGACGTAGTCGTCCGCGCCCAGCTCCAGGCCCACCACCTTGTCGATCTCCTGGCCGCGCGCGGTCAGCATCACGATCGGCTTGTCGAACCCCTCGCCGCGCAGGGTCTTGCAGACCTCGAGGCCGGAGAGCTTCGGCAGCATGATGTCGAGGATCACGAGGTCGGGCTTGGCCGCGCGGGCCCGCTCCAGGCCGGTCACGCCGTCGGAGGCGGTGAGGACCTCGTAGCCCTCGAACTCGAAGTTGTCCTTCAAGCCGAGCACCATGTCGGGTTCGTCTTCGACGACGAGAATCTTTGCCACTGGGTGGATTATCTCCCCGTTCCGCTCTTGCCCACAGGAAGGACCAGCGTGAACGTGCTGCCCTTGCCGGGGGCGCTCTCGAGCTGCACCTCGCCGCCGTGCGCCTCCATGATGTGGCGGACCAGGGCCAGGCCGAGACCGCTGCCCTTGGTCTCGTGCACCAGGCTGTCCTCGCCCCGGTAGAACTTCTCGAAGATCTTCTTCTGCTCGCTGCGCGGGATGCCGATGCCGCGGTCGGTCACGGCGACCAGGACGTGCGAGCCCTGCCAACCCACGTCGATGCGGATGGACTTGACGTCGCGGGAGTACTTGATCGCGTTGTTCACGAGGTTGAGGATGGCCTGCCCCAGGGCCTCCTCGTCCGCGGGGACGTGCGGCAGGTCCTCCTCCACGTTCACGGCCAGCTCGAAGCCCTGCTGCTCGATCTGGAAGCGGTAGGACTCGATGACGTCGCGCACGACGCGGGCCACGTCGGTGGGGGCGAACCGGTACTCCTTGCGCCCGGCCTCGATGCGCGAGAAGTCGAGGATGTTGTTGATGAGCTGGGTGAGGCGGTGGCTCTCCTTGTTGATGACGCGGTAGTACTGCTGGGCCTTCTCCGGGCTGGGCACGCGCCCGAGCTCGAGGGTCTCCGCGAAGAGCCGGACCAGGGCCAGCGGCGTCTTGAGCTCGTGGCTGACGTTGGCCACGAAGTCGCTCTTGAGCCGGGCCAGGTGCACCTCCCGGCGCACGTTGCTGTAGACGAGGTAGAGCCCGGCGGCCAGCATCAGGTCGATGAACCCGATCACGGACACCGTCCCCATCTCCCACCAGCGCACGCCCTGCTCGATGGAGACGTCCTTGTAGCGCATGGCGAGCTTGAGGCCGTGGAACGAGAGGCTGTCCATCGGATGGTAGACCTCGAAGCGGCCGTCGGGGGTGGGGGCCGTCTCGTAGATCACGTCCGCCCCGCGGCTGACGCGGACCACCAGCGTCTGGTCGGGGTTGGGGAAGTCCTTCTCGAAGTACTTGCGTATGAGCCGCCGCTGGACGAACTCGGGCGCGTAGCGGTAGCGCAGGATGCCGGACACGGTGCCGTGCGTGTCGACCCAGGGCACGGCCTCCTCGTTCGAGGGTCCCGCCGGCGGGTCCATGCCCGACAGCACCTCGCGCGGCGTCTCCGTCCACTTGCCGGGCCTGGGCGCCGGCCGCGTGCGCCCGGGAGAAGAGCCCTCCAGGCGCAGGCTCACGAACATGTCGGGGTCGAAGCCGGCGTCCTGGAGGGCGGGCCCGATCGCCTCCCGCCGTCCGTCGAGCAGCCTCTCCCCGCCCACGGCGCGCGCGGCGTCGAGGGCCTGGCTCTGCGCGCTCATGACCAGGTCCTTCTCGACGTAGTACAAGGTCCGCTCGGCCCGCTTGACCTCCAGCGCCTGCTTGCCCTTGGCCAGCTCGGGCACGAACTCGATCGAGACGTACGACAGGGCCAGCGACGGCAGCAGGACCGCGCCCACGAAGATGGAGATCAGCCGGCCCTTGCCGTCCTGCGGGGCCGAGACGTCGCGGGTGGGATCGCCCACGGACGACGAGGGTACCATCCGCCCCGGGCCGGGTCCGTCCACAAAACGCAACCTTGAGTGAAACGTTGTGATGGACGGCCGGGGGCGAGCCTGCCGCCGATCAGGGCCGGTAGCGGCTGACCAGTGCCTCGGCGATGGCGCGCGCCCCGAGCGCAATCTGGGCCAGGAACAGGATGCGCCCGGCCATCCGGCGCGCGCCGCCTTTCTGCTCGAGCCGCGCCACGCCCGTCCCCGCCGAGAGGGCTACCGCCGCCGTCAGGCCGTACAGGTAGCGGACCTCCAGCGGCGACACGATCGCGGGGACGGCCAGGGCCAGGCCGGCCAGCCAGTAGGCGGAGAGGTCGCGCGCCGGGCGACCGTCCGCTCTCGGGCGCGGCCGTCCCCACCAGGCCAGCACGATCGCGGGCACGCCCCACTGGCCCAGCGCGCCCAGTACCTGCAGCCGCGCGGCATCCCAGGCCGTTCGCGACGCGCCCCTCCCCTGCCCGCCGCCCTCGAGCAGGCGCGGGAGCTGCTCCCAGACGAGGCCGAGGAAGTGGGCATAGTACGCGGCGGCCACCACCACCCCGACCCCGGCCGCCCACAGCCGCGTGCGGTCCCGGTCCCGCGCTCTCGTGTCCGTGATGACCAACAACATCACCAGCGCCATCACGAACACGAAGCTCGAGAAGTGCGCGAGGGCGGCCGCGGCGAGGAGGGCGGCTCCCACCGGCCAGCGCCCGGGCGCGCGCCCCGCCCACCAGCAGAACAGCAGCACGGTCGCGTCCTGTCCGAATGCGTTCGACAGGTTCCCGTACGAGTAGGCGACGTCGAACGTGCCGGGGAGCACCTGGAGCAGGACGGTGGAGAATGCCGCCGCCGCCGGCCCCCAGGCGACGAGCGCGAGCAGGAACACGCCCGCCGTCGCGAGGAGGCCGGCCACGGCCGCGCCCACGCGCACGAGCATGACCGTGTCCAGGCCGGCGCGCGCCAGCGGCGCCAGGAGCGCGTAGAACGACACGCCGTACGGGAACCGGAAGGGGTGCGCGTGCTGCGTCACGCTGACCGGGAAGAGATCGCCAAGGGCGACGGCGGCGAGCTTGTTGGCGTGGAAGACGGCGTCGCTCGTCACCATCACCGGCGACGTGCCGGCCACGATCTGCACGAGCCATCCGGCCAGGAGGGCCACGAACGCGGCGGGGCCCGCGCCCGCATGCCGGGCCTCCACCGCACGCGCGAAGGCCAGCGCGACCAGGCACCCTGCGCCGACGAGACCGCCGAGCCCCAGCGCGTACGGCGAGCGCGCGAGGCCGGACGGCCAGAGGAGGGCCGACTGGAGGACGACCACGCCGATCGCGATCGCGCCGGCGGGCCAGGCCCGCGCGCCCGCGAGCCGGGAGGTGAGGAACGCGACGGCCGCCGATACGAGGAGCTCCAGGAGCAGGCCCGGCGCGGGAAGACGAGGCGGGGCCGTCCAGTCGATCGCCACCCGTCCCAGACGCGCGCCGAGCTGCCGTCCGTCGCCGGCGCGGAAGGTCTCGCTGGCCAGCTCGATCGTCCGCGTGGCTCGCCTCGTGGCGGGCAGCGTGAACGACACCGCGTGCGCGCCTTTCTCGAGGCGGCCGAGGAGGACGCCGTCGGCGGCGACCGTGACCGGCCCCCGCGCCTCGCGGATGTCCACCGCGAGCGAGAGGGGGGCATCGGGCAGATCGCGGAACCCGAACGTCGCCAAGGCCGTCGTCCAGCGCTCTGGTCCCGCGCCCGGAGGGATCTCGCGGCGGTGCAGGCCGGTGGCGAACGCGTCCTCGCTCCCGCGGGACACGTCGGCGGCCGGCTTCGGTCCGATCGCGGACAGGACACAGGCCGCCGCCACCGCCACCACCGCGGCCGCGGCCAGGGCCGCCACGTCCTTCCCGGACCGGATCATTGCCGTGGAGTCTAACGTCAGGACACCGGCGGGCATTAGGTCGGGCCGCGCACCCGCCGCGGCGTTTTGTGATGAAATCGTCTCGCCGATGCGCGCCGTCACCGTCGTTCCCGGCCGGGCGCACAGCCTGCAGGTCCGCGATGATGTCCCCGACACGCGCGCCCTTGACGGGCAGGCCGTGGTGCGCGTGCTCGAGACCGGCGTCTGCGGGACGGATGTCGACATCGAGATGGCCCTCTTCGGCGACGCCCCGCCGGGCAACCCGTACCTGATCCTCGGGCACGAGAACCTCGGACGTGTGGAGCGCGCGCCCCGGGACGGCTCCCTCCAGGAGGGCGACCTCGTGGTGGCGACGGTGCGCCGCCCCTGCCCCGAGCGCTGCCGCTCCTGCCAGAGCGGCCAGCAGGACATGTGCCTCACCGGGCACTACCTGGAGCGGGGCATCAAGGGCCTGCACGGCTTCATGTCCGATCGCTATGCGGAGTCGCCCCGCTACCTCATCCCCGTTCCGCCCGAGCTGCGCCCGGTGGCCGTGCTCGTCGAGCCGCTCAGCTTCATCGAGAAGGGGATCGAGCAAGCCCTGCGCTTCCAGCAGCGCCTGGCCTGGGACCCGGGGACCGCGCTCGTGCTCGGGGCGGGGCCCATCGGCCTGCTCGCCGCGCTCGTCCTGCGCCTGCGCGGCCTGGAGGTGGCGGTGGCCTCGCGCGGACCGGCGGACTCGCCCGCCGCGCGCCTCGCCGAGGACGCCGGCATGCGCTACCTCAGCACGCAGACGACGCGGGTGGACGAGATCCCGAAGGCCCTCGGGCCGCGCGACGTCATCTTCGAATCGACGGGATCGGCGTCGGTGATCGTGCCCGCGATGCACGCCCTGGGCCAGGCCGGGGTCTGCATCCTGGGCAGCGTGACCACCCAGAAGGAGACGATCGAGTTCGACATCGCGGCCTGGAACCAGGACCTCGTGCTCGGCAACCGCGTGGTGCTGGGCACCGTCAACGCCGCGCGCCGGCATTTCGAGGCGGGGGTGCGGGACCTGGCCGCGGCCCAGGAGCGCTTCCCGGGCTGGCTCGAGCGCGTGATCACGCGGCGCCTGCCCGTGGCCGAGGCCCGGCAGGCCTTCGACAGGAGCCCGGGCCAGATCAAGTCCGTGCTCCGGTTCGACTGAGGCGCTCCCAGCGTGTCCCATCCCGACGACGGCCGCAAGACGATCGCCACCAACCGGAAGGCGTTCTTCAACTACGAGATCTTCGACCGCGCGGAGGCCGGGGTCGCGCTCGTCGGATCCGAGGTCAAGTCCATCCGCGAGGGCGGCCTGAACTTCCGCGACTCCTTCGTGGAGCTGCGCGGGGGCGAGCTGTTCCTGGTGGGATGCCGCATCGGGCCCTACAGCCACGGCAACCAGCAGAACCACGCCGAGGGCCGCGACCGCAAGCTGCTCCTGCACCGGCGCGAGATCAACAAGCTCGGGGGCAAGGCGACCGAGAAGGGCTACACGATCGTGCCCCTGCACGCGTACTTCAAGAACGGCAAGGTCAAGGTCGAGATCGGCCTGGCCCGGGGCAAGAAGAGCCACGACAAGCGCGAGTCCATCAAGCGCAAGGACATCGAGCGCGAGACGCGGCAGGCGGTCCGGGAGCGGCGGTAGGCCTAACGCGCCGATCGCGCCGCGACCAGATCGGCGGCCAGATGGATCGCCGCCATCAGGCTGCCTTCATCGGCGATGCCCTTCTCGACGATGTCGAAGCCGGTGCCGTGGTCCACGGACGTGCGCACGAAGGGCAGGCCGAGGGTCACGTTGACGGCGTGGCCGAAGGCGGCCAGCTTCACCGGGATCAGCCCCTGGTCGTGGTACTGCGCGAGCACGGCGTCGAACTCCCCGCGCGAGGCGCGCGCGAACAGGCTGTCGGCGGGAAAAGGTCCGCTCACTTCGAGCCCTTCCGCGCGGAGCCGAGCGACCGCGGGGGCGATCACCTCGATCTCTTCGCGGCCGAACATCCCCGATTCGCCCGCGTGCGGGTTGAGGCCGCAGACGGCGATGCGGCGCGAGGGTGCGCCCAGCCGGGGCAGCTCGCGGTGCAGCAGGCGGGCCACGCGCTCCACCTCCGCGCCGGTGACGGCGTCCGGCACGCTGCGCAGCGACCGGTGGATCGTGACGAGCGCGACGCGCAGCGAGCCGCCCACGAACAGCATGGCCACGTCGGACACGCCGGCCACGTCCGCGAGCATCTCCGTGTGGCCGGGCCAGCGGTGGCCGGCGGCGGCCAGGGACTCCTTGTTGAGGGGCGCGGTCACCAGGGCGTCCACGTGCCCCGCCATCGCATCGCGCGCCGCCTGCCGCACCGCTTCCGCGGCGACCCGGCCGCCCTCGGCCGACGTCACGCCCAGCCGCAGCTCCCCGCCCACGGGGACGTCCGCGACGCGCACGCCCAGGCTCTCGGGCGCGCGAAGAGAGAAGCGGGCGGCCCGCTCGCGCAGCGCCCTTAGCGGGCCGTAGACGACGACCTCGGCCGCGGGCAGGTCGGTCCGGGCCAGCGCCTTGAGCACGACCTCCGGACCGATGCCCGCGGGGTCGCCGACGGTGAGCGCCAGCCGTGTCGTCATCTGCGCAGGCTACCAGTTCCGCCCGGTGAAAAATGGTACCGTTCGACAACGGGGACGCCACATGAGCACGATGATGATCAACACGCTGCGCGGGATCAACATCCTCCTCGTGGAGGACGATGAGGACTCGCAGGACATGATGCGCGCCATGCTCGAGATGGAAGGCGCGTCCGTGGCCTGCGCGAAGTCGGCCGCGGAAGGCCTCCGCGCGTTCTTCGCGCGCCGCCCCCACGTCCTGGTGTGCGACCTCGGCCTTCCCGGCGCGGACGGGTACGCCTTCATCCGCCAGATCCGCGAGCTGCCGATGGAGCTGGGCGGGGCCACCGGCGCCGTGGCCGTGACCGCCTACGCGGCGGAGATGCCGACCAAGGTCCTGCACGCCGGGTTCCAGGCCCACCTGCCCAAGCCCGTGGAGCCGGCCCAGCTCGTCCAGGCGGTGGCCGCCCTCGCCTTCAAGGAGCGCCAGTAGCGGCGCGGAAGCGCACCCAGGCGTCCTTGGCGCGGACCTCCACCGGCACCACGCTGGCGCGGCCGAGGTCCTCCCCCGCGGACATCGGAAGCACGAGCGTCGACTCCCGCTCCGGCCCGAGCGCCACCTCGCGGCCGAACCATCGGAGAAGGTCGCCCGCCCGGGCCTCCGCCCGGCGGACGTCCACGCGCACCGACACCGCGGCCGGACCGTCCACCAGGAACAGCCCCTCCGGCCCTGCCAGCCGGAACCCGCCGTCCTCGGGCGCGCTGCGGTCGACGGCGGTCGCGCGCACCACCGGCCCGCCGACGCGATAGCGGTCCTCGAGCGCGAACATCGGGTACGGGAACTCGCCACGCACACGCCGCGGGACGAGGGCCTCGGGCACGACGCGCGCCTCGTCGAGCCGCGCGCGCCCGGCCTCGCCGATCGCGGTGAGGCCCACCTGCCGCGCGCCGCCGGGCAGGAGCAGGGGGAACGCCGCCGCGGGCTGGGCGTCGGTGAGAACGGCCTCCCCCAGGGGCAGCTCGGCCGCGTACAGCTCGATCACCATCCGGAACGGACCTGGCTCCACGCCCGCGGCGCGCAGCTCGACGCGATAGGCGCCGGGAGGCAGGCCCGTCCGCCGCGAGTTGCGCTGCTGGCCCGCGGACAGGACCCACGGCCCCTTCTGCAGCTCGATCGGCAGAGCCAGCGCGCGCAGGCTGGGCGGTCCCATGGGACCGCCCCAGTTGTCCGGATCCCAGCGGTCGATCACGTCCTCGGTGGCCACGCGCTGGTCCACGAGCGGACGGTCGCGCACCGCGCCCGCCACGAGCGCGCAGGCGGCGCAGCCGGCCACCAGCCCCGGCACGCGGAAGCGCCAGGCGAGCGCGACGGCGGCGGCGATGGTGACGGCGAGGACGACCGTCCCGAGGTCGCGCTCGAAGAACGAGGGCAGGAACGCGTCGAGGTCGACCGACGGGGCCAGGTTCCGCAGGAGGAGGCTCTCGCCGTCCGGACGGTTGTGCAGGATGCGGGGCGCGTCCGCGGCCAGCCCGACCAGGACCAGGCCGCAGGCGCCGAGAAGGGCGGCGGCGTCCTTGCGCGCCCGGGCCGCGGGGGCGGCGGCGAGCGCGAGGGCAGGCAGGGCGGGCAGGAGGAAGCGCGCGGGCGGGCTCGACCCGCCCCACCACGTCGTGAACGCGCCTCCCACCACGAGGGGCACCGCCGTGAGCACGAGGGCGCGCAGCGCGTCGCCCGTTCGCCGCCGCAGGAGCCAGAAGAGCCCCGGAAAGGCG
Organism: Vicinamibacteria bacterium; assembly: GCA_041481445.1. Taxonomy (GTDB): domain Bacteria; phylum Acidobacteriota; class Vicinamibacteria; order Fen-336; family Fen-336; genus AA29. The sequence goes on from JBGPBV010000020.1 coordinate 55,678, forward strand.
AGAAGCCACGCGGGCGCGGACGTGAGCAGGCCGAACTGCCGGTCGAGCAGCAGCGCGGAGGCGCCCCAGGGCACGCGGCCGAGATCGATGTCGGGCGGGCCGAAGGCCGCGGACAGTGAGGCCGCGCCGTACGTGACACGGAAGTACCACAGCAGGCCCGCCACCATCGCCCCGGAGACGGCGACCGCGAGCGCGCGGACGCGCCACGACACGGGTCGCAGCAGGGTCAGGAGCAGGCCGGCGGCGCCGAGGGGGAGGAACTTCGAGTGCAGCCAGGGCATCGCGCCCGCGGCCGCGGCCGCGAGGAGACAGCGGCGCCATCCCGGCCGGCCGCGCGCCGCCCACAGGAAGATCGCGGTGCCCAGCGCCGCCGGCAGCTCCGGGTACACGCTCACGGCGTAGATCGGCATCGGGGGCGTGAACGTGAACAGCGCCCAGGCCAGCGCCGCCGCCTTGTCCCCCGCCGCGTCCAGGGTGACGCGGTGCACGAGCAGGCCGGCCAGCGCCGCCATCGCGCACAGCACGAGCTGCGCGCCGCGCAGGGAGCCCAGCCCATAGCCGGGCAGGATCAGCAGGGGCAGGCCGGGCGAGTGCAGGGAGAAGAGGCGCCCTTCCGGCGTGGAGGGCGACGGGTGCGGGGCGAGCCGGCCGGGGAAGAACGCGGAGTACTCCTGGCGCGCGAACTCGTCCGTGAGGTCGAGATCACGGTCCGTCCAGAGGCTGTGCGCCATCACGAGGTAGTGCGGCTCGTCCCCCTGGGGACCGGCGGGGCCGGGGATGCGCCCGCTGAGGGCGGCGTCGAACGCAAACGCGGAGAGGAGCAGGACCACGGCCGGGACGGGGCCCGGCTCCCCCACCGCGATCGCGCGCGCGAGCGCGAGCCCGACCACCCCTCCCGCCACCAGCGACAGGACCGGGCCCTGGATGGCGAGCAGGGCCAGACCATGGCCGGTGTACACGGGAAGGAGCGGGGCGCCGGCCAGCGCGAAACCGAGCAGGGGCGTGCGCCACCGTCGCGGCGCCCGATGCGTGGCCACGGCGAAGGCAAGGCCGCCCACGATGGCCAGGATCACGCGCGTCGCGCCGGGCGGGTCCGAGATCCCTCGCCACACCCCCTGGCCGGCGGTGACGACGTGGAACCGCGCGTCCCACAGCGCCAGGGCCAGCGCCACCGAGAGAGCCACGCCGGCGCTGAGGACGACGTCCGGTCGTCGGGGCGGGAGTGTCGGCGTGGCCATGGCGGCGCCAGTATCGCAAATGACGGCGCCACGCCCGTATCATCGAGAGGGGGGCCCCTTGGCATGACCAGCATCCTCAAGCTGCCCGACGTCTGGCGCGTCACCCGCGAGATGGACCTCGAGTCCATCCGGCGCGACGCCCTTGGCCGGTTCCGGATCCTGCTCCTGGCCGGGCCCGCGACCGCGGCGGAGGCGGCGGCCCGGCTCCTCTCCGGCGGGGACGTCCATCCGTGGCTCGAGGTCCGGGCTCCCGGCGACCTCGATCCGACCGGCGAGGAGGCGGCCACGATCACGGCCGTGGTGGCTCTCACCGGGAGCGAAGCCGTGTCGCCCGCCCTGGCCACGGCCATCGAGACCCTGGGACGGAAGAGCGTCCCCCTCGTCACCGTGGTCGTGGGCGAGAGCCGGAATGTCCACGCCGTCGCGCGCGCGGGCGAGACCGCGCGCGTCCTCGTGCCGTCGCTCGACGAGGACGGTCTCGACACGATCGCGGGCGCGCTCGTGGCCGCCGTCCCCCCCGGCGTCCGCCTCGCCCTGGCCCGCCAGCTCCCGCCCCTCCGCCCGGCCGTGTTCGACCGTCTCATCGACGAGACGGCGCGGGCGAACGCGACCTACGCGTTCACGGCCGCGATGGCGGAGACGGTGCCCATCCTCGACGTGCCCCTCAACATCGCGGACATCCTCGTCCTCACCAAGAACCAGCTCCTGATGGGCTACAAGATCGCGCTCGGCGCGGGCAAGAGCGGGCGCGCGCGCGACCTGATCGGCGAGGTGCTGGGCGTGGTGGGGGGCGGGTTCCTGATGCGCCAGGCCGCGCGCCAGCTCGTGGGCCTGATCCCCGTGGTCGGGCTCGTCCCGAAGGTCGCGATCGCCTATACCGGCACCTGGGCGATCGGACGGGCGGTGGTCGTCTGGGCCATCCAGGGCCGCAAGCTCTCGCCCCGCGCGATCGGGAAGCTGACGCGCGAGATGGCGGGGCGCGGCCGCGAGTTCGCACGCAGCCTCATCGGCCAGCGCAAGCGCTCAGCGGCCGCGAAGTAGGGAGGCGGCCTCGGCGTCGAGCAGGAACCAGGCGCGCCGGGCCTCCCGCGCGACGATGGCGACGGGCAGGGTCGAGAACGGATCCTCGATCGCCTCACGGATGACGGCGGCCTTGGCCTGCCCCAGTGCGACGACGACGACCTCGTTCGCGGCGGCCAGGACCGGCCGGGTGAGGGTCAGGCGACGGGGCGGCGGCTTGGGTGAGTCGTCGATGACCGCGACCAGCCGTCGCTCCTCGGCGAGGACCGGATGGCCCGGGAACAGCGAGCACACGTGGCCGTCCGGACCCACGCCGAGCAGGACCAGGTCCAGGCGCGGCGGCGTTCCCGCGACGCGCTGGAGCTCCGCCTCGTAGTCCGCGGCCGCCCTCGCGGGAAGGGCGGCGTCGGCGGCCATGCGATGGATGCGCGCGGAGGGCACCCGGGCGGGATCGAGCCAGAGAGCGCGCGCGACCCCGTAGTTCGACTCCGGGTCCGAGGGAGGAACCGCGCGCTCGTCCCCCCAGAAGAACTCCGTGCGCGACCAGTCGAGAGGAAGGCGGGCCAGGCGGGGGAAGAACGTCGTGGCCACCGACCCTCCGGGCAGGGCCAGCGAGAACGAGCCGCGCACGCCCGTGGCCGCCCGCCCGGCCTCGAGGACGCGGTGGGCCAGGCCCTCGACCAGGGACGCCGTCTTGTCAACCAGCGTTTCCGGGGGCATAGTACCCGCTCCGCCGTGCGACGGTACTACACCCCCGAAGGATGAGCATGCCCACCCCGGATCTCGACACCCTCTCGATCAACACCATCCGGACGCTCTCGATGGACGCGGTCCAGCAGGCCAACTCCGGCCATCCGGGGACTCCGATGGCCATGGCCCCCGTGGCCTATGCCCTCTGGCAGCGGCACCTCCGCTTCGACCCCGCCGACCCCATCTGGCCCAACCGCGACCGCTTCGTCCTGTCCATGGGCCACGCGTCGATGCTGCTCTACTCGATGCTCCACCTCACCGGCGTGCGGGCGGTGAACCCGCAGTACGAGGCCCTGGGCGAGCCGTCCGTCCCCCTCGAGTCGATCAAGCGCTTCCGGCAGCTCGACAGCAAGTGTCCCGGCCACCCCGAGTACCGCTGGACGTCCGGCGTGGAGACGACGACGGGCCCCCTGGGCCAGGGCGTGGCCACCAGCGTCGGCATGGCCATCGCGGGAAAGTGGATGGCCGCCCACTTCAACCGGCCCGACTTCGCGATGTTCGACTTCGACGTGTACGCGCTCTGCGGAGACGGATGCCTGATGGAGGGCGTGTCGCAGGAGGCGGCCTCGCTGGCCGGGCACCTCAAGCTCGACAACCTGTGCTGGATCTACGACAACAACCGCATCACGATCGAGGGCTCCACCGCGCTCGCCTTCAGCGACGACGTGGCCACGCGCTTCATCGGCTACGGCTGGAACGTGACGCGGGTCGGCGACGCCAACGACCTGGCCATGCTCGATCGGGCGTTCGAGACGGCCAAGAAGACCACGGACCGCCCGACCCTCGTCATCGTGGACAGCCACATCGGCTACGGCGCGCCCACCAAGCAGGACAGCCACGCCGCCCACGGCGAGCCGCTCGGCGAGGACGAGATCCGCCTGACCAAGCAGTTCTACGGCTGGCCGCCGGAGGCGAAGTTCCTCGTCCCCGAGGAGGTGCGCCAGCACTTCGCGGCCGGGATCGGCGCGCGCGGGGCCACCCTGCGCAGGGAGTGGATGGACCGCTTCGCCGCCTACAAGGCGAAGTACCCGGCGGAAGCGGACGCCCTCTATCGGATGCAGCACCGGCAGCTTCCGGAAGGGTGGGACAAGGACATCCCCGTCTTCCCCGCCGACCCCAAGGGCATGGCCGGGCGCGAGGCCTCGGCCAAGGTGCTCAATGCCATCGGCAAGAACGTGCCCTGGCTCGTCGGTGGCTCCGCCGACCTCACGCCCTCCACCAAGACCCGCCTCACCTTCGACGGCGCGGGCGACTTCGAGGCGGGCAGCTACGGCGGGCGGAACCTGCACTTCGGGATCCGCGAGCACGCGATGGGCTCCGTGCTCAACGGCCTCTCCCTGTCGAAGGTGCGGCCCTACGGCTCGGGGTTCCTGATCTTCAGCGACTACGGGCGTCCGGCCATCCGCCTGGCCGCCATCATGGAGATCCCCGTCATCTACGTGTTCACGCACGACTCGATCGGCGTGGGCGAGGACGGCCCGACGCATCAGCCGATCGAGCAGATCCTCTCCCTGCGCGCGATACCGGGGCTGGTGAACATCCGGCCGGGGGACGCGAACGAGGTGTCGGAGGCCTGGCGCGTGATCATGCAGTTCCGGCACGAGCCGGTGTGCCTGATCCTGACCCGGCAGGCCCTCCCCACCTTCGACCGCTCGAAGTATGCTCCGGCCTCGGGGCTGGCCAAGGGCGCCTACGTGCTCGCCGACGCGCCGGGCGGACGCCCGGAGGTGCTGCTGCTCGCCACCGGGAGCGAAGTGAGCCTGTGCGCGGCCGCCCACGAGATCCTGGTCAAGGAGGGCGTCCAGAGCCGCGTGGTGAGCATGCCGTCGTGGGAGCTCTTCGAGCACCAGGGCCAGGACTACAAGGACTCCGTGCTGCCGCCCTCCGTGACCGCGCGCGTCTCCGTCGAGCAGGCGGCCACCCTGGGCTGGGAGCGCTACGTCGGCCTCACCGGCCGGACGATCGGGATGCGGACCTTCGGCGCCTCCGCCCCCCTCAAGGAGCTGCAGAAGAAGTTCGGGTTCGACCCCGAGAGCGTGGCCGCGGCCGCGCGCGAGCAGCTCGGCCGGAAGAGATGAAGATCGCCGTCGGCTCCGACCATGCCGGTTTCAGCCTGAAGCAGGAGGTGGCGGAGTCCCTGCGCGCGCAGGGCCACGACGTGGTGGACGTGGGCACCAGCTCCACCGCGCCCGTGGACTACCCCGACTACGCGGAGGCGGTGGCCCTGGCCGTGCGCGACGGGGGCGCGGAGCGGGCGGTGCTCGTCTGCGGGAGCGGGGTGGGGGCCTGCGTGGCCGCCAACAAGGTGCCCGGCATCCGGGCCGCCATCTGCCACGACGTGTACTCCGCCCACCAGGGCGTCGAGCACGACGACATGAACGTCCTGGTCCTGGGCGGTCGCATCATCGGGTCCGCCGTCGCCCACGAGCTCGTGCGGGCCTTCGTCGCCGCGCGCTACACCGGCGAGGAGCGCCACGCGCGCCGCCTGGCCAAGGTGCTGGCCATCGAGGCGCGCTACCGATAGGACGCGGGCCGGTGCGGCCCGCCGGGAGGAGACGTGATGGGTACCACGACCGTGCAATCGTCGGCGGCCACCAGCAAGGTGGCCGCCCTGCGCCAGTACGGGCAATCCGTCTGGCTGGACTTCATCCGCCGTACGTTGATCCGCGGCGGCGAGCTCAAGCGGCTCGTCGACGAGGACGGGCTCGGGGGCGTGACCTCCAATCCCGCCATCTTCGAGAAGGCGATCGAGGGCAGCGACGACTACCGCGACGCGATCGAGGAGATCTCCAAGGACCCGGCCCTCTCCCCCAAGGACGTCTTCGAGCGGCTGGCCGTCAAGGACATCCAGGACGCGGCGGACGTGCTGCGGCCGGTCTACGACCGGACCAAGGCCCGGGACGGCTACGTGTCGCTGGAGGTGGCTCCCGACCTGGCCAGCGACACCCGGGGCACGCTGGAAGAGGCGCGCCGCCTCTGGCAGGCGGTGGGCCGGCCGAACCTCATGATCAAGGTCCCGGCCACCCCGGAGGGCCGGCCCGCCATCCGCACCCTGCTCACCGAGGGCATCAACGTCAACATCACGCTCCTCTTCGCGCGCGAGGCCTACGAGGAGGTCGCGCAGGCCTACCTGGAGGCGCTCCAGGCCCGCGCCGCCGCCGGCCAGCCCGTCGACCGCATCGCCAGCGTGGCCAGCTTCTTCGTGAGCCGCATCGACACCGCCGTAGACGCCCAGCTCGAGGAGAAGATGAAGACGGCCACGGGCCCGGACAAGGCGCGCATGCTGCGCCTGCTGGGCAAGGTCGCCATCGCCAACGCCAAGGTCGCCTACCAGAGCTACAAGAAGACCTTCTCCGGTCCCGCCTGGGAGCCGCTCGCGAACAAGGGCGCGCAGACCCAGCGCGTGCTCTGGGCCAGCACCGGCACCAAGAACCCGAGCTACCGCGACACGATCTACGTGGAGGAGCTGATCGGGGCCGACACCGTCAACACGGTTCCCCCCGACACCCTCGGCGCCTTCCGCGACCACGGCCGCCTCCGCGCGAGCCTGGAGGAGGACGTGACGGGGGCCATGGACCTCCTCGACGACCTCGAGAAGTGCGGCATCTCCCTCGAGAAGGTGACGGACGACCTCCTCACCGACGGGCTCAAGAAGTTCGTGGACCCGTTCACGAAGCTGCTCAAGGCCGTGCAGCGCCGCTGCCGGGAGGCCAACAAGGCGCGCATCAACGTCCAGACCCATTCCCTGCCCAAGTCCCTCGGCGACGAGGTCGCCCTCAAGCTCAAGGAGTGGGACGCACAGGGCGGCACCCGGCGGCTGTGGGCGGGCGACGCCTCGCTGTGGACGGGCTCCGACGAGGCGAGATGGATCGGGTGGATCGGCGTCGTCCAGCAGCAGCTCGACGACCTCACGCCGCTGCGCACGCTGCAGGAGGAGGTCCGCAAGGGAGGCTTCACGCACGTCCTGCTGCTCGGGATGGGCGGCTCCAGCCTCTGCCCCGAGGTGTGGAAGGAGACCTTCCGGCGCGTCGAAGGGTCGCCCGAGCTGTTCGTGCTCGACTCGACCGATCCCGCGCAGGTCAAGGCCTTCGAGGACAAGATCGACCTCGGCAAGACGCTCTTCATCGTGTCGAGCAAGTCCGGCTCCACCCTGGAGCCCAACATCTTCAAGGCCTACTTCTTCGACAAGGTGAAGCAGAAGCTGGGGGACAGGGCGGGGGGGCGGTTCATCACCGTGACCGATCCCGGCTCCAACCTGGAGAAAGAGGCCCGCGGCGACGGCTTCCGCCACATCCTGCCCGGCGTGAAGACGATCGGCGGCCGCTACTCGGCCCTGAGCAACTTCGGAATGGTCCCGGCCGCGGCCATGGGCCTGGACGTGGGACGGCTGCTCGACGAGGCGGAGCGCATGGTGCACGCCTGTGCGCCGGGCGTGCCCGCCGAGGACAACCCCGGGCTCGTGCTCGGCACCATCCTGGGCCTCGCCCACAACCACAAGATCGACAAGCTGACGCTGGTGGCCTCCCCCGGCCTGCACGACCTCGGGGCCTGGCTCGAGCAGCTCCTGGCGGAGTCGACGGGCAAGGAGGGCAAGGGCATCGTCCCCGTGGACCGCGAGCACCTCGGACCTCCGGAGGCCTACGGCGACGACCGCGTCTTCGCCTACCTGCGGCTCGAGGAGGCGCCCGACGCCTCTCAGGACGCCGCCATGGGCGCGCTCGAGAAGGCGGGCCAGCCGGTGGTGCGCATCCAGGTGGCCACGAAGTACGACCTGGCCGAGGAGTTCGTGCGCTGGGAGGTGGCCACCGCGATCGCGGGGGCGATCATGGGCATCAACCCCTTCAACCAGCCCGACGTGGAGGCCAGCAAGCTGGCCACGCGCGCGCTCACCTCGGAGTACGAGAAGACGGGCCGCCTGCCGGCGGAACAGCCCTTCTACGAGGGCGAGGGCGTCAAGCTGTTCGCGGACACGCGCAACGCGGAGGCCCTCCAGGGCGCGGTGAAGGCGCCGTCGCTGGCCGCCTACTTGAAGGCGCACCTCGGCCGCCTGGGCCCGGGCGACTACTTCGGCCTGCTCGCCTACGTCGAGATGAACGGCGCCCACGAGGAGGCCTTGCAGGCCGCCCGGCATCGCGTGCGGGACGGCAAGAAGGTCGCGACCTGCCTGGGCTTCGGGCCGCGCTTCCTGCACTCCACCGGCCAGGCCTACAAGGGCGGCCCCAACAGCGGAGTGTTCCTGCAGGTCACCTGCGACGACGCGCGCGACCTGCCCGTGCCCGGCTCCAAGTACACCTTCGGCGTGGTGAAGGCGGCCCAGGCGCGCGGCGATTTCCAGGTCCTGGCCGAGCGCCACCGGCGCGCCCTGCGCGTCCACCTCGGTGCGGACGTGGCCGCCGGCCTGCGCACGCTGGGGGCGGCGATCGAGAAGGCGCTTTCATAAGGGGAAAGGCAAACCAATGCAGTTCGGCATGATCGGTCTCGGGCGCATGGGCGCCAACATGGTGCGGCGCCTCATGCGCAGCGGGCACAAGTGCGTCGTCTACGACCGCTCCGCTTCGGCGGTCGAGGGCCTGGCCAAGGAGGGCGCGACGGGGTCCTCCTCGCTGGCCGACTTCGTCAAGAAGCTCGACAAGCCGCGGTCGCTGTGCCTGATGGTGCCCGCCGCCTTCGTCGACTCGAGCATCGACGAGCTCCTGCCCCTGCTCGAGAGCGGCGACACGATCATCGACGGCGGGAACTCGCACTATCACGACGACATCGCGCGCGCGGGCCGGCTCAAGGCCAAGGGGCTGCACTACGTCGACATGGGCACGAGCGGCGGGGTCTGGGGCCTGGAGCGCGGGTACTGCCTGATGATCGGCGGGGAGACGGACGTCGTGAAGCGGCTCGATCCGATCTTCGCGGCCCTGGCCCCGGGCAAGGGCGGGATCGATCGCACTCCCGGGCGCGAGAAGCTGGGCGGCACCGCCGAGATGGGCTACCTGCACTGCGGGCCGGCGGGGGCC
>JBGPBV010000021.1:0-63187 GCA_041481445.1 Vicinamibacteria bacterium
CCTCCGACTTCCTCGCCTCCGCCGAAGTCGACGGTGTAGGTGGCTCCACCCGGCCCCGGCGCACCGCCCGGCCCCGGCCGGAAGGAGGACCAGTCGCTCCCGAGCGCGTCGTAGCGCTGGCGCTTGGCGGGATCGGAGAGGACCTCGTTGGCCTCGTTGACCTCCTTGAAGCGCGCCTCCGCCCTGGGGTCGTTCTTGTTGACGTCGGGGTGGTGCTTGCGCGCGAGCTTCCGGTAGGCGGCCTTGATCTCCTTGTCGGTCGCGGTGCGCGGCACGCCCAGGATCTTGTAGTAGTCCTTGTATTCGACGGCCACGCGCCCCCCCGGTATCTCGGCGTCTGGCTCCAATATAACGCGACCCGTCGACGCGCGAGTCTCGGCCTCGGCGCGGGCGCTATACTCCAGGCATGGAGCTTCGCGGCGCCTCCGCCCTCGTCACCGGCGCCGGCCGCGGGATCGGACGCGCCATCGCGCGGACCCTCGCCCAGGAGGGAGTGGCCCTCACCGTCCTGGCCCGGACCGCCTCCGACCTCGAGTCGCTCGTCCGCGAGATCCAGGCCACGGGAGGCCGCGCGGTGGCCCATCCCGGCGACGTGACCGACCCGGCCGTCTGCACCGCCGCCGTCGCCCACGCCCGCGAGGCGAATGGGCGCCTGCAGATCCTCGTGAACAACGCGGGCATCGGCGAGCACGTGCCGGTCGCCCAGACCACGGACGCGCAGTGGGACCGCATGCTCGCCACGAACTTGAGCGCCCCCTTCCGTCTCACGCGCGCGGCCCTCCCCCAGCTCACCCAGGGCGGCGGCCACGTGTTCATGATCTCGTCGCTGGCCGGCTCGAACGCGATCGAGGGGATGGCCGCGTACTGCGCGACCAAGGCCGGGCTGGACCACTTCGCGCGCTGCCTGATGCTGGAGGTCCGCCACCAGGGAGTGAAGGTCACCACGATCGCGCCCGGCTCGGTGGACACGAGCTTCGGCGGATCGGCCTCCCGCGAGGCCTCGTGGATGCTGCGGGCGGAGGACATCGCGGCGGCGGTGCTCGACCTCCTGCACGCGCGCGACGAGGCGCACCTGAGCCGCGTGGAGATGCGTCCGCTGCGGCCCGCGCGCCGGACGTGATCCGCCGGGGCGCCCGGCTGGCCTGGCGCGCGTTCCTGCGCTACCAGGACCACAACGGTCCCGACCGTGCCGCCGCCGTCGCCTACTACACGCTGATGTCGCTCCTGCCCATGCTGATCTTCCTGATCTCGATCGGGGTGGCGGTGATGGGCTCGTTCGAGGACGCCTACCGCGGGACGATGTTCCTGATCAGCGGCGTGGTGGTGCACCTCGACCAGGGGACGCTGGACGCCCTGCGCACGTTCGTGGAGCGATCGCTCCGCTTCCGCATCCCCGCCCTGGTCCTGCTCGCGTGGACGTCGCGCCGGATCTTCGGCTCGCTCTTCTCGGCCCTCGAGCGCGTGTTCGGCGTGCCCGGCCGCAGCTTCGCGGGCGGCAACCTGATGGCGCTCGGGATGGTGCTGACCGCGGGCGCCGGCCTGCTCGTCACGATGGCGGCGACGATGGCGATCGCGACCGCGGAGGGTCTGGTCACCCGCTTCGTCGGTCCCTCGTCCGCCGGCGCCATGCACGCCTTCCTCGGCCTGGTCGTCACGCGTGGGGTCCCGATCGCGATCACGTTCAGCTTCTTCTTCCTCATCTATCGCGTGGTGCCGCGGCGCGTGGTCTCGACGGCCAATGCCGCGGAGGGCGCGTTCCTGGCCACGGTCCTGTGGGAGGGCGCGCAGAGGCTGTTCGCGTACTACCTCCGGAACCTCGCCCGCGTCGCCGGCCTCTACGGCGCCCTCGAGGGCGTGATCGTGCTGGCGATCTGGCTCGAGCTGTCGGTCTCGATCATCTTGTACTGCGCCGAGATCGTGGCCCTGCTGATCGCCGTGCCGTACGACCGCCGGGTGCCCGTAGCTGCGCCCTCCGCCACGGCCGACGTTGGTTCCAGTCAGTAGTTTAGGCTGCGTTTCAATCTAAGACGAAAAAAAAGCGAAGATCGGACCTGCCTCGTCAGGCTGGGGAGATAGCCTCGCTCCTGGAGGCGAACCGTGTTGATCCTGGAATCGGCGGCGGCGACGGTCCTCGTGGCGGGCAGCGTCTTCATCCTTCGCGCCTGCTGGCGCATCGATCAGCCCAAGATGAGGCTGGCCCGGACGCGGCGAGGCAAACCTCGCGGGAGATCCGGTCCCCTGCCCGTGCTGCACAAGCGCGCCGCGTGATTGCCGGCACCTTTTGGGTTGCCGGGCGGGGTGCTACCATCGGGACGGCCTGACTCGCTGACCCTGTGGTGCAGAGGCCCAGCACGCGACCCTTTCAAGGTCGAGATCGAGGGTTCGAATCCCTCCAGGGTCGCCAGACTCGACGGCTCGGCCGTCGCGCGGGGCTCGTCTTCACCGTTCCTGCTCTCCTCCGCCGTCGCTATCCTCCTGCCCGTCATCCCCGTCGTCGTGGTCGTCATCGCGCTCGCCATCTTCGTGCCCCAGCCGCTCCATCGAGTTTCGATTGACGTGGTTGGCGATCGCCTCGCCGAGAGCGTCGCTGACTGCGACTGTGCTCGGATAGTGCATGCCTCCCCAGACCCGCGCGTTGTTGCCGTCCCAGCGCGCTTGCGCAATGCTGCTGTACGTGCGGCTCGGCTGTCCGGTCGTCGTCAGCGTGAACGTCTGGTGTCGCCGGAAGCGCCTGCCGAGGACGGTCGCCGCGGCACCGTTGAGGCTGGGGTGCCCCGCCGGGTACTCCGGGTGGGACGGCGTGTTTACGAGCGGCAACCAGTCCGGATCAGGAGCCGTGTCCGGATTCCCGTCCATGTCCGCCAGCGGGATCGAAGTCACCGGCCGCCAGGTCACCTCGCCGTTCGCGGCGGCGCCGTAGAATCGTTTCCCGCTCCAAGTCGTGAATGCTGTGTCGGCCATCGCGATGTTCAGAACGGCGAGAAGCCGGTTGCTGTCGGACAGGGACAGGTGATTCGCACGCGCCATCTGGTTCGCCGCCTGATTCCAGTGGACGCTGGCGTTCCCTTCCCAGAACACCGCGAGCTCCGTCTGGTCCTCGGTGCGCGTCGATCCCGTCCGGCGGCCAAGCGCCTTGACCGCGTTGAAATCGTCCGCGTACGTGGCGCTGGCCAGCCCTCGCGGTAGTCCAGGCCTGAACTGGGTGTTGTTGTCCAGGACGAACATCGCCGTGAAGGCCAGGCCCTGGGCGCTCATGGCTCCGAAGGCCGGAGGTGTGGGCCGCCACTGGCCAACCGCGGTCCCGCCTGTGAACGGAGGGTAGGGCACGCTGAACCCATCGGACGCGCGCGCGTCGAGCACCGCCTTCGCGACCTCGGCTCCCCACGCAACGCCGCGCTCGATGCGCGTCTCGCACGAGAGGCGTCCTCTGCGCGATTGGTGGCTGCGCTCGCAATCGTCGCGGAGCGCCGCCAGCGACGCCGCATAGCTCGCGTCGAGCGCCGCTTGGCGGGACGGGAACAAGCCGATCAGGGCCGTATGGGCGGCCCCGATGACCGCCGCTCGGGGCGACGCCCCGTGAGGGGCCCGATCGTGGTCGAGGATCGGCGTGTAGCGTCGTCGGATCCCGTTGTACGCATCGAAGATGGCCGTGTGGACGATTGCCCCGAGCCTCTGGCTGGAGGAGTTCGCCGTATTGGTCGCGATGAGCGTTTCGATGAAGATCTGATTCCACTCCAGCACCTGGTTGTCTCGGGCGGACGGCTCGGAAGACCCCCGCGCGGTTGCGACGGGAGAGGATACGAGGGCCAACCCCACGAGGAGGGCGGCCGGGGTCACTCGGCGGCGGTTGCGTGTCATCGATTCTCCTTCACTCGTTAGCACTTCCTGGTCACGGGCGTGCGATACAATCGAATTCAACCCAACGGAGCCTCGGCGCAGGGACACTAGCGGCACCGAGGGTGACAAGTCCTTACCGCGACCTTCGTTTTTCTTCGGAATTGTTCCGGCGGCCCTTGAGCGGACAATCGAGACCTTCCTCCTACGAGTTCGGGCCCTTCCTCGTGGACGCCGACAAGCGGCTCCTCCTGCGAGACGGCGCCGCCGTTCCCCTGGCGCCCAAGGTCATGGAGACGCTTCTGGCCCTCCTCCAGAACCGGGAGCGCGTGCTCACGAAGGACGAGCTGCTCAGGCAGGTCTGGGGTGACACGGTCGTGGAAGAGGGAGGACTCACCCGGAACGTCTCCATCCTGCGGAAGACGCTGGGCGAGAAGCCCGACGACCATCAGTACATCGTCACCGTGCCCGCGCGCGGCTACCGGTTCGTGGCGGACGTGCGAGAGAGATGGAGAAACAGCGAGACGTCGGACGCCGCCGTGCCGGCGGAGTCGGCCGCGCCGGAGAGTGACGCCGAACTACGCGGCCATCGGTCGGTGCGCCGCTGGTGGCTGCTGGGCGCATTGGCCATGCTCGCCGTGGCCGCGTTCGCACATGTGCGGCGTCCTGCGGCCGCCACCGACCCGGCGAGGCCGGCGATCACGTCGCTTGCAGTGCTGCCCCTCGAAAACCTCTCCGGCGACCCGACGCAGGATTACTTCGCGGACGGAATGACGGAAGCGCTCATCGGCAACCTGGCCAGAATCCGGGCGCTCCGGGTCGTGTCACGGACCTCGGTGATGCGCTTCAAAGGCGCCCGAACGTCTCTCCCCGAGATCGCCCGGACCCTGGGTGTCGACGCCGTGATCGAAGGGTCGGTGCAGCGCACGGCGGATCGGGTGAGGATCAGCATCCAGTTGGTCCACGGGTCCACCGACACCCACCTCTGGGCGCGCGAATACGAGCGCGAGCTGACGGACGTTCTGAAGCTGCAGGGCGAAGTGGCGCGCGCCGTCTCCGAGGAGATCCGGATCCAGGTCACGGCCGAGGAAGGTGCCCGGATGGCCTCGGCGGGCACCGTCGATCCCGCCGCTCATCAGGAATACCTGCTTGGCCGGTACTTCCTCTGGAAGCTGACGAAGGACGACTTGACGCGCGCGGTCGATCACTTCGAGCGGGCGACACACCTCGATCCAGGGTACGCGGCGGCCCATGCGGGCTTGTCCCACGCCTGGTGGTGGCGAGGCATCTGGGGAGGGAAGACGCTCCAGGAGATCGAGTCGCCGTCACGTTCGGCCGCGCGCAAGGCCCTGGAGCTCGATCCGCGCCTGGCGGAAGCGCACGTGTCGATGGGCAGGATCAAGTTTGGTCACGACTGGGACTGGGCAGGCGCGGAAGCGGATTTCGGCCGGGCGCTGGAAATCGATCCGAACAACCTGGACGCGCACTTCTTCCAGGCCATGTTGTCCATGGCCCTGGGACGCTTCCCTCGGTCCATCGCCCACATCGAGAGAGCGGAGCAGCTCGATCCGCTCTCGTCGACGGTGCAATCGGCTTTCGGCCGGATCCTGTACCGTGCCCGCAGGTTCGACGAGGCCATCCCTCACTTGAACCGGGCTCTGGAGCTGGAACCGGGAAACGGCGGGGTACACGAGCGACTGGGGGATGTCTACGACCAGATGGGGCGGTACGCGGATGCGTTGGCCGCGTATCAGAAAGGTGGCAGCGCGCCAGGCTACGGTGAGGGCCTCGCCCGAATCTACGCGCGCATGGGCAAACACGGCGAGGCCAGGCGGATGCTCGAGGACCTCAAGGTACGACCGGGCGGCCCTGTTCGGAGTAAAGCCGCCGAAGCCTACGCCGCGCTGGGCGACAAGGACGAGGCGTTCAAGTTGCTGTTTGCGATGGCGGAGCAAGGCGGCGACACGCTCAACTATGTCAAGGTCGAGCCTTCACTCGACGGACTCCATTCAGATCCCCGGTGGCAGATACTGCTCCGTCGCATGAACTTTCCGATGGACGGAGGCGCGGGCGTCGTCTCACCCTGATGCCACCTCACGCGCACGCATCCATGCACGGAAGAGGGCGCTAAACCCTCCAGGGTCGCCACGCCTGGGCGTTCCTCGGCCACCGCCTTCCCCACTGGACCTATACTCGCGCGCATGACCCGCCTCGCGGTCGTAATCGCCCTCTGCGCCCTCGTCGGAGCCTCGGGAGTGAGCGCCGAGGACCCGCCCGCGCCCTCGATGCGCGGTGAGACCTTGCACCGCATGACCCTGCTGCGGGCCGCTCCCGGCCGCCTGCTCGAGCTGGTGGCGGCAGTGAAGGGACGCGGCCTGGTGCTGCGCCATTCGCAGGGGGACCAGTGGGACCTCATGGTTCTGGCGCCGGTGGCAGGCTACGCCGATCTGGCCGGGGCGCCGCCGCTCGCCGACCTGGCACTCGTCGCCTGGCAGGAGGACGAGCTCGTCCGCGGTCCCGACGTCGCGCGCCTGGATGGGTTCGCCGCCGCGGGCCTCTATCACGTCGAGATGTTCGTGGCCCTCGCCGGCCGTCGGGACGACCTCGTTCGCGAGCGCGAGATGGAGAACGCCTACCTTGCCGCCCTGGGTCGGCCGCGCAACGCGATCTTCGTGCGGGAACTGGGAGCGGCCTGGGACACCTTCACCATCGGGCCCTACCGGAGCTGGAAGCACTTCGCCGAGCGCGACGACATCCCGCCGGACCGCTCAATGGTGGCCGCCCGCGCCGCCGGGTTCGATGGAGACGACCGCATCGGTCCCTACCTGCGCTCGCTCATCCAGTCGCATCACGACACGCTGGCCACGCCGGTTCGTTGACGCGTATCCTCACCGCCTCGGTAGGGTAACCACCAAATCTCAGCTATCCTCCCCCGCCCGCAGGAGGATTGAATGGTGAACGCCGCGCCGTGGTTGGCGATCGCGACCGTGTTACAGACTGCGCCCGGGGTCGGCCCGGCTTCGGATGAGGCGCAGGTCCGCGCGATCGTCGCCGCGCAGGTGTCGGCCTGGAACGCGGGCGACGGCAAGGCCTTTTCCAAGAGCTTTGCCGAGGACGGCAGCTTCACGAACATCCGCGGCGACGTCTTCTACGGACACCAGGCCTTCGAGGATCGCCACGTCGAGATCTTCGCCACGTTCTTCAAGGGCAGCACGCTGGCGATGTCAGTGACGAAGCTCCGGTTCGTGCGGCCCGACGTGGCCATCGCGGATATCACCACCGAGGTGAGCCAGGTCAAGGGCGGGCCGCCCGGGATCAAGGCCAGCGCCGACGGCGAGATCCACACGCGCCTGCAGGAAGTGCTCGTGAAGGACGGGAGCGAGTGGCACATTGTCTCGTACCACAACGTCGACGTGAAGACGCCTTGAGGGCGCGGGCCGCGGGCCGTCACTCCACGTTCGCGCAGCAGCGGCAGAAGGATGAGGTGGAAGTCGCGCGATCGGCCATGGCCGTTGCGGGAGCGGTGCTGTTCACGAACAGCGCGTTCGTCGCGCTGTCCTGATCGTCGACCCAGTCGAGCAGTACCCCGCCGGCGTCCAGGGTTGCGCTGGACTGCATGACCGCCAGCATCTCGGCCGACGAGCACATGTGCGTGCCCTGGACTCGGCAATGGTCGGCGCAACCGGCGAAGGTGAAGCCATTGACGTCGGTGAAATCGGTGCAAAGCCCCGGGCCGACGTGGACCTGGCCGCTGGGACAGCCGCGGCTCAGGACCCGCGTCTGGGCCATGTCGAGGTTGCCGCTCATGACGTCGCCGGTGACGTTGACGTAGCGCGGATCGTAGCGGAGGTCGTAACGGAGGTCGGTGAAGGCGGTGTCGAGCGAGATCGCGTCGGCCGCCACCACGATTCCGGTTCCCTGTCCCACGTCGAGGGTGGCCGGTCCCGACGAGGCGCCGCCGGTGAGGCCATTCCCGGCCACGACCGACGAGATGGTCCCTCCGCTGTTGGCGTCGGTCCCGCAGGTCCAGCCGTTGTTCCATTTCGCGACCTGTCCGTTCGCGCAGGAGAGGCCGCCGACGGTGGCGGCGTTAGCGGAGAACAGCGCATTCGGGGCGGCGGTCAGCTCCTGGCGCGGGGATAGGACCGTGTAGGCGCCGCTGGAGGCGCCCGGCCGCACGCCCACGTCCAGGAAGAGCTTCTGGCCGGTGAACTGGGCTCCGAAATCCACCGTGACGGTGAAGAGCCCGTTGGTGACCGTCACATCGTCCTTCAGGACGACCGCTCCGACCTGTGAGCCGCCGACGGCGGCATCGAAGAGGATGAGCTGGAGGTCGTAGAGGCCGTTTGCCGCCTGCCCGCCATCCACGAGGCGCCCCTGATATGTGAACGCCGTTCCCAGCGGCTGCGCCATTGCCGCGATCGCGCTCGCGAGGAGCACGATCGTCGTCCGGACGACGCCAGTCACTCGCATCCCAAATCCCCCCCGCCCCGGCTTTTCACCAGGGGTCCTTTCCGCGGCCCGGAGGGATCACGCGTCGGGGTGGATTGTACCTTTCGGGGGTAAACTCGAGGGGCCGCTCCGATCTCCCACTACCCTCAACGTCAGACCGGGGCCGCGGAGGCCTTCGTGCCGAAGCGAGCTGTGCCGGTCGTCCTCTTGCTCTGCCTGGCGCCGGCCGTCGCACGGAGCCAGGTGCCAGTAGGCCCTGAGTTTGCGGTCAACACCTATACCACCGGCTTTCAGAACGCTCCCACGGTCGCCTTGCAGGCCGACGGGAACTTCGTCGTGGTCTGGCAGGGCGTGGGCGAGGGCGACAGCTACGGGGTCTTCGCGCGGCGATTCAATCCTTCCGGTGTCGCCACGACGCCAGGCGAGGTTCGGCTCAACTCCTCCACCCCCGATTACCAGCGCCTGGCCTCCATCGCGACCGCCACGGACGGACGGCTGGTGGTCGTCTGGCGCAACGACACCAGCGACTTCAGCGACTACGACGTGATGGCCCGGCAGTTCGACGCGGCGGGTACGCCGGGCCCCGAGTTCCGGGTCAACACGTACACGACGGGCCATCAGGGCCCGGGGTCGGTCGCGATGGCGGCGACCGGCAACTTCGTCGTGGTGTGGGCAAGCCCGCAGGACGGCAGCGGGAAGGGGCTGGTCGGCCAGCGGTTCGATGCCGCGGGGCAACCGCAGTTCGGGGAGTTCCCGGTCAACTCCTTTACGACCGGCTCGCAGGACGCGCCCTCGCTCGCCCCGCTCCCGGGCGGAGGCTTCGTCGTGGTCTGGACGAGCGAGGGCCAGGACGGCAGCGCGTGGGGCGTGTTCGGGCAGCGCTTCGGCTCGTCCGGCACCCCGCAAGGCAGCGAGTTCCAGGTGAACTCGTCCGTCACCGGTTACCAGTGGAGCCCGAAGGTGGCCGCCGACGCCAGCGGCCGCTTCGTCGCCGTGTGGAGCACGTTCGGTCAGGGAGGCAGCGGCGACGGCGTGTTCGGCCGCCTCTACGATGCGGCCGGCGCGCCGCAAGGAAGCGAGTTCGAGGTCAGCGTGTCGACCACCGCGTCATTCAACCATCCTTGGGTGGCGAAAGATGCAAACGGCGACTTCGTCGTGGTGTGGGCCCGGGGGACGGACGTCTTCGGCCGCCGCTACGCGGCCTCCGGCGTACCGGAGGGCGGCGAGTTCCAGGTCAACTCCTACACGTCGAGCCCCCAGGGCTATCCGGCGGTGGCCTTCGGGGCGAACGGCACGTTCGTCGTGGCGTGGACCAGCCTCTACCAGGACGGCAGCGCGGTGGGGGTCTTCGGGCAGCGGTTCGGGCGCGACCTCATCTTCAAGGACGGCGTCGAGTCCGGGGACATGTCGGCGTGGTCGGCAAGCGCAACCGATTCCGACCATCTCACCGTGTCTCCTCGGGCGGCGCTGGGCGGCCACTCCAGTTGGGGCTTGCAAGCAGATGTCCAGGGCACGGCGGGCGTCTACGTCCAGGACGACTCACCCGAGGGCGACGACCATTACCGGGCGCGTTTCTATTTCGACACGCAGGACTTCGACCCGGGCGAGCAGGAGGGGCACTTCCGCACGCGGATCTTCCTCGCCTTCGCGCAGAGCCCGCAGCGCCGCCTGGCCGCGCTGGTCCTCAAGCGCCAGTTCGGCTCCTACTCCTTGATGGGACGCGCGCGGCGCGACGACAACTCCCAGGCCGACACCGGGTTCTTTCCGATCACGCCCGGTGAGCACTCCGTCGAGATCGACTGGAAACGATCGAGCGGCCCCAATGCCGACGATGGGTCGCTCGAGCTCTGGGTCGACGACGGGCCGGCAGGCGCGGCGTCGGCCGTGGACAACAGCCGCAGCGGGGTGGACTTCGTGCGCCTGGGGGCCCTCAGCGTCAAGACCGGCGCCGCCGGCACGCTGTACCTGGACGAGTTCGAATCGCGGCGCGCCAGCTACATCGGCCCCTGATCGTTCAGGGGTTGTCGGGAAGTCCGCGGAGCCTAGCCCCTCCCGTCCCGGCGAGTCAAGCGCGGAAGACGGCCCGCCGCGCGTTTCGCTGCGCGGTCACCGCGTGATGACGGTCTCCAGGTACTCCCCGGGCACCACGAGCCCGGCGGCGCCGCCGCGGTCGAACTGGCGCAGCAGCGCGACGAGGTCCGCCTCCAGCGCGGCCCCACCGCTCGCGTCGAGGCCCGCGAAGGCCTTGTGCACGGGCCCGTAGTAGGTCCGGAACATCTCGATCCAGTGCTCCGGCGAGCGGTAGCGGAACGCGAAGTGCCGGACGGTGTGCTCGATGGCGGCCGCGCTGGGGAACAACGCCTGGACATGCGCCTCCGTGCCCCACAGGACCGGCGCCCGGAGACCTGGCGTGGGCGGCACGTGCCGGCCCATGACGCGGAAGAGCTGGCCCAGGAAGCCCTGGGGCGTCCACGCCGCGAGGCCGATGCGGCCGCCGGGCCGGCAGACGCGCTTGAGCTCGCCCGCCGCGCGCTCGTGATCGGGTGCGAACATGACGCCGAACGTGGAGAGGACCACGTCGAAGCTGCCCGTCGCGTACGGCAGCGCCTCCGCGTCCGCGACCTGGAAGAGCACGTCCAGCCCCTCCGCCTCCGCCCGCCGGCGGCCGCGCTCCAGGAGGGCGGGCACGTAGTCGGTGGAGGTCACGCTGGCGAAGCGCCGCGCCGCGGCCAACGTCGCGTTGCCGTTGCCGGCGGCCACGTCCAGCACGCGCTCCCCCGCGCGCAGGTCGACCGCCTCGCCCAGGAGCTCGCCCACGATCTGGAGCGTGGTGCCGATCACCGCGAAGTCGCCGGAGGCCCAGGTCACCTGCTGCCGTGCCTTTATGGTGGCCAGGGTCGGCGTGGAAACCGTCGAGGCTGCGCTTGTCATCGATCGATCCTTTCCGGAAGAGCCCCCGGGGCGCGTGCGTGCGGAGCGGCCTGTTTGCCAGTACGGTGAGGTACCCTTGGACGGTCGTGCGCCAGCGTCCGATTCGATTGATCCTTCGTCCGCGAATGGGGGCCGCCTGCTCGGGCGTCCGGACGGCATGCCCGCGCGTCCGCCGGGCGGCGGACGCGGCCAGGACGGGCTTCCGGCCGTGAGGGCGGACGTCCTCTCCGACGTGCTGCGCGCCGTCCGCCTCACCGGCGCCGTCTACTTCGACTTCGAGATGAGCTCGCCCTGGGTCGCGCAGACGCCCGACTCCCGCGAGATCGCGGCCAAGGTGATGCCGGGCGCGGACCGCGTCATCCACTACCACCTGGTGGCGCGCGGATCGTGCTGGGGCCACGCCCTCGGCGCGGAGCCCATGCGCCTGGGCGAGGGTGACCTCATCGTCTTCCCCCAGGGCGACGCCCACATCCTGTCGAGCGCACCCGGCCTGCGGGCGGAGCCGGACATGGCCCGCTTCGCGCGCCCGAGCACGCCGCTCCCGCTGGTGTACGAGATGGGGGGCGGCGGGCCGGACCGCGCCCGCCTCGTCTGCGGGTTCCTCGGCTGCGACGACCGCCCCTTCAACCCGCTGCTGGCCGCGCTCCCGGCCGTGATCCACCTCCGCGCCTCCGGCCCTGACGGAAGGGCGGGGTGGCTGGCCGCCCTCCACGACGGGGCCGTCGCGGAGTCCGGCCACGCGCGGCCCGGCGGCGAGAACGTCCTCGCGCGCCTGTCGGAGCTGATGTTCGTCGAGGCCATCCGGCGCTACCTCGAGACGCTGCCCCCCGCGGAGACGGGGTGGCTGTCCGGGCTGCGCGACCCCGTCGTCGGACAGGCCCTGGGCGCGCTGCACGCCCAGCCGAGCCAGCCGTGGACGGTCGAGAGCCTGGCTCGGGCGGCGGGCGTGTCGCGCTCCGTGCTCGCCGAGCGCTTCACGGAGATGGTCGGTCAGCCTCCGATCCAGTACCTCGCGCTCTGGCGGATGCAGCTGGCGGCCCGTCTCCTGGCCGACGGCCTCGGGGTGGCGGAGGTGGGGCGCGCGGTCGGCTACGAGTCGGAGGCCGCCTTCAGCCGCGCCTTCAAGAAGCTGGTGGGCCAGGCACCCGGCACCTGGCGTCGGGCGCGGACGTCGGCGGCCCTCTCCGCGTCCGCCTGACCACGGCCTCGCCCGCCCCGCGCCGCGGGCGGCGCCTCAATCGCTCTCCGCCGAGCGTGCCTCCCCGCCTTCGGCGGGCACGTTCCCCTGCACCCAGGCCACCAGCGGGCTGGTCTCGACCAGCACGCGCTCGATCCGCTCGAGTGCGGCCGGCGACGCGAGCGAGCGCGTGGGCCCGAAGCTGAGGCCGGCGTAGATGTCCTTCATCTGCAGCATCTCGATCCGCGGGTGGTCCGGCCGGTACCCGCGCGGCGCGGAGGCCAGGCGGTCGTGCGAGTCGATCCCGTAACCTTGTGGGCGGCGAGCTGCCGGAAGAACTCGACGCCCTCCGGCGGAAAGCCCGTGAACCCTGCGTCCCCTTCGGCGTGCCGGCGGCGCGTGGTGGCCATGTCCTATGTTCGGGGAAGATGTGCGTGAACTCTACGCCTCCTCACTCGTAGCGAAGAGCGACGAGCGGGTCCACTCGCGTGGCGCGCCGGGCCGGGACCCAGCAGGCCACGAGACCCGTGAGGAGCAGCACCGCGGCGACCGAGGCCAGCGTGGCGGGATCGTAGGGCGAGACTCCCCACAACTGGCTGGCGATGACCCGGGAGACGGCGAGGCTGACGAGGAGCCCGATCGCCAGGCCCAGGACGACGAGCCGGGCTCCCATGCGAATCACCAGCTTGAGCACGTCGCCCCGGCGCGCGCCCAGCGCCATCCGGATCCCGATCTCGTGGGTCTGACGCGATGCCGTATAGGCGATCACGCTGTAGACGCCGATGGTGACGAGGACCAGCCCGATGGCGGCGAAGATCGTCATCATCAGGAACGCGAAGCGGGGTCCCGCGTACGAGAAGGTGCTGATGAAGCCTTCGAGGGATCCCGTGAACGTCAGCGCCACGTTGCGGTCGGTGGCCCAGATCTCGCGCCGCGCCGCGTTGAGCGTGAGCAGTGGATCGTTGACCGTCCGGACCAGGATGCCGCGCTCGCCCGAGCCCGTCACCGTGTAGGGGACCCAGGCTTCGGGAAGGGGAGGCTCCTCCAGGCCCTGGTTCTTCGCGTCCTTGACCACACCGATCACCTCGAACCAGGGGTCGCTTACCTTGTCCGGGAAGTTTTCGAGCTCGGCCAGGCGAATGCGCTGGCCGAGGGGGCTCAGCGTGCCAAGATACTTCTTCGCGAAGGTCCGGTTGACCACCGCCACCTTGCGCCCGTCGGCGACCTCGGCCTCCGTGAACGTCCGGCCTTCGAAGAACGCGATGCGCACGACGGCGAAATATCCTTCGCTGCAGAGCTGGACGACGGCGTTCCACTTCTCCGGGTCCGTCTTGCCCGCGACCTCGACTTCGCTCCGGATCCCGCCGTAGGGCGGGAGCGTGCTGGTTTCCGTGACCGCCACCACTCCCGGCAAGGCCTTGAGCCGGGCGAGGAGCGGCCGGTAGAAGGAGGCGAGCTGCTCGGCCGTCTTGTATCGGTCCTGAGGCAGCGGGAGCCGGGCCACGAGGACGTGATCGGGAGACAGGCCGAGGTCCACCGCGCGGAGGGCCACGAAGCTGCGCATCAGCAGGCCGGCGCCGACCAGGAGGGCCAGGCTGAGGGCCACCTCCAGGACCACGACCGCGTCGCGCAGCCGGCCGTGGCGGAAGCCGCCGGTCGTGCCCTTGCCGCTGTCGCGCAGTGGATCGACGAGGTCGCGCCGGGACACGTGCAGCGCCGGCACCAGGCCGAAGACGAGGGCCGTCATGACCGCCACCGCGAGCGTGAACAGCAGGACGGTTCCGTTCAGCCGGATGACCGCTTCCGCAGGAATGATCCGAGGTGGAATCACGGCGATGAGCGCCTTCAGCCCTCCCCAGGCCATGAACGCGCCCAGGGCGGCTCCTCCGAGGGCGAGAACGAGGCTTTCCACGAGGAGCTGGCGTACGAGCCGCCAGCGGCTCGCACCCAGGGCCGCGCGGATGGCGAACTCCTTCTCGCGCGCGGTGGCCCGGGCGAGGAGGAGATTGGCCACGTTGCCGCAGCCGATGAGCAGGAGCAGGCCCACGGCGGCGAGAACGATGAAGAGCGTGACCCGGAAGCGCCCCACGACCATGTCCGCGAGCGACTGGACCTCGACCTTGAAGTGCTTGGGATAGTCCTTCGGGTACACCGTGGCCAGCCGGTGAGCCACGGCATCGAGGTCCGCTTCCGCCTGGCGGATGGACACGCCGGGCCGCAGATGCCCGAGCAGGAACCAATAGCGCTGGAACGGGGTCCCGGCCGTGGCTTCGGCCCGGCTGGGCTTCTCCGGTATCCAGAGGTCGGCGTCGCCCCAGGCGAAGCGGGGGGGCATGACTCCGATCAAGGTGCGCGAGGTGCCGTTCAGAACGAACTGCTTGTTCAGGATGCCGGGGTCTCGATCGAAGCGGCTGGCCCAGACCTTGTAACGGAGGACGAATACGGGCGGCGCTCCCGGCTCGTAGTCCGCCGGCTCCATCGCGCGGCCGAGCAGGGCGGGCATTCCGAAGAACTCGAAGGTGCCCGGAGTGACGAGGTAGCCCTCGAACCGCTCCGTGCCTTCGCCCGAGGTGTAGAGCACGTCCTGGTTCGCGCTGGCGATCACGGCGTCGAACACGTGGTTCTGCTCGGCGTAGCCGAGCAGCTCGGGGCCGGCGAATGCGGCGCGCCCGCCGGGCTCGCTTCTCTCCGTGTCGTGGACCTGGACCGTCATCAGCCGCTGCGAGTCGGTGTAGGGAAACGGCTCCATCAGCACGTTGTGGATGACGCTGAAGAGGGCGGTGGAGGCCGAGATGCCGAGGGCGAGGGTGACGATGGCCACCCCGGCAAAGCCCCTGCTCTTGGCGAGCGTGCGAATGGCGTACCGGAAGTCCCGTAGGACGGCGGCCAGGACCCGTTCGCGGCCGGCATCATCGGCACTGCTGCCCAGCGGTGACATCTCTGTCCTTCCCTCGGATGGCCGCCCCGCGCCATCGCATCGATCGGACGTTTCTGCCCACCCGTAGGACGCTCGAGAGGGCGCCGCGGTTCCGCCCAATGTGGTTGGGGCGTGTTCCTGACAACGAGTTCATGCCCGTGAACGCACGATCGTCGCCGCCCGGGCTAGAAGGTCAGGCGAACGCCCAGCCGAAGGCTGCGGGGGCTCGTGAAGATCGTGCCCTTCCGCAGGTAGTCCGGGTTGGTGGCGGTCCGGCGCGGATCACCGATCGCGCCCAGGGGCACGAGCGTCCCCGGCTGCGTGGCCAGGCCGCCATCGCCGTTGCAGAGGCCGGCCGGCAAGCCGCCGCAGGGACCACCGGGAAACAGGTTGTAGCGCTGGTCGTAGGACAGGATGGCCTGGCGGTCGAGCACGTTGAAGAGGTCGGCCTGAACGGTCAGCTTGACCGCCCGGGCGAGGCGGATCGGGTAGCCGGCGTGAAGGTCGATCTCGAAGTCGGCGGGGTTGCGGCCCAGGCTGCCGCGCGGAGCGAGGTAGTAGATCCAATTCAGATAGTTGACGGAGAGCCCGTAGGCGTTCTCGGGCCATCCGGAGTACCAGTGGGTGGACAGGCCCAGGTTCAGACCCGGGGCGCCGCGTCTGAGCTCATAGCTGCCGTCGGCCTTCAACTGGTGCACGCTCTCCGATGTCAGCGGGCCGTCCGCGTTCACGAGGAAGTCCGCGTAGTCGAAGCCGGAGTTCCAGTTCGGAGCCGCTTCGCGGCTGCTCGAACGATCGAAGCTGCCGTCGTAGTTTCCCCGGAGCCGGGTGAACACGTAGCTGGCCAGGATCTGCCATCCGCTCGAGAGGCGCTTGCGGGCCGTGGCCTCCAGGCTGTAGTTGTGGCGCTCGGCCCGGGGTGACGACACCGCGGAGCCGTCGAGGAAGGCCAGGGTCGAGGCCGGCCCTTCGCCCGGGTTGCCGAAGAGATACTCGCCCTCGCCCGTGTCCACGTCTTCGATGACACGCCCCAGGCGCCGCCAGCTTCCCTTGACCCCGACCGTGAAGTGGCCGCCCACCTCACGCTCGAAGCCGAGCAGCCATTCGTCGACGTACTGGCCGCCGATTCCGGCGGCCACCGCCGTCGAGTCTCCGCCGAAGACGTACGAACGCTGCGGGGCGGTGGCGTCCGGGGCGTAGGCGCCGGCGGTGCCGTCGAAGTTGTACGAGAAGGCCGCGGTCAGGCCGTTGAACGCCAAGAACTGGATGAGCTGCGGGATGCTCTCGAAATAGCGGCCGAAGGCGCCGTAGACCTTGCCCTTGCCGTCGCCGGCCGGGTCCCAGGCCAGGCCGAACCGCGGCGCCCAGTTGTCCACGGCCAGGGGCGTCTTTCCGTCCCGATCCTCGAGCCGCTGCCGCTCGAACCGGAGCCCCAGGTTCAGCGTGAGGTTTCGGCGGAGTCGCCATGCGTCCTGGACGTAGGCCGACGTGTTGCGCGTCTGCGGCGCGGAGACGACGGGGTTCGCGGGCTGCCAGGTCGAGGGATCGTCGCGAGCGTAGCCGGGAGCGCGGTCGTCGATGCGGACGTAGTGCTGGTAGTAGTCCACGCCATCGGCGGTCACCAGCTTGGCCACGTAGTCCGCGCCGCTCACGAACTGGCGGGCGGCGCCGCCGAGGGCCTCGACGTCGCCGCCGAGCTTCAGCTCGTGGCCGGACAGGAACTTCGAGAGGTCGAGCTTGTAGACGTCGCGGCGCGCGGAGCTGTCGTGGTAGGGGCCGAGGCCGCCGGTGCTGGCGGTCGGGCTCACCGTCCGGTCGTCGAAGCGTGCGGTCTCCGCCCCGGGCCCACCCAGCGTCCGCCGCTCGCGGTGTTGCCCGAAGAGGCCGTGGACGAGAACGGAGCCCCCGAAGGTCCCGTCGTAGCGCAGGGTCACGTCCGTGTTGCGGCTGGCGTCGATCGTACCGAGGTACGTGCTGGGAGGACCGGTGATGGGCCTGACCGCACCCGCGAACCGATTCGGATCGCCGAACGCCGAGAGCGTCACGCTGCTCGACGAGGCCGGCCGCCACGTCAGCTTGCCCGCGAACCGGTTGTCCCGCTTCTGGCCCGGCACCACCGAGCCGGCGCCGGGGACGCCCTCGCCCTCCAGGTCGCGGATCACCAGGGTGGCGGTGTCGGTGGCCACGCGGTTGAAGGCGGCGAAGAACCAGAGCCGGTCGCGGACGATCCGCCCGCCCAGCTCCGCCCCGAAATCCCATCGCGACGTCGTCTCGTCGATCGTGGTCGTGTCGCCGGGTCGCGACGCGGCGGTGCGGTCGTCGCTGTGCAGGCCTTGCCCGGCGAAGAAGCCGAAGGCGCCCCCGTGTAACTCGTTCGCGCCCGACTTCGTGAGCACGTTCAGGATTCCCCCGGTCGACCGCCCGTACTCCGCGGGCAGGCCCCCCGTCTTCACCTCGACCTCCTCCACGAAGTCGAAGTTCAGGTCCTGCTCGCGGTGGCTGCCGTTGATCGTTCCCGTGACGTTGAGACCGTCGACCACGTACTGGTTCTCGGCCCCGGTGGATCCGTAGAAGGCGGTGCCCATCTCGTCCTCCTGGGTGCCGGGGGCGACGCGGGCGACGGCGAAGAAGCTCCGATCGAGAGGGATGCGGGTGTAGAGATCGGCCGTGACGTTGAGGCCCGTGGCCGTGTTCGTGACGTCGATCTCGGGCGGAGGCGCGCTCACGTCCACCGTCTCCCGGACTTCCGCCACCTCCAGCCGGACGTGCAACGTGGCCGTCCGATCGATGTCGACGCGGACGGCTTCCACCGCGGCGGGAGGGAAGCCGGCCAGCTCGGCCTTGACGCCGTAGGTCCCGGGAGGAAGGAAGGCCAGGCGGAACTCGCCGCGAGCGTCGGTGGTGGCGGAGCGGGCGCCCTGGAGCCGGGGGCTTCTCACCGTGACCGTCGCCCCCGGCACGGGCAGGCCCGAGCTGTCCGTGATCTCGCCGGCGATCCGGCCCGTGGTCTGGGCGAGGAGCGGCGATCCCAGGGCGAGGAGCGCCGCGACGATCAGGGGAACCCGTGGACGCATCCTCATCGGGCCTTCCGCACGGGATTCTCGAGGTCGAGCCCGAGCGGATGTTAGCACCCACGGGAGTAACATCTCGCCACCGCCGCCATGTCCCTCGAGACCGGCCGACGTCTCGGCCCGTACGAGATCCTCGGCCCCATCGGGGCGGGAGGGATGGGCGAGGTCTACCGCGCGCGGGACACGCGGATCGGCCGCGAGGTCGCGGTCAAGCTCCTGCCCGCGTCGTTCGCGGAGGACCGCGACCGGCTGCAGCGCTTCGAGCGCGAGGCCCGCGCCGTCGGCTCCCTCAGCCACCCGAACCTGCTCGCACTCTTCGACGTCGGCACCGACGAAGGGATGCCCTTCCTGGTCACGGAGCTGCTCGAGGGGACGACCCTGCGCGAGCGCATGACCACGGACGGCCTTCCTCCGCGGAAGGCGGTGGCCTACGGGGCGCAGATCGCCCGCGGCCTCGCCGCCGCCCACGAGAAGGGGATCGTGCACCGGGACCTCAAGCCCGAGAACGTGTTCGTGACCCGGGACGGACACGTGAAGGTCCTCGACTTCGGCCTGGCCCGCCTGACGCGGACGCGGAAGGACGAGGCGCATTCCGAGGCCACGACCCTGTCCTCGCCGACGTCGGACGGCGTCCTCCTGGGCACGGTCGGGTACATGTCGCCGGAGCAGATCCGGCGCGAGCCCGCGGACGAGCGCTCGGACATCTTCGCCCTGGGCGCCCTCCTCTACGAGATGCTGTCGGGACGGCGGGCGTTCCGGGCGGACACCGACGTGGAGACCCTGCACGCCATCTTGAAGGACGACCCGCCCGACATCGAGGGCTCGGCCGTCCCCGCCGCTCTCCAGGGGCTGGTGCGCCGCTGCCTGGAGAAGGATCCGGCCGAGCGCTTCCGCTCCGCGCACGACGTCGCCCTCGCCCTGGAGTCGATGTCGGGGCCAGCGCTCTCCGGGGGTGGGTCGGCGATCCTGGCCGCGCCTCCCCGTGTCCGGCGCCTCCGCGTGATCGCGGGCGCGCTGGCCCTGGCCGCGGCGCTCGCCGTCGCCTACCGGCTCGGGACGATGGCCCGCGGACGGGAGACCCCGTCCCCGTCGTGGACGCTGCTCACGTTCGACCGGGGCAGCATCGCGCACGCGCGGTTCGGGCCGGACGGGCAGACCCTGGTCTACGGCGCGGCCTGGGAGGGGCGGCCCCTCAGCCTGTACTCGGGACGCACGGACGGCCAGGGCTCCCGCGCCCTGGACCTGCCCGACGCCGACCTCCTGGCCGTCTCCTCCAAGGGCGAGATGGCCATCGCGCCGGGGCGCCGCTTCGACACTCCGGGCGCGAGCCTGGGCGGCGTGCTGGCGCGGGCGCCTCTGGCCGGTGGCGCCCCCCGGGAGGTCCTCGACGACGTCGAGTCCGCGGACTGGACGCCGGACGGCAGCGCGCTGGCGGTGGTGCGCCGGATCGGGGGACGGCGCCGCCTCGAGTTCCCGGTGGGGACCCTCGTCTACGAGAGCGACTTCATCTATTCCCCACGGATCTCCCCAGACGGTACCCTCATCGCGTTCATCGACGGCGCCCGCGAGACGCTGTGCGTCAGCGATCGCGCGGGCAAGGTCCGGGACCTGGTCGGCTCGCCCGACGGCCTGGCCTTTTCCCTCCTCTGGCTCCCGGGCGGCGACGAGATCCTCTACGGCGTGGAAGAGATCCACGGCGTGTCGCTTTCCGGGCGGCGGCGGCTCCTGCTCCGTCTTCCCCCGCCGCTCGGCGTCGGGCTCCAGGACGTGTCGCGCGACGGCCGCGTGCTGCTGACCCTCGGCCAGGTGAGGTCTGGAATCTCCGGCCCGCCCCCGGGCGGAGCGGCGGATCGGGAGCTCACGGCGTCGCGTGCCGCGTACGGCGGAGGACTCTCCGCGGACGGCCGGAAGGTCCTCTTCGACGGCAGCGACGCGATGTACCTGCGGGACACCGACGGCGCCTCGGCGGCGGTGCCGCTCGGCGAAGGGACGGGCGTCGCCCTGTCCCCCGACGCGCGCTGGGTCCTCGCCTTGCGCCCGCCCTCGACGCTCGTGCTCGTCCCGACCGGGGCGGGTGCGGAGAAGACCCTGGACGGCGCCCCCATCCAGTACCTCGACGGACCGGGCTCGGGCGCCTGGTTCCCGGATGGCCAGCGGTTCGCCGTGGTGGGGCGGGAGCCCGGCCGCAAGTGGCGCCTGTTCGTCCAGGACGTCGCGGGCGGTCGTCCGCGCGCGATCACACCGGAGGGCGTGGTGCCGCAGTGGCCGCACGTGATCGGACAGGCCGTCTCACCCGACGGCCGGCGCGTGGCCGTCCTCGATCCCGAGCGTCGGATCACGCTGGTCACGGTGGACGGAGGCGCGGAGGAGGTCGCGCCGGGCCCTCCCGAGAGCGGGGACGTCGCGCGCTGGAGCGCGGACGGCCGCGCTTTGTTCGTCACCGAGGTCGCCGGAACGCGGCTCCGGGTCCTCAAGCGGGACCTAGCGACCGGCGTCCGCCAGCCGTGGAAGGAGATCGCCCCCGCCGATCCGGCCGGGATCTTTCGTCTGAACGTCCTTCTCGGCCCCGAGGGCAACTCGTACGTCTACACGTACTACCGCATCCTCTCGAGCCTGTACGTGGTGGACGGCCTGAAGTAACCCCGAATTGACTGTTTCCACGGAACTTCGCGGGTCCGATCCCGTCTACCCATGTTTGGGGGACAGGAAGTTGACTTCATGCCCGTGAACGCACGACTCACTCTTTCGGGCGCATTGCCCGACGAATCCCGCCCGCCCGCCGCGGGCGGCGTGACGCAAACGGATGCCCTCCGCGTCCGCGAGTACTCCGCCCGCGACCTCTCCCAGCGCGTCACCCGCTGCGACGACGTCGTGGAGGCCTTGTCGCGCCAATACCGGATCCTCGACACGCTGCGCGAGGCCGCGAACCAGCTCGTCGTGCACCGCCCGCTGCCCGAGGTGTTCGAGCTCCTGCTCGACCTGCTCTTCGCCGCCGTCCCCGCCCAGCGGGGAGCGATCCTGCTCCGCGAGGACGTGCCGGCGCGCCTGGAGCTGAAGGCCTCACGGTCGCGCAACGGCCTGCCCTTCGTCTCCGTCAGCCGGGCCATCGCCGACCGCGTGCTGGGACAGGGGAACGCGCTGCTGCTCGACGACGCCCTGCGGGATCCAGCGTTCAGCAGCGCCGAGAGCATCATCAACGGCGGCGTGCGCTCCGCCCTCTGCGCGCCGCTGTGGTTCGCGAACGGAGAGCGCGAGGAAACGGTGGGGCTCGTCTATCTCGACAGCCACAGCCTCGTCGACGCCTTCGACGAGGAAGACCTCGGCCTCGTCACCGCCATTGCCAGCGTGGCCGCGGTGAAGATCCACACCACGCGCCTCCTCAAGGAGAGCCGCGACAACCGGCGGCTGCAGGAGGAAGTCCGCGTGGCCGCCGCCATGCAGGCCGACCTCCTGCCGCAGACGACGCCCACCCTGCCGGGCTGGAGCCTGGCCGGGGGCAGCCGGCCCTGCCTGGCCATGGGCGGGGACTACTACGACTGGGAGCTCGGCGCGGACGGCCTCCGCCTGGTCCTGGCCGACGTGTCCGGGAAGGGAGCGGCCGCGGCCGTGCTGATGGCCGCGGTGAGGGCCCTGGTCCGATCGCGCTGGGCCGAGGCCGACCTCGCGCGCGCGTCGCGCTTGATCAGCCGGGCCGTCTTCGACAACGTGCCGGCCAGCCGCTACGCCACCGCGTTCCTCGCGCGCCTCGACCCTCCCACCGGCCGCCTGCGCTTCGTGAACGCCGGGCACCAGCCGGCGCTGATCGTGCGCGCGGACGGCACCGCGCAGGCGCTGGGCAGCAGCGGGGTCCCCCTGGGCCTGATGGAATCGGCGTCCTACACGGCGGCGGAGGCGATGCTCGGGCCCGGCGACACGCTGCTGATCTTCTCCGACGGCATCAGCGAGGCGCGCGACGCCGCGGGCACGGAGCTGGGCGTGGATCGGCTGGTGGAGATCCTGCGCGCCGGCCAGGGCCTCGACGCGCCCGCGCTCGTGCCGAGGATCGAGCACGCACTGGACGAGTTCTCCTCCAGCGCGCCCATCGAAGACGACCGCACCCTGCTCGTGCTCAAGCGGGTCGACGTCTCCCGCCCGTAGTCGGCCCGTCCTCGGCCGGCCTTCCTGTACGCCTTCCGCCGGCCCGCCGACCTTACGATAGGGCATGATCCGAGTCCCGCTCCTCGCCACTGCCGTCGTCCTCGCCGCCTCGTCCGCCCTCGCCCACGACACGTGGCTGCTGCCCGCGCGGTTCGCGGTCTCACCGGGCGCGGACGTCACCATGGACCTCACCAGCGCCGAGCGCTTTCCGCAGGCGCAGACCGCGGTCAAGGCCGACCGCATCGCCCGTAGCGGGATGCGCATCGGCGAACGGAGGGTGCCCTTGCGCGCGGGAAGCGCGGGCGAGACGTCGCTCCGCATCGAGGGCCGGGCGCCCTCGGAAGGGATCGCCGCCGCCTGGCTGGAGCTCCACCCCCGCACGCTCAGCCTGACCGATGCCCTGGTCGAGGAGTACCTCCGCGAGATCGGCATGTGGGACACCGCGGGCGCGCAGTGGCAGGCCTCCGGACGCCGGCCGTGGAAGGAGACCTACGTCAAGTGCGCGAAGGCGTTCGTGCGCGTCGGCGACGGCGCGGCGGACGGATCCTGGTCGCAGCCGGTCGGCCTCGCCCTCGAGATCGTTCCCGAGAGCGATCCGACCCGCGTCGCCGCCGGTGGGTCGTTGACCGTGCGCCTGCTGCGCCAGGGATCCCCGCTCGCGGGACAGCCCGTCGCCGCCCAGCCTGCGGGCGGCGACGCCGTTCTCGGGCGAACGGACGCCGAGGGCCGCGTCCGGTTCGTCCTCGATCGCGAAGGGGCCTGGCTCGTCAAGGCCACGGCCTTGCGGCGGCTGGAATCCGGCGACTGGGCGAGCGAGTTCTCGACCGTCACTCTCGCGGTCGAGCGCTCCCGCGGACGCTAGCCCGGCGCCTCGAAGGTTAGACCGGACTCACCGTGCCGTGTCGTCTGGCGGCAAGCGACGGGCCTCGCCGTGATCCAGCTCTGGCCGGGGCCATGGCATCCGCGGTCCTAGCGCTTCAAGGCCGCGCGGATCCGGGCCAGGTGGTGGTAGCTGTGCCGGACGGCGTGGTCCTCCAGCACCAGCTGGCACGTGAGCGGGGCATCGGAGTAGAGGGAGACCGGAACCGCCCGATCGAGCTCCTCGTCGCTGAGCGCCCGGATGGCGGCGGCGGCGGCCGCGCTGTTGAGCCGGAGCAGCTCCAACGCCTCCTCCTTCGTCACCGCGTCGTGCTCGATGGCGTGCCCGGCGTTGATCCGGTCGACGTCGTCCGGGGTCACGCCCGTCACCGGCTTGCCCGCCGCGACCGTCTGGGCCAGCTGGATCTCCAGCGGGTACATGTTGGCGACGTGATGCACGACGACGCCGATCTTGCGGCCGTCCCTGGGCAGGCGTATCTGCCACTCCGACTCCAGGAGAGCGCCCGCGAAGTCGGCCAGCGCGCGCGCGCCCTGCTCGAGGCGATCGGCGAGGGCGTTCGCACGCTCGCTGGCCCGACGCGCGGGCTTGACGACGGGACCCTTGGAGACAACACTCGTCATTGGCTTGTTCCTTTCGATGGCCGCCGGCGTTCCCGTGCCCGGCCTGCGATGTCATTACGGTGAGTCCCGGCCTCGGAGTCGTGTCCGAGCGTATGTTTTCTCTCGCCGCGCGTCCGCCAATGTCGGCGGCTTGCTCCGGCGTCCGAACGGGATGCCCGCGCGTCCGGGGCGCGAGGGTTCGCCAGGCACCGGCGCGGTGGCGACGGGGAGGAGAATGAGGCCTCGCCGCGTCGTAACATACGCCGGGCGCGTGAGGGCGCCGAAGGATGCGCTGTGCCTCCTGCGACGCCGAGCTGACCCCGGGCGCGCGGTTCTGCGCCGCCTGCGCCGCTCCCGCCCCCGCCCATCCCAGCGATCCCGGAGACGCCCTTCGCACCGCGTTGGAGACGGCCCTCGGCTTCCAGTACCGCGTCGAGCGCCTGCTCGGCCGGGGCGGCATGGGCGCGGTGTACCTCGCCTGCGAGCTGGCCCTGGACCGTGAGGTCGCCATCAAGGTGCTGCCGCCGGAGCGCGGCGCCGACGAGGAGCGCCGGGCGCGCTTCCGCCGGGAGGCCCGCACCGCCGCCCGCCTGAGCCACCCGAACATCGTCCCCCTCATCACGTTCGGCGAGGTGAACGGCCTCGCCTACTACGTGATGGGATACGTGCACGGCGAGTCCCTGGCCGACCGCATGCGCCGCCAGGGCCGGATCGCGTCCGACGACGCGGCGCGCCTCCTGTCCGACCTTGCCGACGCCCTCGACTACGCGCACCGCCGGGGCGTCGTGCACCGCGACATCAAGCCCGACAACGTGCTCATCGACGCCGAATCCGGACGCGCGCTCCTCACCGACTTCGGCATCGCGCGGGCCCAGGGCGGCCAGAACCTCACGACCACCGGCACCATCGTGGGCACTCCCCGCTACATGTCCCCCGAGCAGGCGGCGGGCGCCTCCAATCTCGACGGGCGCAGCGACCTGTACTCCCTCGGCGTCCTCGGCTACGAGATGCTGGCGGCCCGGCTGCCCTTCGAAGGCAAGACCCCGTCCGACCAGCTGCTCCAGCGCCTCAGCCAGCCGCCGCTGCCCCTCTCTCCGCGCGTCCCCGACGCGCCGCGGTGGCTGACCTCCGCCATCACCCGCTGCCTCGAGCGCGACCCCGCCGCCCGCTGGAGCGACGCGCGCACGCTGCGCCAGCAGATCCTGTCCGGCGGCACCGAGAACGACCTCCCGATCGCCCTCGAGAACCTCGCGACCTACGTTCGGGCGGTCGGCCTCGGATGGCTCCTGGGCCTCGGGTACTGGGTGTGGGGCAAGGCCACCCTGCAACCCAGGGTGTTCCAGGTCTGGGACTACCAGGATGGGAAGTTCAACCCCGACAACGCCATGGTGTCCCTGCTCTTCACGCTTCCGCTCCTCGTGCTGCTCACGATCTCGGTGCGCGGCAAGGGCTACTCGTGGACGGCGATCCGTCGAGCCGTCGTCCGGCAGCCCCGCTGGTGGATGGGCTGGTACCCGAAGGCGGGACGCGCCCCGGGCGACGTGTGGGCCCGCCTGCCCCGCCACGTCCGCACCGCCCGCGTCTTCATCGCCGGGTTCCTCGTGATCCTGCCCCTCCTCTTCCTGCGGGGCGTGATCGGCCAGACCGCGCAAGAGCAGTACGAGGCCACCGGGCGCTGGCAGGGGCTGGAGAAGGTCCTCCTCGACCGGTTCGGACCGAGCGCCGGGATGCGGTACGTCGTGGCGTTCTGGATTTCATGGATCGCGGCGACGGTGGCCACGACGTTGGGGTCGGCGCGCCGCCTGCGCCGCGGCTCGCTTGCCGTCACCGGCGAACAGGACGAGCTGTGGCCGATCTTCAACCGCGCCACGGGCAATACCCGCTTCTGGTCGCGCCCCACGTACGCTGCGGTCCTGGAGCCGGCGGCGGAGGCGCGTCCGACCGAGGCCACCCTCGGCGACCTTGCCCTCCCCGTCGGCGCGGGCCCGGAGGACGAGACCCGCGCCCGCTGAGCGGGCGCAACGGAAGGAGGATTCGATGGGCAGCCCCGCGGCCGCACACTTCGGCCTGGGCCGGATCGGGCAGATCGCCGTCCCTGTCGGCGACGTCGATCGGGCCATCGCCTTCTACCGCGACACCCTCGGGATGCGCTTCCTGTTCAAGGCGCCGCCGGGCCTCGGCTTCTTCGACTGCGACGGCGTCCGGCTCATGCTCGACGCTCCCGCGAGGTCGCAGACGAGCAACCCGAGCTCCGTCATCTACTACGAGGTCCCGGACATCCAGGCCGCGTTCGAGACGCTGTCCGCGCGCGGCGTGGTCTTCGAGGCGAAGCCGCACCTGATCGCCAAGCTGCCGGACCACGACCTCTGGATGGCCTTCTTCCGCGATCCCGATCGGAATCTCCTGGCCCTCATGAGCGAAGTCCGGCCGTAATCCTCTCGAGAGCGCGCACCGTGATCCCAGGCCTCGAGCCGATTCCGGTCACGCGCCCGCTCCCTATCGGCGCCTGCCTCAAGTGGGTGGTCGGGCAACCACGATGGCTCCGCACGACGCTGATCGGAGGGCTGTGGGTGCTCGCCTCCTTGACCGTCGTCGGCCTCCCCGTCCTCCTGGGCTACTACGTTCGGGTCGTGCGTGCCGGATTCACCGAGTCCTCCCTCCCCGCGTGGGACCACGGAGGCGAGATGTATCGCGAGGGTCTGGGGATCGCCGCGGTGTGGCTGGCGCACTGGGGCCCGGTGGGGCTCGCCATCTGGGCCGCGTCGCGCGCCGCCGCGCTCCAGGACGCCGTGCGGACGAGCGAGCTGACGGCGTTCCTGCTCGTGGTCACCGGGCCCCTGGCCGCCCTGGCCTGGTCCTTCTACGTCAACTCCGCTCTCCTGCGCGTCGTCGTCCTCCGCGACCTGCGCGCCGCGATGGACGTCGGCGAGGTCGCCGACTTCACGAGGCGGAACCTGTCCAACTTCGGCCGCCTGCTCGTCCTGCTGCTGCCGGCGAACGGGATCGCGCAGGCCTCCTGTTGCCTGGCCGGGATCGGCCTGTTCCCCGGCTCGTTCTGGCTGGCCTGCACGTTCAACTACGCCCTGGGCCAGATCGGACGATGCGACACCTCGCTGCCTCGAGAGGCCTCGCCGCCGCCGGAGACGATCGCGTTCTAACGCGGGGCCTCGCGCACGTCGGCGGTCACGTAGAGCCGCGTGGAGGCGGGCCCCTCGAAGACGCGCGTGAAGACGGTCCGCCACCCCGAGGGGGCGGGCTCCGGCCGCCACTTGCGCGGCGGATGCAGGCGCACGCGCCAGACTCGCGCCCAGGTCCCCGACCAGACGGCGCCGTCGTCGAGGATGTCCTCGGGGTCGATCGACGAGACCTGGCTGAGGTGTCCGATGGATCGGCTGGCCGGGCAGCGCACGGCGATCGCGGCCGCGCCCTCCCGATCCAGGTAGTAGCGCAGGACGTTGAGGTCGCGCGGCGCGTTGGCCAGGACGAGATCCCCCGGTGCCACCGATCGCGCGAGCTCTCGCGCGCCCTCCTCCGCGGAGGACGCCGCAGCGGGCCGCGCGCCCACCTCCGCGGCCAGCCCGAGCCCGATGGCGGCGCCCAGGCCCAGCGCCACCGCGTGACGCGTCCACAGAGGGCCCAGGCCCGCCCAGGCGCGGCCGACCCCGACCAGCATCGCGAGCTGCGCGAACACGAGGTAGCGCTCCAGGAACAGCGTCCGGCCGGCGGCCGCGGACACGGCCAGGGCGGCCAGCCAGGGGACCGTCGCCTGGAGGGCGAGGAACCGCTGGCCCCGATCCCCCCGCCAGAGCGCCCAGAAGGCGGCGATCGCGGCGCCCGCGATGAAGGTGCGCGGCCAGGAGGGCGTCCATTCCAGACCCGACAGCCACTGCACGAGCGACGCGCCGAGCCCGTACGCGTCGGTGTCGTGGATCCAATAGTCGCCGCTCACACGAGAGGCCTGCCGCCCCAGGACGGCGAGCCAGGGCGCGAAGAGCGCGGCGACCAGGACCGCCCCTCCGACGACAGCGAGGAGGCGCCGCCGGCCGTCCGCCGCCGACGTCCTCTCGCGGACGGCGTCCACACCGGCGAACAGGAGCTGGGCGCCGACGGTGAAGGCGCCGTAGTAGTGGGTGTAGCACAGCGCGGCGGCGGCGATGGCGTAGGCGGTCCACCACGCCGCCGGACGACGGTCGCTCCTCAGGGCTCGCAGCAACAGCCAGGCCGAGGCCCCGGCGAGGGCCATCCCCATCGTGTACATGCGGACCGCGCGGGCATGGCCGACCTGGTCCGCGTGGAGCGCCACCAGCACCGCGGCCGCCGCCGCCCCGACCGCGCCCGTCTCCAGCTCGCGGTCCAGCTCGCGCGCGACCGCGTACGCGATCGGGATCGAAGCCAGGCCGAAGAAGAGCGACAGGCCGCGCAGTGCCCACGGCGAGACACCGAAGAGGCCGGTCCAGCCGCGGAGGACGAGGTAGTACAGGGGCGGATGCACGTCCGCGGCCGTCCGCCTGACGATCTCTCGCGCGCGATGCGTGCTCATGCGCCACGAGAACGCCTCGTCCGTGGTCAGCTCGGCCCGCCCGAGGCGCTCCACCCGCAGCGCCGCGCCGGCCAGCAGGGCGACGACCAGGACGGCGGGACCGGCTCCGGACGAGGGCCTCATCGACCGCGGGATTGTAGAATGTCGCTCGCCGACTGGAGGCCATCCCATGCAGGTCGTCGAGGCGCCGGAGGTCCACCCCGTCATCGTGATCGGCAGCGGCGCCTCCGGCGGGATGGCGGCCTGGAACCTCACCCAGAAGGGCATCGACGTCCTGCTCCTCGACGCCGGGGAGAAGTTCTCGCGCGAGGGGCTCTGGACGCACGTCCGGCCCTGGGAGGACCGCGAGCGCCGGCGCCGCGGCGAGAGGCCGCGCGAGGTCTTCCTCGACGTCCGCGAGCAGCCCTATCTGACGCCCGAGGGCCGCCCCTTCGACCTCATCCGGGTGTGGGGCCACGGCGGCAAGACCAACGTCTGGGGCCGGGTGAGCCTGCGCTACTCCGACCTCGACTTCAAGGCCGCGGACCGGGACGGCTGGGAGATCCCGTGGCCGCTCTCCTACGCCGACCTGGCTCCCTACTACGACCGGGTGGAGCCGCTCATCGGCGTCTCGGGCGGAGACGACGACTCGGAGGCTCTCCCGGGCAGCCGCTTCCTTCAGCCCGCGCCGCGCCCGCGCTGCGCGGAGCGGCTGCTGCAGAGGGCGGGGGCGAAGATCGGGACGCCGCTGGTGGCGGGGCGCCGCGCCAACATGACGCGCGCGACCCGGGGCTTCCCGCCCTGCCACTACTGCGGCAACTGCGCGCGCGGCTGCGACACCTCGTCCTTCTTCAACTCCGCCGACCACCTGCTCCCGTTCGCGCTGGAGACGGGCAAGCTGCAGATCCGGTCGAACGCCGTCGCCGCCCGGATCCTGACCGACGACCACGGGCGGGCCCGGGGCGTCCAGTACTTCGACCGCAAGACGGGAGCGGAGCACGAGGTCCGGGGGCGGGTGGTGGTGCTGGGGGCGAGCTGCGTGGACTCCACGCGCATCCTCCTCAACTCCACCTCCGAGCGACATCCGAACGGCATCGGCAACGGCTCCGACGTGATCGGCCGCTACCTGTGCGAGCAGGTCCGGGTGAACGTGAAGGGCTTCCTGCCCGACCTCTACGGCCGGGAGCGGCAGCACGACGAGGGCCTCGGCGGCGAGCACGTCTACCTGCCGCGCTTCAACCACCGGCCCGGCCGCACGCGCGACTACCTGCGCGGCTTCGGCGCCCAGTTCTGGGGCACGGGGTCCCTGGACGCCACTCCCTCCGCCGCCGGGCGCCACGTGCCCGGGTTCGGCGCCTCCTTCAAGCGCGAGATGAAGCGGCGCGTCCCCGCCTGGTTCGAGATGCACCCCTTCGGCGAGGTGCTGCCCTACGCGGACAACCGGATCACCGTGGACAAGTCGCGCACCGACCGCTACGGCGTCCCCCTCCTCCACATCGAGTACCGCACGCGCGAGAACGAGCGCAAGATGGTCGAGCACATGTGCGACACCGTCGAGGAGCTGGTGCAGGCGGCGGGCGGCGTGCTCGTGGGTTATCGGCGCGGGGAGACGGACGGCAACGGCGCCGCCATCCACGAGCACGGGACCTGCCGCATGGGCGCCGACCCGCGCCGCTCCGCCCTCACCGCCTTCAACCAGATGCACGAGGTCAAGAACCTGTTCGTGGTGGACGGCTCCGCCTTCCCGACCGCCACCGAGAAGAACCCCACCCTCACCATCCTCGCCCTCGCCTGGCGGGCCACGGACTACCTCGCCGAGGAGATGCGGCGGGGCAACCTGTGAAGGAGGCGTGATGGACACGCTCGGCCGCCGCGAGGCCGTCCGCCGCCTGACCCTGGGAGGACTGGGCGCGGCCGCGCTGCCCGCCTGGGTGGAGGCCCTGGCCGGAGTGGCGGAGGCGCAGGGCGCCCCGAGCGCGGCCGCCGCCGCCGCGGATTGGACGCCCAGGGTCCTGGACGCCCATCAGGACCAGACGGTGACCGCGATCAGCGAGCTGATCATCCCGGCCACCGAGACCCCGGGGGCCAAGGCCGCGCTGGTGAACCGGTTCGTGGACGACGTGCTCGCGCAGGCGGGCGAGGCCGAGCGCGCCCAGTTCCTGCGCGGCCTCGGGTTCGTGGACCGGCGGAGCCGGCAGCTCTTCGGGGCCGACTTCCTGCGGGCGCGGCCCGACGAGCAGCACGCGCTCCTCACGATCCTCGCCTCGGAGTCGAACACGGCCTTCGAGGACGAGATCGGCCGCGACTTCTTCCAGGCCATCAAGGGCCTGACCGTGACCGGCTACTACACGTCGGAGATCGGCCTGCGCCAGGAGCTGGGCGACGACGGCCAGGTGATGTTCCGCGAGTTCAAGGGCTGCACGCACCCCGAGCATTCCTGAGCCGTGTGACCCACCCCTTGCCGAGCCACGAGGACCTGCTCGGCCGCTTCCTCGACGACGTGTCCGCCCGCGGCCTCTCGCTCTACCCGGCGCAGGAGGAGGCGATACTGGCCGTGTTCGAGGGCCACAACGTCATCCTCAACACCCCCACCGGATCGGGCAAGACCCTGGTCGCCTCCGCCGTGCACTTCGCGGCCCTCGAGCGCGGCCGGCGCTCCGTCTACACGAGCCCGATCAAGGCCCTCGTCAACGAGAAGTGGATGGCCCTGTGCCGCGAGCTCGGGCCCGAGAACGTCGGCCTCTCCACCGGCGACGCCACCGTGAACCGGGAGGCGCCCGTGCTGTGCTGCACGGCGGAGGTGCTGGCCAACATCGCGCTGCGAGAAGGCACGGCGGCGGCGGTGGACGACGTCGTGATGGACGAGTTCCACTGGTACGCGGACCGCGACCGCGGCGTGGCCTGGCAGGTGCCCCTGCTGACCCTGGCCCAGGCGCGCTTCCTGCTCATGTCGGCCACGCTGGGCGACGTGACCTTCTTCGAGGAGGCGCTCACCCGCCGCAACGGGCTCCCCACCGACGTCGTGAAGTCCGTCGAGCGGCCGGTCCCGCTCGAGTACGCGTATTCCCAGATCCCGCTGGCCCAGACCCTCGAGAAGCTCGTGGCCGAGGGCAAGGCCCCGGTCTACGTCGTCCACTTCACGCAGAGGGACGCCGCGGCCAGCGCGCAGGACTTCACCAGCCTGAACCTCTGCACGCGGGAGGAGAAGAACGCGGTGGCGGAGGCGATCCACGGCTTCCGCTTCACGAGCCCGCACGGTCCGGAGGTCCGCAAGTGGCTCAAGCAGGCCATCGGCGTGCACCACGCGGGCCTGCTCCCGAAGTACCGCGTGCTGGTGGAGCAGCTGGCCCAGAAGGGGCTCCTCAAGGTCATCTGCGGCACGGACACCCTCGGGGTGGGCATCAACGTGCCCATCCGCACCGTGCTCTTCACGCGCCTCTGCAAGTTCGACGGCCAGAAGACGGCCGTGCTCTCCGCGCGCGACTTCCACCAGATCGCGGGACGGGCCGGACGCAAGGGCTTCGACGACCGCGGCTTCGTGGTCGCGCAGGCCCCCGAGCACTTCATCGAGAACCTCAAGCTCGACGAGAAGGCCCGGGACGGCCGGAAGGTGGTCCGGCGCAAGCCGCCCGAGCACAACTTCGCCAACTGGGACCTGCAGACCTTCAAGCGCCTCATGGCCGCGCCCCCCGAGCGGCTGACCTCCCGATTCGAGGTGTCGCACGGGATGCTCCTCAACGTGCTGTCCCGCCGGAGCGACGGCGGCCGGGCCATGCAGCGGCTCATCCGGGACAGCCACGAGTCCGACCGGGCCAGGAAGGCGCACTTCCGCCGGGCCTGGCAGCTCTTCCGCGCCCTGGTGGAGCGCGGCATCGTCGAGATCACGCCGCGCACGGCGGAGGGCGCCCGCGTCCGCGTGGACGTGGACCTGCAGGACGACTTCTCGATGGACCAGGCGCTCTCGCTCTACCTGCTCGAGACGATCCCGGCCCTGGACCCCGAGTCGGATACCTTCGCCCTCGACCTGCTCACGCTGGTCGAGAGCATCCTCGAGGACCCCGAGCTCATCCTCCGCCGCCAGCTCGACAAGCTGAAGGACCGCAAGGTGGCGGAGATGAAGGCGGACGGCCTCGACTACGACCAGCGGATGGCGGAGCTGGAGAAGATGGAGTATCCGAAGCCGCTGCGCGACTTCGTCTACGGCACCTTCAACGCCTTCGCCGGCCGTCACCCCTGGGTGGGCCAGGAGGACATCCGGCCCAAGTCGATCGCGCGCGAGATGTTCGAGGGCTTCCGCTCCTTCTCCGACTACGTCCAGGAATACGATCTCGAGCGGGCGGAGGGCCTGCTCCTGCGCCACCTCAACAGCGTCTACAAGGTGCTGAGCCAGACCGTGCCCGACGCGGTCAAGACGGACGAGATCCGAGAGATGGAGCTCTACCTCCGCGACA
The DNA here is from genome assembly GCA_041481445.1 of Vicinamibacteria bacterium. Taxonomy (GTDB): domain Bacteria; phylum Acidobacteriota; class Vicinamibacteria; order Fen-336; family Fen-336; genus AA29. The sequence goes on from JBGPBV010000021.1 coordinate 32,969, forward strand.
TGCTGCGCGCGGTGGACTCGAGCCTCCTCGAGGAATGGGAGCGCATGCGCGATCCGGCCTACTTCGCGCCGGACACGGCCGGCGCCGAAAGCCCTTCGCCGCGCCCGGAGGAGCCTCCCGACGTCACGCGCGATCGCAAGGCCTTCACGGCGGCCATCCGCACGCGGGTCTTCGCGTTCCTGCGCGCGTGGTCGATCGGCAGCGACGAGGCCGCGCTCGGCGAGATGGGCGAAGGCGCGGATGCGGACGGGGTGCCGTGGACGACCGCGCGGCTGCGCGCGGCCCGCGAGGCCCATCGCGTCGAGCACCGCGCCCTCCGCCTCGACCCCGAGGCCCGCAACCTGCGGCACACGCACGTGGAGGTCGCCCCGGACGGGACGTCCTGGCGCGTCCAGCAGATGCTCGTGGACACCGAGGGCCTCAACGACTGGGTGGCGGAGATGGACGTGGACCTCGCGGAGTCGCGGACCCGAGGCGTGCCGGTGCTGCGGCTGCGGCGCCTGGACACCCTGGCCTGAACGCGATGAAGGTCATCCTCTTCGGGGCCACCGGCATGATCGGCCAGGGCGTCCTCCGGGAGTGCCTGCTCGATCCTGGAGTGGAGACGGTCCTCGCCGTCGGACGCCGCGCGACAGGACGCCTCGAGCCGAAGCTGCGCGAGCTGACCCTGCCGGACCTCACCGACTACTCGGCCGTCGAGGCCGAGCTCACCGGTTACGACGCCTGCTTCTTCTGCCTCGGGGTCTCCTCGGCCGGCCTGTCGGAGCCGGAGTACCGGCGCGTGACCTACGACATCGCGCTGGCGGCGGCGCGGACGCTGGTCCGGCTCGATCCGGCCATGACCTTCGTGTTCGTGTCCGGGGCGGGCGCGGACGCCACCGGACGCGGGCGCGTCATGTGGGCGCGCGTGAAGGGCGAGACGGAGAACGCGGTGCTCGCGCTGCCCTTCCGGGCCAGCTACGTCTTCCGCCCCGCCTTCATCCAGCCACGGCACGGGATACGTTCCCGGACGAGGCTCTACCAGGCCTTCTACACGGTGCTCGGGCCACTCTACCCGGTGTGGAAGGCCCTGTTCCCGAGGCACGTCACGACGACCGAGCAGGTTGGCCGCGCCATGCTCGCCGTCGCCCGGCGGGGCGCGCCCCAGCGCGTGCTCGAGAGCGCGGACATCGACGCGGCCGGGACGGCGTAGCGTTCGCGACGCGCTTTCCCGCCTCCCTTCCTCGATTCCAGGCCGTTTCCGGCGGACAATGGGGTCAGCAAGAGGAGGACCCCATGCGGCTCACCACGATCGTGCTGGCGGGGACGGCCCTGAGCGCGGCCGCCGGCGCGTCCCTGCTCGCCCAGGACCTGTCCACGCTGCCGGTCGCGGCCGCCCTCGGCGGCATCGCTCCCCTGATGTACCGCTCCGACGACAGCGCGATCCGGAGCGCCTTCCAGTCCGTCCTCAAACGCGACCCCACCAGCAGCGAGCTGCGCCGGTACCGCGAGTACATGGACCAGTACGACTGGACGGAGTCGGACATCCGGCGCGACCTGCGCGACCGGCCGGACTACCAGCTCTACTCGACCAACCGGAGCCTGCAGCCGGAGGCCATCATCCGCCGCGCCTACCGGGACATCCTCGGACGCGACCCCGATGCGGAGGGGATGCGCTCCTATCGCATCAAGATGGTCGACGAGGGATGGTCGGAGCAGGCCGTGCGGGAGGCCCTCCGCAACAGCCCCGAGTACTCGTCGGGGTCGGTGCGCAACACCTCCGCCGACCGCATCATCCGCCGCGCCTACCAGGACATCCTCCGGCGTGACCCCGATCAGGCCGGGCTCGAGACCTACCGTCGCAACATCGTCGAACGCGGCTGGGACGAGCAGGACGTCCGCACCGCCCTGCGGCGGAGCTCGGAAGCGCGCGGCCAGGTGAGCGGCGGCAGCGCCCAGGGCAGCGGCGGCCACGCGACCAGCCAGCCTCCGCCCATGACGGAGGCGCAGGCCAACGACATCGTGCGCCGGGCCTACCTGTCGGTGCTCAACCGCGAGCCGGACGCGACCGGCATGAGGGACTACACGAACAAGGTCCTGCGCGAGCACTGGAGCGAGCGCCAGGTCCAGGACGCCCTCCGGAAGAGCCCGGAGTATCACGCCAAGCACGACTGAACCCGCGCGGCCGCGGCCGGCGGCACAGGCCGCCGGCTACCCCTCCGCGGCCGCGAGCTCCGGAGCGGGTGGGGCCGCCGCGTCATCGAAGTCGAGCCGGCGGCCGAACTCGCGCCGGAGCAGCCAGAGGTTGACGGCGGTCTGGATCGTCACCGCGGCCAGGGACAGGTACCACACGTGCCGCATCTGGAACCCCGGGTGGCGTGAGAGCAGATAAGCCGGCAGGGCGAAGAGGAGCAGGCGCATGGCCGAGCTGCCCAGCGGCGGCAACGTGTTCCCCATCCCCTGGAACACGCTCGAGCTGACGAACACGACCCCGGAGGCGACGAAGTTCCAGCTGATGATGCGGAGGTACTCCGAGCCGAAGGCGACCACCGCCGGATCGGCGTTGAAGATCCGCACCATGGCCGCGGGGGCGATGCGGCACAGCGCGGTCAGCACGAGCATGACCGCCGCCACCATCCCGCCCGCGGCGTAGAAGGACTGGCGGACGCGCGCGCCCTGCCGCGCCCCGAAGTTCTGCCCGGCCACGGGCGCGGTCGCGAAGGCGATGGCGACGGCGGGCAGGAACAGCGACTGCATCACGCGCACGCCGATCCCGAACCCGGCCTGGGCCGCCGCTCCGAAGGGCCGGATGATGTCGTACACCAGGATCATGTAGACGAACATCAGGGCGAACTCGCCGCCCGCGGGCAGGCCGATGCGGAGCATCTGCCACCACAGCCCGGGCTGCGGCCGCCAGTCGGCGGGACGGAAGCGGAGCGGGCTCTTCGGGCGGCGGAAGTAGGCGGTGAAGGCGAGGACCGCGAAACCCACCGCCACGAAGGTGGCGAGCCCGGTCCCGGCCACGCCCAGCGAGCGTCCGGTCACCCAGCCGAACATCAGCGTGGGCGCGAGCGCGATGTTCAGGAGGACGGTCGCGATCTGGATCAGCGTCGGCACCTTGAGGTCGCCCATCCCCCGCAGGGCCGCCCCCATGGCGATCATGGGGAACTGCAGGAACAGCGCGGGCAAGAACCAGTCGAGGTACTGGACGCCGAGGGCGGCCGTGGTCGCGTCCGCGGCCAGTCCGCGCGCGTAGGCGTGGCGCAGCGCGAACACGACCGAGCCGAAGGTGAGGCCGACCAGGCTCGAGAGCACGAAGGCCTGGTTGAACAGGAGCTCCGCCTGCTCCCGGTCCTTGCGCCCGATCGCCTGGGCGATGAGGGCCGTCGTGCCCACCCCCAGCGACTGGGTCAAGGCGAGCACCAGCATCATCAGGTTCCCGCCCAGGCCCACTCCCGCGATCGCCTCCTTGCCCAGGCGTCCCACGAAGTAGAGGTCGGCCAGGAAGTAGAGGGTCTGGAAGGTCGTGCTCAGCGCGATGAACGCGGAGAGCTGGAGGATGTGCGCCCCCACCGGCCCCCTGGTCATGTCCTTCATGGGGCGCGATCGTACACCCTCGGCCGAGGAGAGCACGCCACGCCACGAGAGGCGGCGAGAAAGCCGACCTACTCGACGCGCATGGCGGTGAGCGGGTCCACTCCCACCGCCCGCAGCGCGGGGACGAGGCTTCCGGCCAGCGTCATCGCCACGGACAGGCCGACCGCGCCCAGGAGCGTGACCGCATCCCCGGGATGGACGCCGGCCAGCAGGGCCTCCATCGAGCGGCCGGCGGCATAGGCCAGGGCGAGGCCGAGGCCGACGCCCATCGCCGCCATCGCCAGGGCGTCGCGCAGGACCATCCCCAGGATGTGGCTCGCGCGCGCGCCGAGGGCGATCCGTACCCCGATCTCCTGGACGCGGCTCGACACCGCGAACGAGAGCAGGCCGTGCAGCCCGACCGCGGCCAGGGCGAGGGCGGTGGCGGCGAAGGCGGCCAGCACGCGGACCTGGACCCGCCGAGGGGCGGTCTCGCCGGCCACGATGTCGGAGAGGAGGCGCACGCCCGAGACCGGCTGCTGCGGGTCCGCGTGCCGGACGGCCTCGCGGATCGCGGGCACGAGCCGCATGGGATCGCCTTGCGCGCGGATCACCAGGTCCTGCGGCGTGTATCCGATGATCGAGTTGTCCTGGACCTGCTTCGAGGACAGGTAGACCTGGGGCTCGCTCGTCCGCTCCAGGCCGCGGACGCGGACGTCCCCGACGACCCCCACCACCGTGCGCAGCGCGAGGCCGAACTGGAACTGTCGCCCGATCGGGTCCTGCCCCGGCCAGTAGCGCCGCACCATCGACTCGCTCACCACCGCGACCGGCGGCGCCTCGCGGGTGTCCGACTCCCGGACGTCCCGCCCCGCGCGCAGCGGGATGCCGAGCGCGGAGAAGAAGCCGGGCGTCACGAAGCGCAGGCTGGCCAGCGGGCGCGTGCCTGGATCGTCGGCCACGCCGGGCAGGATCACGGGCCAGACCCCCCCGCGCATCGCCATCGGCAGGTAGCTGATGTAGGCGGCGTCGGCGACTCCCGGCAGGGCGCGGACGTCCGAGAGCACGCGCGCGTAGAACTGCTCGCGCGCGGCCACGCGGCCGTAGCGCGGCAGGGGCAGGGCCGTGCGCACGGTGAGCACGCCGTCGGTCCGGAAGCCGGGGTCCACCCCCTGCACGCGCCACAGCGCGCGGAGCAGCAGGCCGCAGCACACGAGCAGGACCACGGAGGCCGTGACCTCGGCCACGACGAGCGCGGACCGCACGTGCTCGCGCCGGCCGCCCACGCCGCCGCGGCCGCCCTCCTGCAAGCCGCCCACCCCGGCCTGGCCGCCCGCGCGGAAGGCGGGCAGGACGCCGAAGCCGATGCCGGCGGCGGTGGTCAGGGCGAGCGCGCAGGCGACGAAGCGCAGGTCCATCGCCGGCGTCTCCGCGATGGGGAGCGAGTTGGGGACGAGCCGGGCCAGCACCGGGACCGCCCCCGCGGCCAGGAGCACTCCCAGCGCTCCTCCCCCCAGGGCCAGGAGCACGCTCTCCGTGAGGAGCTGTCGGACGAGGCGGTCGCGGCCGGCCCCCAGCGCGGCCCGGACGGCCAGCTCCTTGCGCCGCACCATCGCGCGCGCGAGGAGCAGGCTCGTGAGGTTCGTGCAGGCGATGAGCAGGACGCAGCCGGCGGCTCCCAGCAGCGCCAGCGGCAGCAGGCGCGCCTGGGGCGCCAGATCGTCGCGGAAGTGGAACACGGCCGCGCCCGTACGCGCGTTGGCCTCCGGGAACGCGCGCTCGAGCTGGGCCGCCACTCCCCGCATCTCCGCCCGGGCCTGGGCCAGGGTCACGTCCGGGCGCAAGCGGGCGATGCCGTGGATGTAGGTGTCCGACCGGTCGTCGTAGTCCGAGGGCCCGAAACGGAGCGCCAACCAGACTTCCGCATCGCGGTTCGGGAAATGGAAGGCGGGAGGCATCACGCCGATCACCACCGCGGGGTTGCCGTCGAGCAGCACCGTGCGGCCGAGCACGCCCGCCTCGCCCCCGAACCGCCCCTGCCACAGCCCGTAGCCGAGCACCACGGTGTCGGGAGCCCCCGGAGCGTCGTCCTGGGGACCGAAGACCCGTCCGGCCAGCGGCCGGACGCCGAGGATCTCGAGGACCTCGACCGTGACCGCGCTCGCCTCGACCCTCTCCGGCTCGCCGTCTCCGCCCAGGTTGTAGGCCCGCGTCCGGTACGCCCCCATCGCCTCGAACGAATGGCTCAGGGCCTTCCAGTCGCGGTAGTTCCCGGGCGAGAGCTCCATGTGCCCGTAGCCGCGCGCGAGCTGCTCCTGGTCCAGCTTGACCAGCCGCTCCGGGAAGGCGAACGGGAGCCGCCGGAAGAGCACGTGGTCCGTGATCGAGAAGGCGGCGGTGGCCGCGCCCACGCCCAGGGCGGCCACCCCCATCGCGGTGAGAGCGAAGCCGGGCGAGCGCCGGAGCGTGCGGGTGGTGAACGCCAGGTCCTGGCGGAAGAGGTCGGCATGAGCGCGAAGCGCGCTGACGGCCACGTCGGCCAGCGCCTCCAGCCACGCGAGGATCGGGCCGAGCCGGCCCGTCGCCTCGCGCCTCTTCTCGGCGAAGATCGCGCACATCTCGTCGCCGTATTCGGCCCGGAAGGACGCGGGGTAGACGTGCAGGAGGGCGCGATAGAGGCGCATCAGGCCTTCCCCGGGGCGAGGCCGCTGGCGCGGGCCAGGCGGACGAGCTGGAAGAGCCGCCGCGCCTCCGCGCGGGCCACCGACGCGCCGAAGGGCGTGATGCGGTAGTAGCGTCGCCGCTCGTCGTCCAGCTCCGGGGCCGGACGGTCCCGCGTCTCCACGATCAGCCCCTGCTCGAGCATGCGCTGCACCGAGCGATAGAGGGTGCCCGCGCTGAGGCGGAGCGCGCCCGCGGTGGCGGCGGCCACGTCCTGGATGATCCCGTAGCCGTGGCGGTCCGCATCCGCCAGCGCGATCAGGATGTGGAAGGTGGCCTCGGGAAGGGGAAGCAGCTCGTCGGCGCGCTCGCTCATGCCGTCTCTATATAGCCATTCTGGATACATTGTCAATGGTTATATCCGGAGCGTGCACATGAAAAACGCATGGAGGCCATCTGTGTCATGAGGTTGACAGGGGACCGTCCCCGGGCCTACATTGCCAGCCGACGAATGAAGAGGCGGTCCACGACGACCCGGGCGGGCTTCATGGCGATGCGGAGCATTCGCATTCGCACGGGGGCCTGTCCCGCCGGCTAGACGCGAGCCAGAGCGGCGGCAGACGAGGCCCCCGGCGAAAGCCGCGGGGCCTTTCGTTTTTCGGCGCGCATCGAGGAGACCCATGGGTCACATCACGGGACTGAAGTGCAAGGAGTGCGGACGGACCTGGCCCAAGGAGCTGATCGCCGCCTGCGCGGAGTGCTGGGGTCCGCTGGAGGCGGTCTACGACCTGGACGCCGTCCGGCGCACCTTCACGCGGGACGGCATCGCCGGGCGTCCGCGCGACCTGTGGCGCTACGCGGAGCTGCTCCCGCTCGACGGCGAGCCCACGGTCGGCCGCGGCACCGGGTTCACGCCGCTGATCGCCGCGCCGCGGCTGGGCGCCGCCCTCGGCATCCGCGACCTCTGGATCAAGTACGACGCCGCCTGCCACCCCACGCTCTCGTTCAAGGACCGGCTGGTCGCGGTGGCCCTGAGCAAGGCGCGCGAGTTCGGGCTCCAGACCGTCGGCTGCGCCTCCACCGGCAACCTGGCCAACGCGGTAGCGGCGGGGGCGGCCGCGTCCGGGCTGCGCGCGGTGGTGCTCGTGCCCGTCGACCTGGAGGCGGCCAAGCTGGCCGGCACCGCCGTCTACGGCGCCACCCTCATCGGCGTCCGCGGGAACTACGACCGCGTGAACCGCCTCTGCACCGAGATCGCGGACCGCTTCGGCTGGGGGCTCGTCAACGTGAACCTCCGCGCGTACTACAGCGAAGGGTCGAAGACGGTCGGCTTCGAGGTGGCGGAGCAGATGGGCTGGCAGCTCCCCCGCCACGTCGTCTGCCCGATGGCGGGGGCCAGCCTCATCACGAAGGTCGACAAGGCGTTCCGGCAGCTCACGGAGGTGGGCCTCGTCGAGGGCCGGCCGTACTCGCTGCACGGCGCCCAGCCCGCGGGATGCAATCCGGTGGTGCGGGCCTGGAAGGAAGGGCTCGACGAGGTCCCGCTCGTGAAGCCGAACACGATCGTGCGGAGCCTGTCGATCGGCGACCCCGCGGACGGCCCGGCCGCGCTCCGCGTCATCCGGCGCACGGAAGGGCGGGCGGAGGAGGCCACGGATCCGGAGGTGATCGAGGCGATGCGCCTCTTGGCGCAGACGGAGGGCCTGTTCGTGGAGACGGCGGGGGGCACCGTGGTGGGCGCCGCGCGGCGCCTGGCCCGTGACGGCGCCTTCGACCGGGCCGGCTCCGTGGTCCTCCTGCTCACCGGCCACGGCCTCAAGACGGTCGAGGCCCTGGCCGATCGGCCGCCGTTCAGCGCCGTGATCGACGGCCGGCTCGAGGAGTTCGAGGAGTTCTGGTCCCAGCAGGGCGCGGAGGGCGCGCGGGCGCACGCGCGAGCCTGATGCGCACGGTCGAAGTCCACAAGTTCGGCGGCGCTTCCCTGGCCGACGCGGCCGCCTTCGCCCACGCCGTGCGGATCGTCGGGCAGCAGACGGGCAAGCTCGTGATCGTGGTGTCCGCCATGTCCGGCACCACCGACCTGCTGCTGGAGGGCGCGGAGAAGGCGCGCACGGGCGACCCCAAGCCGCTGGCCGCCATCGCCGACCGCCTGCGCAAGCGGCACGTGGACGCGGCCCGGGCGCTGGTGGCGCCGGGAGCCGTGCTCGAGACCGTGCTCTCCGTCGTCGACGCCTCCATGACCGAGCTGGCCACCCTCGCCCAGGGCATCGCCATCGTGCGCGAGCTGACCCCGCGCACCCGCGACGAGCTGGTGGCGCGCGGCGAGCGCCTGGCCGCCCACCTCTTCTCGGCCGCCCTGCATGCCAGCGGCCGCACCGCCGCCTACGTCGACGCCCTCCAGCTCGTGCGGACGGACGGCCACTTCGGCAACGCCGCCCCCGACCTCAAGGCCACCGATGCCGCCACCCGGCGCGTGCTCCTGCCCCTGCTGCGGGTGGGCACGATCCCGGTGGTCCCCGGGTTCTTCGGAGCCACCCCCGACGGCCAGCTCGCCACCCTCGGCCGCGGCGGCACCGACGTGACCGCCGTCCTCCTCGGGCGCGCGCTGGGGGCGCGCGAGGTCTCGCTGTGGAAGGACGTGCCCGGCCTGCTCACCGCCGACCCGCGCACGGTGCCGGACGCGCGCCTGATCCCGCAGCTCAACGTCCGCGAGGCGGCCGAGCTGGCCTACCACGGAGCCAAGGCCCTCCATCCCCGCGCCCTGACCCCGATCCTCGGCCGCGACGTGCGCGTACGCGTGCGTCCGTTCGCCGATCCGAGCTCCACCGGGACCGAGGTCTCCAGCCGGCGCACGCTCACCCGCTACCCGGTCAAGGCGGTGTCGGCGGTGAAGGACCAGGCGCTGATCACGGTGGCCGGCAACGGCATGCTGGGCGTGCCCGGCATCGCCGCCCGCGCCTTCGGGGCCATGCACCGCAGCGCGATCTCCGTCTCCCTGATCTCCCAGGCCTCCTCCGAGCACTCGATCTGCTTCACCGTCCCCCAGGCGGGCGCCGCTCGCGCGAAGTCCGCGCTGCTCGAGGCCTTCGCGGAGGAGATCGCGCGCCGCGAGATCGACGGGGTCGAGGTGAAGCCGGGCATGGCCACCCTGGCCGTGGTCGGACCCGGCATGGCCAACACGCCGGGGGTGGTGCCGCGCGTGTTCGCCGCGCTCTCCAGCGCGTCCATCAACGTCGTCTCGATCGCGCAGGGCTCGTCCGAGCTGAACCTCTCGGTGGTTGTCGACGGCAAGGACGCGGCCAAGGCCCAGCAGCAGATCCACGACGCCTTCCAGCTCGCGAAGATCGGCGGGGGCGCCCACACCGCCGCCCTCCACACCGACGTCGTCCTCCTCGGGTTCGGCAAGGTGGGACGCCAGCTCGCGCGCCTCATCGCCCAGCGCGACGGCACGCCCCCCGCCCTGCGCGCGATGGCGGTGGTGGACAGCACCGGCTACGTGTTCGACCCCAAGGGACTCTCGCGGCGCCGGCTGACCGAGATCGCGGCGGCCAAGGGCCGTGGCGAGCCGCTGAGCGCGCTGCCCGGCGGCCGCGCGGGCGACGCGCAGGGCGCGCTGCTCCTGGTCGGGCGTCATGCCTTGTCACGGCCGGTCCTGGTGGACTGCACGGCGGCGGAGACGGCCCCGCTCCTCTCGACCGCTCTCGCCTCCGGCATGGACCTCGTGCTCGCGAACAAGCGCCCGCTGGCCGGGCCGCGCCCGGTGGCGGAGTCGCTCTGGACGGAGGCCAAGGGGCGCGGGCGCCGGATCCTGCACGAGACTACCGTCGGCGCCGGCCTCCCCGTCTTCGACACGTACTACAAGCTCTACGAGTCGGGCGACCGCGTGCGGCAGATCCAGGGCTGCACGTCGGGCACGCTGGGCTTCCTGCTGACGGAGGTCGGCGCCGGCCGTCCCTTCTCGGAGGCCTTGCGGGCGGCCATGGCCAAGGGCTACACGGAGCCTGACCCGCGCGAGGACCTCTCCGGCCAGGACGTCGCGCGCAAGGCGCTGATCCTGGGCCGGCTGCTGGGCTTCCGCGGCGAGCTCGCGGACGTGGAGATCGAGCCGCTGGTCCCGGCAGAGGCGGTCAAGCTCCCGCTGGCCGAGTTCCTCGCCCGCCTGGCGGAGTGGGACCCCTGGTGGGCGGAGCGGGCGGCGGCCGCGCGCGAGAAGGGCCGCGTCCTGCGCTACCTGGCCACGGTCACGCGCCGCAAGGTCTCCGTGCGGCTGGCCGCGGTGGACCGCAGCAACAGCTTCGCGGGGCTCAGCGGCACCGACAACCAGATCGCGTTCACCACCCGGCGCTACGACCGGCACAACCCGCTCGTCATCAAGGGTCCGGGCGCGGGCCTGGCCGTCACCGCCGCCGGGGTCCTCAATGACGTACTGAAGCTGGCCACGTCGTGACGGAGCTGGGGTAGCATCCAGCCATGCCGATCCGCGTGCACATCCCGGGACCCATGCGGCCGCTCACCGGCGGGGCGAGCGAGGTCGAGGTCGAGGCGTCGGACCTCGCCTCCCTCATCGCCGCCCTCGACGACCGCCACCGCGGCGTCCGCGACCGCCTCCTCGACCCCTCGGGCGCGCTGCGCCGCCACGTGCGCATCTTCGTCAACGACGAGGACGTGCGCTCGCTCCAGCAGGAGGCCACCAAGCTCTCTCCGGGCGACCGGGTGGCCATCGTCCCCGCCATCGCGGGCGGGTGAGACCTGTCCTTGACGGCCTGCCGGGCCGGGGCGTAGCCTCCGCGTAGGCATGGCCACCACCGAGCTCGTCGTCAACGGAGAACGCCGGCGCGTGGACGCCGACCCCCGGCGCATGCTCCTGAGCGTCCTCCGCGAGGACCTGGACCTCACCGGGGCCAAGTACGGCTGCGGCGAGGGCCAGTGCGGCGCCTGCACCGTCCTCGTCGACGGCCAGGCCGCGCGCTCGTGCCTCCTGAAGCTGGGCGCGCTGGCCGGGAAGTCCGTCACCACCGTGGAGGGCCTGGAGGCGGGCGGGCGGCTGCATCCGCTGCAGCAGGCCTTCCTCGACGCGGGGGCGATGCAGTGCGGGTACTGCACGGCGGGCATGATCGTGGCCGGCGCCTCCCTGCTCCGGAAGAACCCCGACCCCGACGAAGGCGAGATCCGCCACGCCCTGGAGGGCAACATCTGCCGCTGCGGCACCTACACCCGGATCGTGGCCGCGGTGCGCGCGGCGGCGGCGGGCACGAGGACGACCAGTGGCTGAGGACGCCGAGGTTCGCATCGAGGCCGAGCGCTACGAGCTCTTCGCCTCCCCCGCCTACCGGTTCGAGGTCCCCCGGCGCGACTTCTTCAAGGTCCTCGGCGCCGGGCTCGTGGTGGCCTTGGCCGTGCCCTCCGCGCGCGCCCAGGAGTCGGGGGGCGCCCGCCGGCCGCCGGGCGACGCCATGCCCAACGAGCTGTCCGCCTGGCTCCATATCGGCGAGGACGGCCGCATCAGCGTCTACACCGGCAAGGCGGAGGTGGGACAGAACGCCCGCACGTCGCTCTCCCAGGTCGTGGCCGAGGAGCTGCGCGCCCCCATCGCCTCGATCACGATGGTCATGGCGGACACCGCCCTCACTCCCTACGACATGGGGACCTTCGGCAGCCGCACCACCCCGATCATGGCCCCGCAGCTTCGCAAGGTCGCGGCGGCGGCGCGCGAGATGCTCGTCGACCTCGCGGCCACGGCTTGGGGAGTCGACCGCGCAGCGCTGGTTCCCCTCGACGCCGCCGTCGTCCATCCGCCCAGCCGCCGGCGCGCGGGCTACGGCGAGCTGACCAAGGGACAGAAGCTGGTCAAGACGATCGGCGAGGACGTGGCCACCACTCCCGCTCCGCGCTGGGACACCGCCGGCCACTCGGTGCCGAAGGTGAACGGCCCGGACATCGTGACCGGCCGGCACAAGTACACCTCCGACCTGGCCCGCCCCGGCCTGCTCTACGGCCGCGTCCTCCGCCCGCCCAGCTTCGGCGCCGTGCTCGTCTCCGCCGACCTGGGCCCGGCCCAGGCGCGGACGGGCGTCACCGCCGTGCGCGATGGCGATTTCGTGGCCGTGGCCGGGCCGGACAGCCAGGCGGCGGCGGACGCGCTCGACGCCGTACGCGCGGAGTGGAAGCCGGTGCCGCAGCCCGCGGGCGCCGAGCTCTTCGACTACCTGAAGAAGAACCCGACCGACCCCCAGGGCGCCGATCCCCGCTCGCGCTTCGTCTCGGGATCGGTCGACGAGGCACGGGCGGCCGCCGCCACCAGGCTCGAGTCCACCTACACCGTCGCCTACATCGCCCACGTCCCCCTCGAGCCGCGGGCGGCGTTGGCGGAATGGAAGGACGGCGCCCTCACCGTCTGGACGGGCACCCAGCGCCCGTTCGGCGTGCGCACGGAGCTGGCGGAGGCGTTCCGGATCCCCGAAGAGAAGGTCCGCGTGATCGTGCCGGACACGGGGTCGGGGTACGGCGGCAAGCACACCGGGGAGACGGCGATCGAGGCCGCGCGCCTGGCCAAGGCGGCCGGCCGGCCGGTCAAGCTGGCCTGGACCCGCGAGGAGGAGTTCACCTGGGCCTACTTCCGTCCCGCGGGCGTGATCGAGATCAAGAGCGGGGCCGGCGCGGACGGACGCCTCACCGCCTGGGAGTGCCACAACTACAACTCGGGCCCGTCGGGGATACGCACGCCCTACGACGTGCCCCACCAGAAGATCGAGTTCCACGCCACGCGCTCCCCCCTGCGCCAGGGCTCGTACCGGGGCCTGGCCGCCACCGCGAACCACTTCGCGCGCGAGAGCCACATGGACGAGCTCGCGCAGGCGCTGGGGCTCGACCCCCTGGAGCTGCGCCTGAAGAACCTCAGCGACCCCCGGCTGCGCGCGGTGCTTCAAGCGGCGGCCGAGCGCTTCGGGTGGGGCAAGGTCAAGGCCTCGCCGGAGCGTGGGTTCGGCCTGGCCTGCGGGGTCGAGAAGGGGGGCTACGTCGCCACCTGCGCGGAGGTCGCGGTCGCGCGTCCGAGCGGCGTGGTGAAGGTCACGCGCGCGGTCACCGCCTTCGAGTGCGGCGCCATCGTCAACCCCGACCACCTCAAGAACCAGGTGGAGGGGTCGGTGGTGATGGCCCTGGGCGGCGCCCTCTTCGAGTCCGTCCAGTTCGACGCGGGGGCGGTGAACAACCCGCGCCTCTCCCTCTACCGCGTGCCGCGCTTCTCGGACGTGCCCGTGCTGGAGACGGTGCTCCTCGACCGCAAGGACCTCGCGCCGGCGGGCGCGGGCGAGACCCCCATCATCGGCCTCGCCCCCGCGGTGGCGGGCGCGCTCTTCGCGGCCACCGGCGTGCGGCGCCGCAGCCTGCCCCTGGCCCCGAAGGGCATCGAAGCCTAGGCGGAGCCGTCGTCAGAACGGGCAGTTTCCCGGATTCGGGAGATCGGTCCGCAGCTGGCTCTGGGGCGTGCCGACGGGCACCATGTACGTGACGACCGCCTCCGCCACGCTGCCCGTCTCGTTCCTGACCATGTGGATGTGGGTGCTCGTACCCGCCTCGACGGCGCCGGTCCCGGCCGGAAAGACGAGGGGCGTGCACGAGGGATCGTCACCTTCGTACACGGTGAGGGTGCCGGTCCTGACCGTGAAGAACACGGGCCCGGGATGCGTGTGCCAGCCACTGAATCCGCCCGGCTGGAACGTCACGACCTGGGTGGCCACGTCGATCGGCGCCGTGGCTTCCAGTTCGAGTTTCCAGAACTTGTCCTTTCTCCGCCCCTCTTCGTGCCTCCCATTCACGTTGTCTTCGGGCTGCACCCGGAATCGCCGCCGGACGTCGAATTCGGGTACGGTCGCGCGCCCGATGGGAGTGAACGAGATGGCCGATGGCGGCGTCGCCTGCGCCACGAATGGTGCCGCCCAGATGAACCCCGTCACGGCCAGGCCTCCTGCGATCGTCTGCGCCAGCTTCATGGACCCTCCTCGGGAACAGGTGAGCTGCGAACGTAGGGGCCGGCGCGGCGGGACTCAATGACCGAGCGGTGACATGGAGGTCAAAAGACGGTGACGTGACCCGGTCAACCCGCGGTCTGGTAGGATCGGGGCCCTGAACACCGCGCCGACCGTGCCGAGCACGTCGTCCGATCCGCAAGTCGTCCATTTCGGCGATTGCGCCCTGGATCTGCGGTCCGGCGAGCTCCTCCAGAACGGCAGCCGAATCCTCCTGGCCGAGCAGCCGTTTCGCATCCTCGCCCTGATGGTGCGTCAGCCGGGGACGCTGGTCACACGCGAGGACCTGCGTCGGGAGCTCTGGCCGGATGAGACGTTCGTGGACTTCGAGCACAGCCTGAACGCGGCGGTCAAGCGGCTTCGTGAGGCCCTGCGCGATTCGGCGGTGACCCCGCGCTTCATCGAGACGCTTCCACGTCGCGGCTATCGGTTCATCGGTGGCGTGGACTGGGATCGTTCGGCATCGTCCCCGCGCGAGACCGCGGCCGTCCCGTCGGCGCCGCCCCCGATCCCGGAGGCGAGCCCACGGGCCAGGACGACACGTGGCCGGCTCTCCATCTGGTGGATCGTGAGCGCGTCGGCGGCGGCCCTGCTCATCGTGGCCGCCCTGCTCGCTTCGGCCCGGCGCCCCGCGTCATTGCGCGTCGATGGAGCGGCGGACCTGATCCGGCTGACCTCGACCTCCGGTCTCAACACCGACGCCGCACTCTCGCCCGACGGGACTCTCGTCGCCTATGCGTCCGATCGCGGAGGCACGGGCGGCTTCGGCATCTGGGTCCAGTCCATAGGCGGCGGGGACCCGTTGCCGCTCACGAGCGATGCCGACGACGACGCGGAACCCGCGTTCTCTCCAGACGGCTCCACGATCGTCTTCTCGCGCCGCGACACCGGGCTCTATGTCATCGGAGCGCTCGGCGGTCCGCCCCGCCTGGTCGTGCGCCAGGGATGGGCGAGACGGCCGCGGTTCTCGCCGGACGGACGGTGGATCGTCTACTGGACGGGGTTCCCCGCCTCGGTCGTCGCGGGCGGCATTCCAGGCGCCGTCGGTAGCGTCTTCGTCGTCCCGTCCGGAGGCGGATCCCCCCGTCTCCTCCAGCCGGGCGTCGCGAGCGCCCGCTATCCGATCTGGTCACCCGACGGTGAGCGCATCCTGTTCCTGGGCGAAGAGGACACCGATGCGAAGAGCTTCGACTGGTATCTCGTCCGGAGAGATGGCACCGATCTGATCAAGACCGGCGCGGCCGAGGCCATACGAGCGGCCGAGCCGCGCGCGGGGCCACCCGTCCCGGGGGCGTGGAGCGCACGCGGAGACGCCGTCGTGTTTGCGACCGGCGAGTTGGACCGCTCGAACGTGTGGCAGATCCCGATCTCTCCCGAGACCGGCCGCGCTTCGGCGCCTCCTCGGCGGTTGACGTTCGGTTCCGCGATCGAGCGGAGTCCCGGGGTGGGGAGTTCGGGGCGCATCGTGTTCACGAGCGTCGTCGAGAACGTCGACGTCTGGCGAGTACCGCTGGATGCGCACACCGGTGTGGCGACCGGACCGCTCGAGCGTGTCACGGACAACGCGGCCAGCGACCGGTTGGGCAGCGTGAGCGCGGACGGAAGGACTCTGGTATTCATCTCGTCGCGTACGAATCAGGACGAAGTCTGGGTCCGGGACATCGAATCGGGACACGAGCGACAAGTCACGCACGGCGGGGCCGACGACGCCACCCTCAGCCCGAACGGGTCGAGGATCGCGGTCTCGAGGATCGAGGCGGGCATGGGCTCGCTCGCGATCGTCGACTCCGCCGGCGGTCCGCCTTCGCCCCTGTGTCGGGATTGCAGCATTCCGTCCGATTGGTCACCGGACGGCGAGCGGGTGCTCTTCAGCCGGGGGCGGCCACAGCGACTGCTCCTGTACGATGTGTCCAGCCGTCAAGAGAGCGAGCTGACATCCCATCCGAGATGGAACCTGCAGCAGGCCCACTTCTCGCCGGATGGCCAATGGGTCGCGTTCCACACCACCAACTCCCCGAACGTCCGGCAGGTCTACGTCGCTCCCGCCGCCCTCGGCCGGCCGATCGAGCCCAAGGCGTGGGTACCGGTGGTGACGGACCATGGCTGCCACCCGAGATGGTCGGCGGACGGGTCGCTGCTCTATCACTTCTCGTTTCGGGACGGGGAGCTCTGCCCGTGGGTCCAAAGGGTCGACCCGGTGACCAAGCGCCCGATCGACCCGCCACGAGCGGTCCTTCACCTGCACGACCCTCGCCTGCGGGCGGCGTCGGGAGCCGCGGCCACCGACGACGTCCAAGGCGGCTATCTCTACCTCACGGCCACGGAAGCGAGCGGCAATATCTGGATGTTGGAGAGCCGGACACCGTAGACGCTCAGGCCGCCGCCTCCTCCGCCGTCCCGCGCCGCGGGAGCAGCGCGACCGCGGCTGCCCCCACGGCAGCCAGCCCGACCAGCAGCAGGAATCCGCCCGCGTAGCTTCCCGCGCGGTCGCGTACCGTCGCCACCGCCAGCGGCACCACCGCCTCCGCGACCCCGTCCGCGGTGAGGACGATCCCCATGACGCGGCCCAGCAGGCGCAGGCCGAACAGCTCGGCGGCCATGAGCGGGATGATCATGTAGTCCCCGCCCAGGCCGATGCCGAACAGGAGCGCGCCCATCCGGATGAGGGGAAGGCTGGGCGCGAAAACCATCGCCGGGATGGTGAGGGCCACGATCGAATAGACGAGCAGCATCACCTGCTTCTTGAGCCAGCGGTCGGCCAGCCATCCCATGAGCAGGCGGCCGGCGATGCTCCCGAACAGGATGAGCGAGAGCACCGTCGCGATCTCGCCCTGCGCCAGCTTGCGGTCCAGGCTCAGGTAGAGCTTCAGGTTCTGCATGGTGCCCCCCACCGCCCCGATCGAGGCCATGCTGCCCAGGGCGAGCAGGTAGAAGGCGGGCCGGCGGAGCACGCTTCCGAGCGACGGCGGCGGCGCCCCGCTGGCGGAGGCGGCCGGCAGCTGCGTCGGCTCGCGCACGAGGAATGCGCCGGGCAGCGCGATCACCAGCATGAGGACGCCGAGCGCCCGCAGGGCCCCGCGCCAGCCCATCGTCTGCGTGAGCGCGTAGGCCAGGAGCGGGACCAGGGTGCCCCCGATCCCGATGCCGAGGTACGCGATCCCCATGGCCTTGCCGCGCCCGGAGTCGAACCAGCGCGAGAGCAGGACCTGGTTCGGCAGCGGCCCCCCCAGCACGTAGCCGAGCGCGTTGAAGAGGTAGAAGAAGTAGAACGCCCCCAGCGTGGACACGCCGCCGAGGCCGATGAGCGCCACTCCCGCGATCACGATGCCGACCAGCATCAGGCGGCGGGGGCCGAAGCGGTCGACCATGATCCCGGCCAGCAGCCCGAACAGCGGGCCCACGACGAGCTTGCTGTAGGCGTTGCCGGACGTGACCTGCGTGCGCGACCAGCCGAGGTCCTTCACGAAGAAGTCGTAGAAGAAGGGCAAACCGTACAGCGCGAATCCGACGATCGAGAACAGGGCCAGGAAGGCGGCGCTCACCGCCACCGCCTGGTCGCGCGTGGTCTTCACGCCCGGGCCGCCTTGCCCTCGCGCAGCCGCTCCGCGTCCGGGTGCGCGGCGTAGAACGGGTCGAGCGGGAAGCAGCCGGAGACGAGGCCGAGCCTCGGCCCGCTCGTGCAGTCGCTGAAGGTCCGGCAGATCGCCTTCCGGCGCAGGACCTTGCCCTCCAGGACGTCCGCCGGCAGCTCCGGATACGACAGCACCATGCGCCCGAGGCCCACGAGGTCGGTGAGGCCCCGGCGCACCGCGTGCTGGGCGACGTGCGGGAGCCACTCCTGCAGGTAGCTGTAGCCCGAGCCCACGAAGGCCAGGCGCGGGAAGTCCGCCTTCAGGCGAGCGGTGGCGTCGATCTGGCGCGCCACCCCGACGAGCGGGTCCTCCGGGGGCAGGTAGCCGTCCACCAACGGAGGGAACAGCGCCGGCCGTTGGATGTGTGGGTTGTAGTAGGGGCTGCCCGCGCTCGCGCAGATCCAGCGCACGCCCATGTCCTCGAGGACGCGCAGCAGGGCGCGCGCGTCGTCGAGGGCCTTGCCCATCGCTTCGTCCTCCAGCAGGCCGAACGCGCAGTCGTATCCGGCAAGGGCGCACTCCGCCACTCCGTGCCCGGCCGCGTCCTTGCGGTAGGGCACGGTGTCGAACACGGACAGCCGTACGGCGACGGCGAGCCCCGGTACTTCGGCGCGGATCCCCTCGATCACCTGGCGGACGAACCGCGTGCGGTTCTCGAAGGAGCCGCCGTAGCGCCCTTCCCGCCGGCGCGCGCTGAGCAGCTCGTGCCCGAGGTAGCCATGGCAGTGCTTGAAGTCGACGAACTGGTACCCGGCGGAATGGGCCAGGCGCGCCGCCCGCACGAAGTCATCGACCAGGCGGTCGAGGTCGTCGTCGCCGAGCAGGCGCACGCCCTCGGGGAAGCGGCGGTCGAGGACGGGATGCGCGTAGGCGACGAGCGGCTCCGGCCGGTCCTTCACGTGCGGGCGGGCGAAGCGGCCGGAATGCGTGAGCTGGAGGCCGACGTAGAGGTCGGAGTCCGCTCCCGCGCCGAAGCGCTCGCGGTGGGCGGCCACCAGGATCTCGCGGAGGCGGGCCAGGCTCGGGAGCGTCGCGGGCGAGATGAGGAGCTGGTTCGGGTTGGCGCGGCCTTCCGGCCGCACCGCGACCGCCTCCCCGCCCCAGATCAGCTTGGCCCCGCTGAGGCCGAAGTGGCGCCAGCGCCGCTCGGTCAGCGCGCTCGGCTCTCCCTCGACGGTGCCGTCCCACCCTTCCATGGGCAGGATGCAGAAACGGTTTCCCAAGCGCACACCGTCCACCTCGATCGGCTGCGCGAGCGGCGAGGACGGGCCGGCCTCCACCTCGGCGTCGAGGCCGAGACGGATGCCGGCCCGGTCGAGGTGGGCGCGGAAGGCGTCCGCCGTCCGGAAGGAAGCGACCCGAGGGTAGCTCATCCGCACGTCGGCGTTCGCCGCGGCGATATGGAGTCTCCTTCCTCGACGCGGGGAAAGGGCAGCAGCCTCGCCGGCCGGCGCCGGCCCTGCGCTCCCGGTCTTCGGCCCGTCAACCGGTAGCGGACGGTTCCGACAGGACCTCTTTCGCGTCGCAAGTGAAGACCCGCGGCATCATTCGTATTCTCGCCAACAAGGTTCAATCGGCCCCGAACGCGCGACGCGACGTCCGCCTGCGCGGGCCCCTGGCCGCGGCCCTGGGTCTGCCCGTGGAGATGGAGAACGCGGCCAAGGCCTTCGCCCTCGCCCTCGTCTTCGCGGGGGCCAGCGTCGCCGGAGCGGGTCACGACCCCGGCTTCTCCGCGTGGGCGGAGGGGCCCGACTCCAGGAAGGCGGTGTAGTCGGCCAGCGCCCCGCGGTTGTGGGCGCGGATGGTGGCCTCCAGCCGTTCCCAGTCCCGCGCCCGCATCGCCTCCAGCAGCCCGTGGTGCTCCTTCTGCGCCTGCTCGGCGCGGTGCACGAGCACGCCCGTGAAGAAGAACCGGCGGACGCGGTCCCAGCGGTCGAGGACGCGCTCCATCATCTCCTGGAGCATCGGCATGCCCGTGAGGGCGCTGATGGCGGCGTGGAAGCGCGTGTTGAGCTCGGCCCAGCTCTCGTGGGCGCCGGTGGCCAGCGCGCGGTCCATGAGCGTGACCAGCTCGGCCAGCCGGTCGAGGTCCTCCGGACGGGCCCGCTCCCCGGCCGCGCGCGCGGCCACGCTCTCGAGCCCCTCCATCACCGCGAAGACCTCGGCCACCGACTCGCGGCTCAAGGGCGCCACCGTGGCCCCGACGTGGGGGACCATGTCCACGAGCCCTTCCGACTGGAGGAGCTGGAGGGCCTCGCGCACGGGGATCGAGCTCACCTCCAGGCGGCGGGCGAGGTCGTCGATCACCAGGCGCTCGCCCGGAGCCAGCTCGCACTTCACGATGGCCTCGCGCAGGGTCTGGTAGGCGAACTCCTGCTTGGTGCGATGGCGCGTCCCCTTGGGCACGGCGAGACGCATGGACATCCTGGAGCCCCCGTCCTCTAGACCTTCAGGCGCTCGTTCTTCTGGAGGGCTTCGTTCGCGACGATGCAGGCGCGCGCGGAATGGCTGGCCCGCTCCGGGCCGCAGAGCAGGGGCGCCCCCGTCCGGATGGCCGCCGCCCAGCGCGCGACCTCGTTGCGCGAGGCCAGGCCGCGCTCGGCGCTCTCCCCTCCCGCCCCGGGAGCTCCGCCCACCGCGGTCGAGGTCTGGCTGGCCGGCTTGCTCTCGGAGGCGTCGAGGGCGGCCCCGCCGCCCGCCTTGGCCGCGACTTCCACCGCGGTGGCGTGGGCGCCGTCGCCCTCCGGGAAGAGCAGGGCGTCCGTCTCCGCGCGCATGATCAGCGTGCCCTTCGTGCCCATGAACATCTCGTAGTAGTTGTCGAAGGCGTTGGACTCGATCGCGGAGAAGACGGCGGTGCGGCCGTCCGGGTACTCGAAGGTGGCGTAGATGTGGTCCTGGACCTCGCGCCCGTCCTTGAACCGGTAGACGCCGCCGTAGCCCTGCACGTACTCGGGGGTGGCCCCGAAGAACCAGTTCACGATGTTGATCTGGTGGCTGGCCAGCTCCGCCAGCAGCCCCTTCGAGTAGCGCCAGTAGAGCCGCCAGTTCAGGAGGTGCTCGAAGTCGGGATAGCCCCAGGGCGAGGGATCGTAGTCCTTGCTCGGAGGCTCGCCCGCGCGCCGCCAGTTCCCGTTGCGGTGCCAGGCCAGGCGCGCGTGGTAGACCTCTCCGAGCACGCCCGCCTTGATGACCCCCTCGTAGGCGGCCTGGTAGACGGGGTTGTAGTTGCGCTGGTAGCCGATCTCCAGGACCTTGCCCGTCTTCTTCGCGGCGTCCATCATCCGCTGGCAGCTCGGCACGTCCCAGGCCATCATCTTCTCGCAGAGGACGTGCTTGCCCGCCTCCATGAAGCCGACGGCGAGGTCGGCGTGCATCCACAGCGGGGGCGCCATCACCACCCCCTCGATGTCCTCCTTGGCCAGCATCTCCTTCCAGTCGGCGTAGTGCCGGGCGGGGGGCAGCTTGGCCCTGGCCAGCAGCTCGTCCGCCTTGGCCAGCGACGTGGGGTTGATGTCGCACAACGCGCGGACGTCCGTGAAGGCGGGATCCATCCGGCCCAGGAGCGCGCGCCCCTGGCCGCCCACGCCCAGCCAGGCCACCTTCACGGGGCCGCCCTTGACGGGCCCGCGCGTCGCCGCCGCCACGCCCAGCGCGGCCAGCGCCGGCGTGCCGGCGAGGGCCTTCAGGAAATTGCGGCGGCCCAGGGTCTCCTGATCGGGAGTCAGGTTCACGCGGCCTCCTCGACGCGCGGGGGCAGCGCGGGACGCCGACGCAGCAGGTCGAGTCCGGCGATGCGGCCCGTCCGGAAGGCGAACACCACCAGCACGGCGGCCGCCTCCACGAGGTTCTTGTTGACGAAGAGGTAGGCGCCCTCGCTGCCCGCCTCCTGCAGCCCGGTGGTGGGCAGGAACGAGAAGTAGAACATCGCGAGCAGCCCGAGCGCGCCCACGCACCCGGCCTGGGTGAACAGGCCGAGCAGGAGCGAGAGCCCGACCAGCAGCAGGGCGACGGAGACGGCGTGATCGACGGCGGGCAGCCAGGACGACCCGGCCAGCGCATGGAAGAGAGAGGCGAAGGGGCCCTGGGCGGCCCGCAGGTAGCCGGCCGAGCTCCAGGCGCCGAGCACCCCGCCCTCGCGGGTCCAGGCCGGGCGCCAGAGCTTGAAGTAGCCCTCGTAGACGAAATGCCAGCCGACCAGCGTGCGCAGGACCACGAGGCCCACCTGCTGCACGCTCGTCAACGCCTGTTCGGTGTCTCTCACGCCTCCTCCACCGCCGCGCCCGTGAAGGCGCCCAGCACCAGCGGCCGCTCCGTCCCGTCGTCGGGGGTCAGGAGGGCGAGCGTCTCGCGATGCGCCGCGCAGTAGCGCCGCGCCAGCTCGATCCCGCCGACCAGGAACGCGGTCGAGAGCGCGTCGCTCACCGCCGCCTGCGCCGTCACCACGCTCACGCTGAGAACGCCGGAGGCCGGCCATCCCGTCCGGGGATCGATGACGTGGCCGTAGCGCTGGCCCTCGACCACGAAGAACTGCTCGCCCGCGCCGCTCGTGGCCAGCGCGCCGTCGCGCAGGGTCAGGCGGGCCAGGCAGGGCTTGCGGACCTGCCGCGACCGGATGTCGATGGTCCAGCCGGCGCCGCGCCCCCCCACCGCCAGCGCGCTGCTGCCGCCGGCGGACAGCAGGGCATGCGCGGCTCCCCGCGCACGCACGAGGGCGGCCATGCGGTCCAGGGCGTATCCTTTGCCGATGGCGCCCAGGTTGAGCTCCATCCCCGCGCGACGGAAGCGCAGGGTGCGCGCCGCCTCGTCCAGCTCCACGCCCGACATGCCGACCAGGGCGCGGGCGGCCGCGATCGCGGCGTCGCCGGGGAGGCGGCCCTCCCGGCGCAGGAAACCCCAGCACCGGCTCAGCGGCGTGCTCGTGACGTCGAACGCGCCCTCGGTGGCCGCGTACAGCTCCTGGCACCGCACGAGCAGCGCGAACAGCTCCGCGTCGACCTCGGCGCCTTCGTGCGCGGTGCGGTTGACCCGGACGAGGGCGCTCTCGCGGAACACGGTGAGGGCGGCCTCGATGCGGTCCGCCTCGTCGAGCGCCTCGCGCGCCGCGGGCACGTGGGCGGCGTCGCGGCCGTCGAGGAGGACCTCGAACCGGCAGGCCATCGCCGCGCGATGGACGCGGATCCAGTGGCCGTCGTCGTCACGCGTGGGACGGCCGAAGCGGAAGAGCTCGCGGCGGCTCAGCGGGCGCGGAACGGGCGTGGGCGAGCGACCGTCCGGACCCGTCGATGAGGGGGAAGCCATGGGCTCGGAAACTCGGAAACCGTAGACTAGCTTTCGGAAACCGGGACTGTCAAGCGGAACATATATGATATAGGATCCGATGGCCGATCGTTCGAGTAGACTCACGCATCTTCTATCAATGGGACGCTGGAGGCGCGGCGCGTGAAGATCACGGACGCGCGGGTGATCGTCTGCTCGCCCGGGCGCAATTTCGTCACCCTCAAGCTGACGACCGAGGACGGAATCTACGGCCTCGGAGACGCGACCCTCAACGGACGCGAGCTGGCAGTGGCCGCCTACCTCACCGAGCACGTCGTGCCGCTCCTCGTCGGACGCGACGCGCGCCGGATCGAGGACACCTGGCACTACCTCTACAAGGGCGCGTACTGGCGGCGGGGGCCGGTCACGATGACGGCGATCGCCGCCGTGGACACGGCGCTGTGGGACATCCTCGGCAAGACGGCCAACCTTCCCGTCTACCGCCTCCTCGGCGGCGCCTCACGAGAGGCGGTCATGGTCTACGGCCACGCCAACGGCAAGGACCTCGAGGACACGGTGGCCGCGGTCGGAACCTACGCCGGGATGGGCTACAAGGCCATCCGCGCGCAGTCCGGCATCCCGGGCCTCGCCTCGACGTACGGCGTGGGCAAGGGGACGATGCATTACGAGCCCGCGGAGCGCGGCCTGCCCGCCGAGAACGTCTGGAGCACCGAGAAGTACCTCGAGTTCGTGCCCGCCCTCTTCGCGCGCCTGCGCCGGGAGTTCGGTCCGGACCTGCACCTGCTCCACGACGTGCACCACCGATTGACTCCCATCGAGGCCGGCCGCCTCGGACGGGCGCTCGAGCCCCATCGCCTGTTCTGGATGGAGGACCCGGTGCCGGCGGAGCTGCAGGAGGGCTTCCGTCTCATCCGGCAGCACACCACGACCCCGATCGCGGTGGGCGAGGTGTTCAACAGCATCCACGATGCCGACCTGCTCATCCGCGAGCAGCTCATCGACTACATCCGGTCCACGGTCGTGCACGCGGGCGGCCTCACGCACTTGCGGCGGATCGCGCACCTGGCCGAGCTGTTCCACGTGCGCACGGCCTCTCACGGGGCCACCGACCTCTCGCCCGTGTGCATGGCCGCCGCCCTCCACTTCGACCTCAGCGTGCACAACTTCGGCATCCAGGAGTACATGCGGCACGACGAGGAGACGGACCGCGTGTTCCCGCATCACTATCGTTTCGAGGACGGGTTCATGCACCCGGGCGAGGCGCCGGGGCTGGGGGTCGACATCGACGAAGCGCTGGCTGCCCGGCATCCCTACCAGCGCGCGTACCTCCCGGTGAACCGGAAGGAAGACGGGACGGTGCATAGTTGGTAGGCAGGAGGTGAGCGCGTGCCCTATCGTCCTCTCGACCTGACGGGCAAGGTGGCGGTGGTGACGGGCGGGACCTCCGGCATCGGGCGCGCCCTCACCCGCGGCCTGGCCGAAGCCGGCGCCGACGTCATCCCCACCTCGCGCCGCGAGGACCAGGTGGCGGCGGCGGCGGACGAGGTGGCCGCGCTCGGACGCCGCACCCTGCGCGTCACCAGCGACGTGACCGACCGCCGGACCCTGGAGAACGCGCTGGTGGCGGTCGTGAAGGAGTTCGGGCGCGTGGACATCCTGGTCAACTGCGCGGGGCGGACCCAGCGCCGGCCCACCCTCGACATCACCGACGAGGAGTGGAACGCGATCGTGGACACCAACCTCACCGGGACCCTGCGCGCCTGCCAGGTGTTCGGCCGGCACATGCTGGAGAAGGGCTCCGGCCGCATCGTCAACATCGCCTCCCTGGCCACCTTCGTCTCCCTCATGGAGGTCGCCGCCTACTCCGCGAGCAAGGCCGGCGTCGGCTCCCTCACGAAGTCGCTGGCCGTCGAGTGGGGCCCGCGCGGGGTGAACGTCAACGCGATCGCCCCCGGCGTCTTCCCCACCGACCTCAACCGCAAGCTCATCGAGGGCACGCCGCGCGGGAACGAGCTGCTGGCGCGCACGCCCCTGCGCCGCTTCGGCCGCGCGGAGGAGCTGGTGGGGGCGGCCGTGTACCTGTCGTCCGACGCCGCCAGCTTCGTCAACGGCCACGTGCTCGCGGTGGACGGGGGCTTCCTGGCCAGCGGCGTGAACCAGTGATCGGCCGCTACCGCTGGGTGATCTGCGCCCTGCTCTTCTTCGCGACAACGGTCAACTACATCGACCGGCAGATCCTGGCCCTCATCAAGGAGTTCCTCGACGCCGAGCTCGGCTGGTCGAACGAGCAGTTCGGCCTCGTGAACTCCGCCTTCGCGGGGGCGTACGCGCTGGGGCTGCTCCTGTTCGGGTGGTTCGTCGACCGCTACGGCACCAAGATCGGCTACACGGTCTCGATCACGCTCTGGAGCACGGCCGCCGTCTGCCATGCCCTGGTGGGCTCGGTGAGCGGCTTCTTCGCCGCGCGCATCTTCCTGGGCATCAGCGAAGGCGGCAACTTCCCCTCCGCGATCAAGGCCGTGGCGCTGTGGTTCCCGCGGAAGGAGCGCGCCCTGGCCACCGCGATCTTCAACTCCGGCACCAACGTGGGCGCGCTGATCGCGCCCCTGGCCATTCCCGCCGTCGCCCTCACGCTCGGCTGGCGCTGGGCCTTCGTCATGGCGGGCACGGCCGGGTTCCTGTGGCTCCTTCTCTGGATCCCCTTCTACGAGGTGCCCCTGAAGAGCCGCCGGCTGGCGCGCCCGGAGTACGACTACATCCACAGCGACATCGAGGAGCCAGGGACGGAGGGCGGCGCGCCCATGGGCTCGCTGCGCTCGCTGCGGCTGCCCCAGACCTGGTCGTTCATCATGGGCAAGTTCCTCACCGACCCCATCTGGTGGTTCTTCCTCATCTGGCTCCCCGATTACTTCCGGCGCACGCGCGGCCTCGACATCAAGCACAGCTGGATCCACATCGTGACCATCTACGGGATCGTGACCGTGCTCGGGATCGCCGGCGGCTGGTTCACGGGCTACCTCCGCGGCCTGGGCTGGACGGTCACGCGCGCGCGCAAGACGGGGATGTTCCTCTTCGCGCTGCTCGTGCTGCCGATCCTGGCCGTGACGAAGGTCGGGGACTGGGAGGCCGTCCTGATCATCGGCCTCGCCGCCTCCGCCCACCAGGCCTGGTCGGCGAACCTGTTCACGACCGTCTCCGACATGTTCCCGAAGAAGGACGTCGGCACCATCGTGGGTCTGGGGGGCATGGCCGGCTCGGTGGGCGGCATGCTCTTCCCCTGGTTCTCGGGCTGGATCCTCGACCACTTCCCGGCCGCCCAGGGCTACGCCTTCCTGTTCGGGGTCTGCGCCTTCGCCTACCTCGTCGCCTTCGTGGTGCACCACCTGCTCGCGCCGAGGCTCGAGCCCATCACAGCCGAGAAGCTGGCCTGAGGAGCCGATGAGACCCTTCATCCACGACGACTTCCTGCTGGAGACGGAGGTGGCGCGCGAGCTCTACACGCGTTTCGCGCGCGACCTGCCCATCGTGGACTTCCACTGCCACCTCTCGCCGGAGCTGATGGCCTCCAACCACCGCTTCCGGTCCATCACCGAGATCTGGCTGGAGGGTGACCACTACAAGTGGCGGGCCATGCGCGCCTGCGGCGTGCCCGAGCGCTGCTGCTCGGGGGACGCCTCGGACTGGGAGAAGTTCGAGGCCTGGGCGCGCACCGTGCCCGAGACCCTGCGCAACCCGCTCTTCCACTGGACGGCGATGGAGCTCAAGCGGCCGTTCGGTATCGACCGGCTGCTCTCCCCCGCCAACGCGCGCGAGATCTTCGACCGCTGCAACGAGCGGCTGAAGTCCGAGGACGCCTTCACGACCATGGGGCTGCTCGCGTCGTGGAAGGTGGCGGTGGTGTGCTCGACCGACGATCCGGTGGACTCGCTGGAGCCGCATCGCCAGCTCGCCGCCCGCAAGGATCCTGCCACGCGCGTGTATCCCACCTGGAGGCCGGACGCCGGGCTCGCCTTCGACGATCCGAAGGCCTGGAACGCCTGGGTCGGCAAGCTGGAAGCAGCCGCGAATCGCACCGTGCGCTCGTTCGACGACCTCGTGCAGGCACTCGATGCGCGCCATCAGGTCTTCCACGAGCATGGGTGCCGCGCCTCCGACCACGGCCTGGAGACGCTGCCTCTCGCCGCCGCCTACGCCGACTCCACCGTCTCCGTGGCGTTCGACGCGCTGCGCGCCGGCCGCAGCGTCGAGCCCCGGGCCGGCCTCGGCCTGCAGGCCGCCCTCCTCCATCGCATGGCCCGGATGGACTTCGAGCGCGGATGGGTCCAGCAGTTCCACCTCGGCGCCTACCGGAACGTGAGCACCCGGCTGCTTGCGAAGCTGGGCCCGAACGTGGGCGGCGATTCGATGGGCGACTTCGAGATGGCGCGCGGCCTGGCTGCGTTCCTCGACGGCCTCGATCGCCGCGAGTCGCTGGCCCGCACGATCCTTTACAACCTCAACCCGCGCGACAACGAGCTCTTCGCGACCATGGCCGGCAACTTCAACGACGGCACCATCCCCGGCAAGATGCAGTACGGCGCCTCCTGGTGGTACCTGGACCAGAAGGACGGCATCGAGGCCCAGTTCCGCACGCTCTCGAACATGGGCGTGCTTTCGCGCTTCGTGGGGATGATCACCGACTCGCGGAGCTTCCTGTCGTACTCCCGGCACGATTACTTCCGCCGGATCCTCTGCAACCTGCTCGGCCACGACGTGCGGCTGGGGCTGGTGCCCGACGACCGCGAGCTGCTGGGCCGCCTGGTGACGTCCGTCTGCTTCACCAACGCGCGGGATTTCTTCCGGTTCCCGCTGGGCACCGCCGCCTCTCAGTGACCGAGCCGCTCCGCCTCGCCATCCTGGGCGCGGGCATGGTCGCGCGCTACCACGCCCAGGCCATCGCGGCCACGCCGGGGGCGCGCCTGGTCGCGATGTCGCGGTCGGATCCGTCGAAGGCGGCGGCCGCCGCCGCGGAGTTCGGCGTCCCCTGCGAGACGAGCGACGAGGCGCTCCTGGCGCGTCCCGACGTCGACGCCGTCTGCATCTGCACGCCGAGTGGCGCCCACGCGCGACAGGCGATCGCGGCCGCTCGCGCGGGCAAGCACGTGCTGGTCGAGAAGCCGATGGCGCTGACCGTCGCCGACGCGGACGCGATGATCGAGGCCGCCCGGTCGGCCGGCGTCGTCCTGGCCGTCGCCCTGCAGCGCCGGACCGAGCCCGCCTACCAGTTGGTGCATCGCGCGATCGCCGCCGGCGACCTGGGCACGCCCGTGCTCGGGCTGGCCCTGGTGCCCTACCACCGCACGCAGGCCTACTACGACAGCGCGGGATGGCGCGGGACCTGGGCCCAGGACGGCGGCGGAGCCCTCATGAACCAGGGCATCCACATCGCCGACCTCCTCGCCTGGTTCATGGGCGACGTCGAGGAGGTGCAGGCCTGCGCCACGACGGTCGCCCACGCGATCGAGGTCGAGGACGACGTGGTCGCGACGTTGCGCTTCGCGAACGCCGCGCTCGGCTCGATCGTGGCCACGACCGCGGCCGCGCCCGGCTTCCCCCACCGCGTGGAGGTCTACGGCACGCGCGGCGGCGTGCAGCTCGAGGCGGAGGCGATCGTGCGCTGGGACGGCGATATGGTGCCGGCGATCGATCCTTCGCTGCGCCCGGGTGCGACCGCGCCCGCCCCCGGCGCGGGCAGCAGCCCGACCGGCCTCGCCCCGACCGGCCATGCGCGGATCCTCGCCGACTTCGCGGGCGCCGTCCGCGAGCCGCGCGCGCCGCTGGTGCCGGGGGAGGAGGGCCGGCGGTCGCTGGCCCTCGTCCTCGCCGTCTACGAGTCCGCCCGCACCGGCCGTCCGGTCAGACCCCGGTCACCCATGACGACCTCGCGGTAGAGCTCTTCGACCTGCCGTCGAAGCAGGGCCAACACCGACTGGCCTTCGCGCGTCAGGGTGTATTCCTTCCGAGCCCTCGGGCCTCCGTCTGGATCCACCTTGGAGCGGAGCCAGCCACGCGCCTCCATTCGCGCGAGGAGTGGATAGAGGGTTCCCGGACTCACCTCATAGCCGTGTCGCCTCAGCTCACGCATGACCCACTGCCCCACCACCGGCTCCTCGCCGGCGTGGTGCAGGATGTGGAGCTTCCAGAAGCCGAGCAGGAACTCGCGTTCGACCTCCTTGGTGGGCGTCTTCACATCGGTGACCGTACTCGGATCCCGATATCGCGTCAATGGCTCCGGACCGGGCCGGATGCGAAGGTTGCGGTCCTCTTGACCGCTACTCGGTTTTAGACTACGGTTTCCGACTTACGCCGATGAGCCTCGTTCGGATCGCCCTCCAGCGGCCCCTGACCGTTGTCGTCGTGATCATCGGGGCCGCGCTGAGCGCGGTGCTGGCCCTGCGACAGATGCCGCGGGACATCTTTCCTCCGCTCGGGGTTCCGACGATCTACGTGGCGCAGCCCTTCGGCGGCATGGACCCTGCCCAGATGGAGGGCTATCTCACCTACTACTACGAATACCACTTCCTCTACATCACCGGCATCGAGCATGTCGAGTCCAAGTCCATTCAGGGCGCCGCCATCATCAAGCTGCAGTTCTATCCCGGAACGGACATGTCCCAGGCGATGTCGGAGACCGTTTCCTACGTCAATCGCGCGCGCGCCTTCATGCCTCCGGGAACCGTCCCCCCCTTCGTCATGCGCTTCGACGCCGGGAGCGTCCCCGTGGGGAACCTGGTCTTCTCGAGCGACACTCGCTCCGTCGGCGAGATGCAGGACCTGGCCCTCAACCGTGTACGCCCGCTCTTCGCGACCTTGCCCGGCGTCTCTGCCCCTCCGCCCTTCGGCGGCAGTGCGCGGAGCGTGGTCGTGGGGGTCAAGCCCGGCCGCTTGCGCGCGTACAACATGTCTCCCGACGAGGTCGTCGCGGCAATCGCGGGGGCGAACACGATCAGCCCTTCGGGCAACGTGCAGCTCGGAGAGCGCTACCCGATGGTGCCCGTCAACGCCGTCGTGCAGAACATCAAGGA
>JBGPBV010000022.1:0-63158 GCA_041481445.1 Vicinamibacteria bacterium
GCGGCCGAAGGCCGCCTCATGACCTGGCTGCAGCTCGTGCCGGCCGAGGTGCCGGGCCGCGCCGGGGCCGCCATGCTCCCCCTGATGTGCCAGCACTGCGAGCGGCCCCCGTGTACGGACGTCTGTCCGACGAGCGCCACCTACCTGAATTCCGAAGGCATCGTCGCCCAGATCTATCCGCGCTGCATCGGCTGCCGTTACTGCACCAACGCCTGTCCCTACGCCGTCAAGGTGTTCACCTGGACCACGCCGGAGTGGCCCCAGTCGATGGCTTCGATGATGAACCCGGACGTGTCGGTGCGGCCCAAGGGCGTCGTCGAGAAGTGCACGTTCTGTCATCACCGCTTGATGCTGGCCCGCGAGCGCGCCCGCTCGGCCGGGCGCGACCTGGCGCCGGGTGACTACGTGCCGGCGTGCGTCCAGACCTGTCCCGCCGAGGCCCTGCTCTTCGGCGATCTCGAAGATCCCCACGACCCGGTGGCGCCGCTGGCCGGGAGCGCCCGCGCCTTCCGCTTCATGGAGGAGCTCGGAACGCGGCCCAAGGTGGTCTACCTGCGCGAGGGCGAGTAGCCATGCCCGCAGAACACGAGATCCTCGAGCCGGTCCTGACGACGGGGCCTTCCTTCCGGCGATGGGCCCTCGGCCTGGCCGCCGTGGTCGCCTGGGCGGCCATCGCCTGGTCGTGGCAGCTCATCCATGGCCTCGGGGCCACGGGGCTGGGGCGGCCGGTGTACTGGGGGCTCTACATCACCAACTTCGTCTTCTTCATCGGCGTCTCCCACGCGGGGACACTGATCTCGGCGATCCTGCGCATCGTCCAGGCGGAGTGGCGCCGGCCGATCACGCGAATGGCCGAGGTGATCACCGTCCTCGTGCTCTTCTTCGGCGTCGGCAACGTGCTGCTGGACCTGGGGCGGCCG
Organism: Vicinamibacteria bacterium; assembly: GCA_041481445.1. Classification (GTDB taxonomy): domain Bacteria; phylum Acidobacteriota; class Vicinamibacteria; order Fen-336; family Fen-336; genus AA29. The sequence goes on from JBGPBV010000022.1 coordinate 921, forward strand.
GATCGCGCCCTGAACGTCATCCTGCACCCCCACTTGCGCTCTCCGCTGCTGTGGGACGTGACCAGCATCAGCGTCTACCTCACCGCCAGCAGCGTCTACCTGTTCCTGCCCCTGATCCCGGACATCGCGCTCCTGCGGGATCGCACGGGAGGCTGGCGCCACCGGCTCTACGCGCGCCTGTCGCTGGGTTGGACGGGCACGCCGCAACAATGGCACCGCCTCGAGCGAACCATCGGCGTGATGGCGATCCTGGTGATTCCGATCGCCATCTCCGTCCACACCGTGGTGTCGTGGGTGTTCGCGATGACCATCCAGCCGATGTGGCACTCCACGATCTTCGGGCCGTACTTCGTGGTCGGCGCGATCTTCTCGGGGATCGCGGCCATCATCACCGCGATGGCGATCGTGCGGAAGGTGTACCGGCTGGAAGCCCACCTCAAGCCGATCCACTTCAACAACCTCGGGTTGCTCCTGCTCGTGATGGCGTGCCTGTGGCTGTACTTCACCTTCGCGGAGTACCTGACGACCTGGTACGCGCACGACCCCACCGAGATCGCGGTCTTCGACGCCAAGTTCTCGGGCCGCTTCGCCCCCTACTTCTGGGCGATGTTCGCCTTCTGCTTCGTGATCCCGTTCGTGATCCTGGCCAACAACAGGACGCGTACGGTGTCGGGAACCGTGGTGGCGTCGATCTCGGTCAACATCGGGATGTGGCTCGAGCGCCTCACGATCGTGGTGCCCTCGCTCTCGAACCCGCGGGCGCCGATCCACGGCTTCCGGTACGCCCCGAGCTGGGTCGAGTGGTCGCTGATGGCGGGCTGCTTTGCCGCTTTCACGCTGCTGTACATGGGGTTCACGAAGCTGTTTCCGATCGTCTCCATCTGGGAGCTTGAGGAGGCGGCGCCGAAGACCCCGACCGACCACCTCGGCCAGGGGATGGTCGAGGTGGGTGGCTGATGCGCGCCCTGCTCCTGGGCGCGGCGGGTCTCGGCCTGAGCGTGCTCGCGGCGGCCGAGCCGCCCTCCGTGCGCCTCTCCGTGGAGTTGCCGGACAACCCGACGGCGGGGGCACGGCTCTTCGTGCAAAAGTCCTGCGTCCGTTGCCACTCCCTCGGCGGAGAGGAGGCGCGCGTAGGGCCCGACCTCGGACGCATCCACCTGACGGGGACGGTGCTCGACATCGCCGGCGCCTTCTGGAACCACTCCCCGGTGATGCGGGAGAAGATGCAGGACCTCAAGATCCCCGCGCCGACGATGACGAGCCGCGAGATGGCCGACCTCGTCGCCTTCCTCACCGCCTACCGCTACTACCTGACCGAAGTCGGGGAGCCGGCGAACCCCGCGGCGGGCCATGCCGTGTTCGTCGCCAAGGGATGCGTGCGTTGTCACGGAGGCGGCGACTCCTGGGACAAGCCCGGGCCGAGCCTCGACCGCTACCGGGGGCGCTTCTCGCCCATCTTCCTGGCCCAGGCGATGTGGAACCACGGGCCCGAGATGGCCAAGCTGATGCGGGGACAGAGCATTCCCTGGCCCAGGTTCGCGGGTCGGGAGATGGGGGACCTGCTCGGCTACCTGCAGGCCGACAACGCGGGTCCGCGCTCCGAGCCCGTGTACTTCGAGCCCGGCAGCCCGCGGCGGGGGCGCGACCTCTTCGCCGTGAAGCACTGCGACGCCTGCCACTCGGTGGGCGGGAAGGGCGGGCGCGGCGGCCCCGACCTCGGGACGCAACCCCGGGAGCTGATCGGTTCGGTGTCGGCCATCGCCGGCGTCATGTGGAACCACGGCCAGGGGATGGTCGCGGAGTTCGCCCGCCGCGGGATCAGCCACACCCAGTTCTCGGGCGTGGAGATGGCGGACATCATCGCCTACCTCTACTTCGTCAACTACGCCGACGTTCGCGGCACGCCCTCTCGCGGGGCCCGCCTCTTCGACGAACGCTGCGCGATGTGCCACACCGTCTCCGCGGGCCGGCCGCTGGGACCGGACCTGGCCACGGCGCCCCAGCTCGACGACCCCATCGCCATCATCGCGGCGATGTGGAACCACGCGCCGAGAATGGAAGAGGAATCGCGCAAGCTGGGCGTGCTCTGGCCGCGCTTCCGGCCCGGCGACATGGCCGACCTCGCGGCGTTCCTGATCGAGAAGCGTTCCGAGCCGCCGCGCCCGGAGGCGCGGCCCCAGCCCTAGCTTGGCTGAACCAGCCAGCGGGGCCCGCAGGCGAAGACGAAGCTCTCCGCGCTCACCGCGGGGCTATGGCATGCGCGCCAAGAACGCGCCCGCGCTCGTCTGGCTGCCCGGAATGATGACGCCCCAATTCGAGGGCCAGACCGAGGCGTAGGGAAAGACGAGTTGGCTGTCGCACTCGACCTGAACCTCATAGATGGAACCCGCCGGATACGTGTTCGCGTTGTGCGTGCTCATCCCGGGTTGCAGCGTGACGACGATTGGCCCCGGAGGGAGAGCGATCTTTGCCGCTCCGATCGGGCATCGGAAGACGGTCACCCGCGCCGGTTGTGGGGTCACATCGTTGTTCAGGAGCACCCAGTCGAGCGATCCCGGGTTCTGGGGCAGCTGGAAAGGGCCGGTCGTGTAGCAATGCGCGTACTTCGCTTTCGGAGCGGGCGCGGCAAGCGCGCCTTCCGGTAGCACCTCGATGCCGGTGAGGCGAAGGGAGCCCGGGGCGGCTTTCGTGCGGGCCGGTCGAGCCGGCGTTCGCTTGGCCATGTCCTCCTCCTGAAGTGGGTGTTCAATCATAGAGCTTTCGCTGCTGAACGACAGATCTGTTCATCCGCCGCATCGAGCGCGAACGGGCGGCGCATGAGGCCGGATCGTAGCATCCGGTCCGCGGGCCCTGAGCCGTATGATCCATCGTTGGCAGCGAGCGGATCGCTCCCGCCCGCCGGCGCGGGCGCGCATAATCGCGGCCATGCGCGAGGGTCGGGTGATGGTCCCCTCGAAGGAGACGCTGGCCGGCGACGTGTGGGGCGGCCTCGCCTCCATGCTGGTCGCCCTGCCCGCCTCCATCGCCTTCGGCGTCGCCGTCTACTCGCTGGCCGGTCCGCAGTACGCCGCGCGTGGCGCGGTGTGGGGGCTCCTCGGCGCCACCGCCATCGGGATCGTGGCTCCCCTGTTCGGGGGCACGGACCGCCTCATCTCCGGTCCGTGCGCGCCCGCCGCCGCCGTCCTCGGCGCGTTCGTCCTCGAGGCGACGCGCGGCGCCGCCGCCGCCGACCCCGAGCGCGTGCTCCTGCTCGTCATGCTGGTCGGCCTCCTCGCCGCTTTTCTGCAGATGGCGTACGGCGCGGTGGGCGGGGGCACGCTGATCAAGTACATCCCGTACCCGGTGGTCACGGGATACCTGAGCGGCGTGGGGGTCGTGATCTTCCTGAAGCAGCTCCCCGGGCTGTTCGGCTTCCCGAAGGCGGTCGCCCTCTGGACCGGCGTGAGCTCGCCGTCGCTGTGGCAGTGGCCGGCCCTCGCCGTCGGTCTGGTCACGATCGTGCTGATGCTGGCCGCGCCGCGGCTGACGCGCGCGGTGCCCGCGGCCATCGTCGGCCTGCTCGGCGGGGTGGCGTGCTACTTCGCGCTCGGGCTCGTGCGGCCCGACCTCCTCACCCTGCACGACAACCACCTCGTCATCGGCGCGCTCGGCGGGGGAGCGACCGGCTCCTTCGCGCAGGCCTTCGCCGCCCGGTGGTCGGCCCTCGGCGCGCTGCACGCGGCCGACCTCGCCCTCGTGGTGGTGCCCGCCCTCACCCTGTCCGTCCTGCTCTCGATCGACACCCTGAAGACGTGCGTGGTGGTGGACGCGCTGACGCGCACGCGCCACGACTCGAACCGCGAGGTGATCGGCCAGGGCCTCGCGAACCTGGCCGCCACCCTCGTGGGCGGCATGCCCGGCGCGGGCACGTCGGGCGCGACGCTCGTGAACCTCGCCAGCGGCGGGCGCACGCGGCTCTCCGGCGTGCTCGAAGGCGTGTTCGTCCTCGTCGCCTTCCTGCTCCTGGGCCCGCTCGTGGCCTGGGCCCCGCTGGCCGGGCTGGCCGGCATCCTCGTCGTCGTGGCCGGGCGGATGTTCGACCGCACGAGCTTCCGGCTGCTGCGCCAGCGCTCGACGGTGTTCGACTTCCTGGTGGTCGCGACGGTGATCGTCGTGGCCGTGGGCGTGGGGCTGATCGCCGCCTCCGGAACCGGGGTGGCCCTGGCCATCATCCTGTTCATCCGCGACCAGATCCGGGGCCGCGTGATCCACCGGAAGACCTACGGCGACCGCGTCTTCTCGAAGCAGCGGCGGCTGCCCGAGGACGTCGCGCTCCTCGAGAAGCACGGCGGCCAGACCGTCGTCTGCGAGCTGGAGGGGAACCTCTTCTTCGGCACCACCGACGAGCTCCTGTCCGAGCTGTCGGCCGACTTGAAGGCCCGCCGTTACGTGATCCTCGATCTCCGGCGCGTGCGCTCCGTCGACCTCACCGCCGTCCATATCCTCGAGCAGATGGAGGCGCAGCTCGCGGAGCGCGGAGCGTACCTCCTGTTCAGCGCGCTGCCCAAGAGCCTGCCCAGCGGCCAGGACCTGCGCGCCTACTTCGACGAGGTGGGGCTCGTGAAGCCGGCCAGCCGCGTGCGGGTGTTCAACCAGCTCTCGGACGCGCTCGAATGGGCGGAGGACCGCATCCTCGAGGAGGCGGGGCGCGCGACGAGCGACGAGGCGGCGCCGCTCGAGCTCTCCGACATCGACTTCATCAAGGGTCGGAAGGAGGAGACCGTCCGCGAGCTGGCGGCGTGCGTGGTGGAGCGCAGCCTGGCCGCGGGCGAGCGCGTGTTCCGGCAGGGCGACGCGGGGGACGAGATCTTCTTCATCCGCCGGGGCACGGTGAGGATCGTGCTCCGCCTGGGCGACACGCAGGAGTACCACGTGGCGACGTTCACGCGCGGAGACTTCTTCGGCGACATGGCGTTCCTCGATGGCGGGCTGCGCTCCGCCGACGCGGTGGCGGAGGCGGCGACGGACCTCTTCGCGGTCTCGCGCGAGCGGTTCGAGGCGCTGGCGGAGGAGCATCCGCGCCTCGGGCGCCAGTTCTTCGCCGGGCTCGCGCGGGCGCTGGCCCTCCGGCTGCGCCACGCCGACGGCGAGATCCGGGCGCTGGAAGAGGCTTGAGGCGGGACGCACGCCTCCAGGGCGGACTAGAATGCGGTCACTCGTCCAATGCCCGCGGAGCCGCGTCGAGCGACCACTTTCCTGCTGGCGGCGCTGGTCTGGAGCCTCGGGCTGTTCGCCCTCCTCCGCACCCCGTGGGTGGAGGAGCGGCTCGTTCTCCCCGTCACGCGACTGCAGGAGCAGGCGGCGGACGAGTACGGCGGTCGCCCGGCGGTGCCGATCGCCGTCACCCTCGAGTGCAGCGGGACCGACGTGCTCGCGCTGTGCCTCGCCGCCATCCTCGCCTGTCCGGTCTCCTGGCGTGCCCGCCTTGCCGGCGCCGCCGGCGCCGTCGCCTTCGTCCTCGGCCTGAACACCGTCCGCATCGCGACCCTGGGCCGCGCCGCCGCCTCGCCGGCGCTCTTCCGTGCTCTCCATCTCCAGGTCTGGCCGGCGATCCTCGTCGTCGCCACCGGCGGCTACGTCTTCCTGTGGATGCGTACGGCCCTGCGAGCGACCACCGGGGGGACGGCGGAGGGACGAGTCGATGACGGCGCCGGCGAAGACGGCACGCTCTCCGCGTGGGTGCGGCGCTTTGCGCCTCGGGCCGCCGTGCTCCTGGTCGCCTTCGCGCTCTGCGGCCCCTGGATCGCGCGGAGCGAAGCCCTGCTCGCGGCCGGGGCCTGGACCGCTCGCGCCGCCGCGCTCATCCTCACCGCGGCCGGGCTCGCCGCCGCCGTATCCGGCAACGTGCTGGCCACGACCCGCGGGGCCTTCACGGTGACCCCCGAGTGCCTGGCCACGGCCCTCATCCCCCTCTATGTCGCGGGCGTGCTCACGGCTCGCGTGAGCTGGCTCCGGCGCGCCCTGGCCCTCGCGGCGGCGCCCCCGCTCTTCACTGCCCTCGCCATCGCCCGCTTGCTCCTGCTGGCCCTTCCCCCGGCCCTGGCCGGCTCGCCCCTGTTCCTCGTCCACGGCTTCCATCAGTTGGTGCTGGCCGCCACCTTCGTGGTGCTGCTCGCGCTGTGGCGGGAGCCTCCGGCACCCCGGAGGTGGGCGCGGGCCGCCGCGCACGCCGGTACCGCCCTGGGTGCCGCGGCCATCCTCGCCATCATCGGCGGCGCCGCTCTCACGCGCGTGGTGCTCGGTGCCGCGCGGGCCGTCGCCTCCCTTGGTCCGCACACGCCCATGGCGGTGACGACACCCGGCGATGCCCAGGGGGCGCTCGCCCTCCTGCCCGCTTTCCAGGCGGGCCTCCTCCTTGCCCTCGGGATGACGGCCCTCGCGGGCTGGCGGCGTTTCCTGTCGGCCTTCGGCGTGCTGCTCGCCTCCCAGGTCGTGTTCCTCGTGTTCCTCGGAGAGCTGGCGGACCACGCGGGCCTGGTGGCCCACGCGCTCCTCCTGCGGGCGTGGGCGGTGGGGGTGCCGGTCGTGCTCACGCTGGTGATGCTCCGCGCGGGGCCGCCCGCGACGGGGACGCTCACGCCCCTGCGGCCGGCGGCGGATGGTCCCCGCTAGCCTCAGCGCGGGCTACCGCCGCTTCTGGCACGAGGTCGGGGAGAAGTTCCCCGATCTCGGCGGAGCGGCCTCCACCGCCTACTACTTCGAGAACGAGAAGAGGCTGCTGTCCGAGCACGTCCCGGACCTGGGCCGGTGCCGGATCATGAAGACCGACCTGTGGGACGAGGTCAAGAACACGCGGATCCTGCAGTGGGTGCACGGGCAGGGGGCGGCCGTCTTCGGCGTCGACATCTCCGAGCCGACCGTTCGGCAGGCCGGGGCCGCATTCCCGGACGCGGGCCTCCGAGCCGCGGTGGCCGACGTGCGGCGCCTCCCTTTCCGCGACGGGAGCTTCGACGCCGTCTACTCCATGGGCACCATCGAGCACTTCCGCGACCCCGAGACGGCGCTCGGCGAGATCCACCGCGTGCTGCGGCCGGGCGGCCGCGCCGTGGTGGGAGTGCCGAACCGGTGGGATCCCTTCCTGCGGCCGCTCCTGGCCGCCGTCCTCCAGGCGCTCCGGCTCTACGGCTACGGCTACGAGCGGTCCTTCTCGCGCCGCGCGCTCCGGCGGATGCTCGAGTCGGCCGGCTTCGAGGTCGTCGCCGAGACCGCCATCCTGTTCGTGCCGGGGTGGTTGCGCATGGCCGACCTTGCCCTTCACAGCTACGCGACGCCGCTCGCGCGCGTGACCGCCGCCGCCCTCAGGCCCTTCGCCTGGCTCGATGCGCGCGTGCCGGCCGTGCGCCGGCACGGCTACCTGCTCGCCTCGGTGGGGGTGCGCCGGGCTCGGTGAGACGGGGGCGCCTCAGTGGCGGTTGAGGATGTAGGCTCCGCTGCCGAGAAGCACGACCAGGAGAATCCAGCCCGCGCCGTGGGGCAGTGCCGGCACCGGCGGCGGGGACGGAGGGGGAGAGGGAGCGCCGCAGCTCCCGACGGTATTGACGATGTTGCTGTCCAGCGTCACCGCGCCGGTTCGCGCGAAGAGGCCTCCATTGCTGGTGGCGCCGGTGTTCAGGGTGATGCTGGCCAGGGCGAGGACGTTTCCGCGGAAGGTCGTGGTCGTCCCGAGCGTGGCGGAGCTGCCGACCTGCCAGAACGCGCCGCAGGCCTGACCGCCGTTGATGAAGTTGACATTCGAGCCGCTGGCCGTCGTGAGCGTGCTCCCGATCTGGAAGACCCACACGGCACCCGCGTTGCCCTGGCCGTCGAGGGTGAGCGTCCCCGTCAACTGGGCCGACGACGAGAAGCAATAGGCGCCCGGGATGAGCGTGAGGCCACCCAGGTTCTGGCCGGTCAAGTCCAGGTTGCAGGCCTGGCCGGCCAGGGTGTTGTATGCGGTGGTGATGGAGGTCTGCGCCGCGAGCGAGGTCGCATCCGCTGCGTGTATCGTCCCGGTCACGATCCCCGGGCCGCCGCCAGTGCAGGGGACTGGAAGTCCGGTACATGCGGCGCCTGGACTGATCCCCAGGTCCCCGTTGACGACCGTCGGGCCGGTATTGGTCACCGTGGAGGCCCCCAGGACCGCGAAGCTCCCCGCCGCACCCAGAGGCGGCGCGACGGCCATGGCGCTCACTCTCCCGGCGTCGTTACCCGGCCGTGCGGCGACCGGGGCCCGGGGAGCCGTGGGCGTGCCCTTCGAGGACTTGGAGTCGCACCCCGCGTTGGCCAGGGCCAGGGCGGCCATCAGGACGGGTACGCCCCACCGAAGAGCCAGCCTCATGGAAGCCTCCAATCTCGGGCTACAGGAGCCCAATACACGGCGCGATTATGTTACGCAGGACACGTACGTACAAGGTCCAACCCGTCGGATCTCTGATTTCCATTCCGGCCCATCGCGAGCGGCTCGCCCACCGGGACCCTGGCACGTCGGCGCCCCCTCTTGCTCTTCGAATCCGGGCGCCTGGAATGAGCCGAATCGAAGCCCGAGCCGATCCCTCCGCATGTCCACCGCGAGCGCGACTGGGCCACCGAGTATCATCCGCGTCGGCGGGGGCACCATGGGCCGTTTGCTCCATCGAGAGCCGTGCTCCGCGATTGAGGTGAGGCCTCTTGGCTATCCGCGCGGCAGGGAACGGACGCGGACCTGGGCGGCGCCGAGGCTGTCGGCCAATCGCTCCGCCCACGGCCACTCCTGGGACGGCCGGCAGCAATAGAGGTCGAAGGCGGCGAAGCCGCGCTCGGGGAACGTGTGACACGCCAGGTGCGACTCGGTCAGGAGGAGCACGCCCGTGATCCCTCCCTGGCCGGGGAACACGTGCCAGAGCGGCTCGCCCGCGGGGTGCAGCCCCAGCTCGGCCACGATGCGGTCGAACAACCGGCCCAGGGCGGCGCGCGAGCGCAGCGAGGAAGGATCGCACCCGTGCGCGTCCACGATCCACTCCGTGCCGAGAACGAGGTCGGGCAAGGTGCGGCCAGTAGACTTCAGGCCGCCGCCTGCGGTCAAGAACCCTCGGCCGGAGACCCGGCCCGCTTGCGGGCCGCGACGCTTCGTGAGTCCCGCACCCGACGCCAGACGATGCGGAGGGCGGCGATGACGGGAACGGAGAGGAACATCCCGGCCGGGCCGCCGATCTCTCCCCCCGCGATGACGCCGAAGATCACGACCGCCGGCTGGATCTCGATGCCTCGCCCCATCACGAGAGGGCTCGAGACGTAGTCCTGGATGGCGCGCCAGGCCAGCACGAAGGCCACGAGAAGCAAGGGGTGGGGGTAGCCGCTGAACAGGGCGACGCTCACGACGATCACGCCGGCGGCGAGGGGGCCGAGGATGGGAAGGAACTCGAGCCCGCCCCCCACCGCGGCCAGTCCGACGGGGTAGGGCACGCCGGCGAGGAAGAACACCGCCGACCACGCCACGAACGTGATCACCGAGAGCAGGATGAGCGCGCGGACGTACTTGGCGAGCAGCAGGTGGACATCGTCGGCGATGTCGCGCCAGAGCTCGCGCTGCCCGGGGGCCTCGATGAGGCCGTCGATCCCCGCCGCCGCGGGCTCGGCATCCTTGAGGATGAAGAACGCGAAGACGGGCACGAGCACGATCACCCACGCCCCCGCCAGCCATTGGAGCAGGGCGGTCAGCGCGCGCTGCGCATAACCGATGATCTGCCCGGCGTGGGAGCGCATGGCCTCCTCGACCTGCCCTACGCGCGCGGATTCCCAGCCGCGCCTCTGCAGGACGCCGGTGATGATCTGTCCGCTCGCGATCCGCTCGGACATCTCCGGCGCCTTCTCCGTCAGCCGCGTGACTTCATCGGTGAGCCGCGGTCCCACGCTCAGCCCCAGCGCGACGAGGGCGAGCAGCAGCAGGAGGTAGACGACGCCGATGGCCAGCGGGCGCCGGCCCCGGCGCGGAAGCCGGCCCTCGACCGCGCGCACGACGGGAAAGATCAGGTAGGCGAAGAAGAGCGAGAAGACGAACAGGAGGAGCAGGGTCCGGAGCCGGTACAGGAGGTAGAGGCCCGCCGCGAAGACGAGGACGGTCCACGTGACCCGCGCGGCGCGGGCATCGAGGAAGAACATCGGACGACAGTGTACCCCCGGGAGTGGCGTGGCTATTGCTACTCACCGTGACAGGTAGCCCACCATGCAAGGCGACAGACCGCCCGTCCTTCATCCGCACACCGGATCCGATGCTCCCCCACTGGGGGGTCCGGCTCCGGCCGTGGTCCTCGGGCCGGCGGGGGCGGTCGGGCGCCTGGCCGGTGCCCGTGTGCTCGTCGTGGAAGACGACGACGACTCCCGAGAGCTCATCTGCGCCCTCCTCAGGATGGCGGGGGCCACCGTCCGGTGTGTCGAGTCCGTCGCACGGGCGATGGAGGGCGTCCACGCCGCGTTCGACCCCGACGTGGTGCTGACCGACTTCTCGATGCCGAACGCCGACGGCCTGGACCTGATCCGCGAGTTCCGCAAGGCGCCCTCCAGCCGCGCGGTCGCCGTCCCCATCCTGATCCTCAGCGGGCACAGCGAGGACCACTGGCGCGCGCGCGCGCTCGAGGCCGGCGCCGCCGATCTGCTGGTCAAGCCCTGTGATCCCGAACGCCTGATCGCGAGGATTGCCGCCGCCATCGCGGCGGGCCGAACCCAAGCCCACTGAACCCACCATTCCCGCCCATTCGTCCACGGCGGCCCGGGGTTTGGCCGGTCAGCTCGCCTTGTACTCGTTCAACCGGGAGTACAGGGTCGTCAGGCTGATCTGCAGGGCGGCGGCTACTTTCTGCTTGTCGCCCCCGAAACGTTCGAGGGTGGCCAGGATGAGCTGGCGCTCCGCGTCCGCGAGCGGGATCCCCACCGGCATGCGCAGGCTCGAGGAGTCGTCCTTGGCGGTGACCACACCCGCGTCGTCGAGCGCTTCGAGGTCCAGGTCCCGATCGGCCACGATGAACGCGTGATGCACCACGTTCTTCAGCTCGCGGATGTTGCCCGGCCAGGCATGGCGCCGCAGCCGCGCGCGTCCGGCGGGGGTGATCTGCTTCGCCTTCCCCTCCGCCGCGTTGAGCTCGGCGAGGAAATGCTCGGCCAGCCGCTCCACGTCGTCGCCGCGATCCCGCAGCGGAGGAAGCGGGATGGGAAAGACGTTCAGGCGATAGAGAAGGTCCTCGCGCAGCTTGCCCGCGGCCACCGCCTCTTCGGGCTGCCGGTTGGTGGCGGCGATGATGCGTACGTCGACGGCGATCGGCTTGTCGGCGCCCACGCGAAGGACGTTGGCGGTCTCCAGCACGCGGAGGAGCTTGACCTGCAACGCCGGGGACATCTCCGTGATCTCGTCGAGGAACAGCGTCCCCAGGTGGGCACGCTCGAAGTATCCCTTGTGCAGCCGCTCGGCGCCAGTGAAGCTGCCCCGCTCGTGGCCGAACAGCTCGCTCTCGATCAGGCTCGCGGATATCGCGCCGCAGTCCACGGGGACGAAGGGTTTCCGGCTCCGGCGGCTCAGGGCGTGGATGGTCTGGGCCACGACTTCCTTGCCCGTCCCCGTCTCCCCCGTGAGCAGGATGCTGGCGTCGGTGCCGGCCACGCGGCCGATCAAGTCGTACAGCTTGTGCATGGGCGCGGAGGCCCCGATGAGCGGCCCGAAACGGCCCAGCTTGCGCAGCTCGGTCCGCAGCGTCCCGATCTCGCCCTTCATCTCGAGGGTGCGGGCCAGGTTGCCGAGCATCATCCGGAGCCGGGCGAAGTCGACGGGCTTGGTGAGGTAGTCGGCGGCGCCCCGGCGAAGCGCGTCCACCGCGGTCTCGACGCTCGCCTGGCCGGTGATCAAGACGACCTCGGGCCCCGCCGGACCCAGATCCTCCAGGAGATCCAGGCCGCTGCCGTCGGGCAGATGGATGTCGACGAGAAGGACGTCGGGCGTCGTGGCCGCGATCACCTCGCGGGCCCGTTCCAGGCTCGGAGCACACGTGACCGCGAACCCCTCTTGCTCGACGAGCTCGCCGAGGACCTTCAGGATCTCGGGGTCGTCGTCGACGATCACGGCGCGCGGGCCCGCGGTTTCAGATTCCATAATCCGGCTACAACCCGGGAGTCTCCTCCCTTGTCCGCGTCAACACAAGGACCACTTGGCGCAGTCCTCCTCGCCGCCCGATGGAGGGTGCGATGGCTTCGATCTTGCAGGCGGAGGACATCGTCGATCCCGGCCTTCCGGCCCGGCACGCACGACACGCGAGGAGGTGTCCATGAAGCACCGCACGCCCGATCTCACTTCCTTCGTCAGCTTCCTGGCCGGCGGCGTGACCGGCGCCGCCGTCGCGCTGCTCCTGGCTCGAGAGTCGGGTGATGCCGCCCGCCAGCGCATCGCACGGAAGTTGCGCGACGCGGCCGACTCCGCGCGCGACCTTGCCGAGCGGGTGGTCGACCGGGGCGAGGAGATCGGCGACGAGGTCGCACGCCGGGTCGATGCCGCCGGTGCCGCCCTGGCCGGCCCGCGCCCGCCCGAGACGCGCGGCCACGGAGACGAGGTCGCTTCTGCATAGCTCACCGGCCCGGCACCCCGTGCCCCCACGACGGAGTCGCCGGGACGCCATGGAAAACGACGACAGGAGGAACGCATGGGTTTGATAATGACGTTGATCATTGGCGGCGTGGTCGGGTGGCTCGCGAGCATCCTGATGAAGACCAATGCCCAGATGGGCATCCTGGCCAACGTCATCGTCGGGGTGATCGGGTCGTTCGTCGGCGTCGCCGTCGCGGGCGCCCTCGGTGTGCACGCCCAGTCGGCGCCGGCGAGCTGGATCGTCGCCATCCTCGGCGCGGCGCTGCTCATCGCCATCCTCCGCGCGCTGGGGGTGTTCAACCGGACCGCGGCCTGGCGCTAGCCGAGCGCTCACGCGCCGATCTGCGGCCGATCGGCGCGTGAGCGACAAGACGCGTGAACGAGAAGAGAGGAAGGCAAGCATGAAAGGGACGAAGCTGCTGGGAGCGGTGCTCCTCGCCCTCGGCGTGCTGGCCCTGGCCTACGGCGGGTTCAGCTACACCAAGCAAACCGACAACGTGAACCTCGGACCCCTCCACATCGAGGTGAAGGACAAGGAACGAGTGAACATCCCGCTGTGGGCGGGGGTGGGTGTCGCGATCGTGGGCGGCGTCCTGCTCGCACGCAAGGGCTGAGGCGGGGCGCGGTGTGACCTCCGCCGGACGGGCCACACCCGTGGTGGCAGGGGAAGTGCCCTGCGGCGGATTCCCAGGCGGCGGCGGGGCCGGCGCCCTTCTCTCCGCCGCTGACCTCTTCACGATCCTCTGGGAAGCACTCGCGGACGTCCTCGGCACCGCCGCCGCGGCCACGCTCCTCCGCCGCGCGGCGCAGCGCGCGGCGCCCCTCTGGGCGGAGTTGGCCGCCCTCTCCATCCGGCGTGAGGCCCTCGAATACCGCTACGCCGTACCTCCCGCCTGGAAGGACCCGGCGTTGGACCCGCCGCAAGCCCTGTGCGAGCTCGCCCGCGAGCTCTGGGTGCTCCTCGCGGAGCTGACCGGTTCCGTCGTCGTCAATCGTCTCGCGCAGATTCCCGAGCTTCGAGACAGGGGCATCGTCCCGAAGCGGGAGGAGCAACCTTGAGCTCGAACCGGCCGGTCCTGGAGCGCCTCACGACGGGCAGCGCCGCCTTCGACCGCATCCTCGGCGGCGGGCTCCCCGTCCGGTCCGTCAACGTGATCGCCGGAGAGCCGGGCACCGGCAAGACCCTGTTCTCCCTCCAGATGCTGTTCGCCCTGGCCCGGCAGGGCAAGAAGGGCCTGTACTTCACGACGCTTTCGGAGCCGTCCTTGAAGCTCGTGCAATACATGCAGCAGTTCTCCTTCTTCGACCAGAGCCTGCTCGAGGGAACGATCGTCTTCGCCGACCTCGGCTCCGTGATCCGGGGCAAGGGCGCGGAGGACACGCTCGGCGAGATCACGGGCCGCGTCGAGCGCGAGGAGCCCGCGGTGGTGGTCATCGACAGCTTCAAGGCGGTCCGGGACATCCTCGGCGAAGGCGCCGCCCTGCGAACGTTCGTCTACGACCTTGCCGTGCACATCGCGGGCTGGGGAGCGGCCAGCCTCCTCGTCGGTGAGTACACGGAGGCGGAGGCGGCCAGCGATCCCGAGTTCGCGATCGCCGACGGCATCATCCGGTTCACGAACTCCCGCCAGGAGCTCACCACCGTCCGCGAGGTGGAGGTGTTGAAGCTGCGCGGCGCGGACTACGTCACCGGCGCCCACTTCTACGAGATAGGGGTCCACGGGCTCGCGTTCTTCCCGCGGGTGCGGAGCCCCGACGGCATCACCGAGGGGCCCGCCGGCCGGCCGGTCTCGACCCCGGAACGGGTTCCGACGGGGGTCGCCGGGCTCGACGCCATGCTCGGAGGCGGGCTGCCCCGCGCGAGCACGACGGTGGTCCAGGGCGGGACGGGGACGGGAAAGACCCTTCTCGGCCTGCAGTTCCTCCTGGAAGGGGCGCGGCACGGCGAGGCCGGGATCCACTTCACGCTGGAGGAGACCCCGGACCAGCTCCGGGGGATCGCGCACGGCCTGGGCTGGGACCTCGCCGCCCTCGAGGAGCGAGGACTGCTGACCCTCAGCTACGTCTCGCCCGTCGAGCTGTCGACCCACCGCTTCCTCGATCGTGCGCGGCGAGAGGTGGAGAAGCGCGGGGCGCGGCGCGCCGTGCTCGACAGCCTGACCAGCATGGCCCTCGGCGTCCCCTCCGACCGGCGCTTCAAGGAGCTCGTCTACGCGGTGGCGAAGCACTTCCGCGCCCTCGGCGTCACCCTCAACATGAACATGGAGGTCGCGGACCTGCTGGGGTCCGCGCAACTGTCGGGTCACGGAGTCTCCTTCGCCGCCGACAACGTGATCCAGCTCAAGTACGTGGAGATCGGAGGGCGCCTCGAGCGCGGCCTCTCCGTGCTCAAGGCACGCGGCGTGCGCCACGCGACCGACGTGCGCCGGCTCAGCGTCGAGAAGGGCGGGGTCGAGGTCGGTTCGCCGTTCGAGGGGCTGCGCGGGGTCCTCACGGGCCTTCCCGTGCCGTCGAAGGGGCCATGACGCCCCTCAACCAGGCGCTCTACGACATCGCGCAGCTCCTCGAGTCGGCGGACGGCTCCGAGGAGCGCGTGATCCGCGTGCTGGAGCTGCTCCGCTCCCTCGTGCCCTACGAGCGGTGCGCGGTCCTGGAGGCTCAGCCCGGGCGCGCGCCGCGCCTCGTCACCGCGCCGGGGACGCCGCCTCTCGAGCGGGAGGAGCTCACGGCCACGACGACCGCGCTCCTGGACCGGCTCGTCGAAGAGTACGCGCACGCCGCCCCCGTACCGTTGCGGGTGACGAACGCCCACCTCGCCCTACCCCTGGTCGGGCTCGGCGAAGTGATCGGGGTGCTCTACGTGCGCGGCGCGGAAGGCGCGTACGGTGAGGGGCACGTACGCGCGCTCTCGGTGGTCGCGGCGAACCTGGCCGCCTATTTTTCCATGCTGCGCGCCCGCACCCTGGAGGTGGAGCGAACCCGCCAGCTCGAGGAGGCGCGGCGGGCCGCGGAGACGGCCAACCGGGCCAAGGACGAGTTCCTGGCCCTGGTCTCGCACGAGCTGCGGACGCCGCTCAACACGATCCTGGCCTGGGCCGACGCCCTCCGCTCGAATGAGACCGGCGAAGGCGACCGTGCGCGCGCCTTCGATGCCATCGAGCGCAACGTGCGCGCGCAGGCGAAGCTGGTCGACGACCTCCTCGACCTCTCGTGCGTCGCCACCGCGACCCTGCGCCTCGACCTGGGGGCGGTGGAGCCGGCGGCGTTGATCAAGGCGGCCATCCGGGCCCTGCAACCACGGGCCGAGCAGAAGTCGATCCGGATCGAGGCCGTCCTCGACGAATCGGTCACGCCGCTCATCGCCGATCCGCAGCGGCTGAGCCAGATCGTGGCCAACCTCGTCGCGAATGCGATCAAGTTCACGCCCAGCGGCGGCCGCGTCGAAGTCCGCCTCGAGCGGGCGGGCGTGCTGGCGCGCATCCGGGTGATCGACAGCGGATCGGGGATCAGCCCCGAGGTCCTGCCCCACCTCTTCGAGCCCTTCTGCCTGGCGGACAGCTCGAGCACCCGTGAGCACGGCGGGCTCGGAGTGGGGCTCGCGCTCGTGAAGGACCTGGTCGAGCTCCACGGCGGCCACGTCCGCGCGGAGAGCCCGGGTGAGAACAAGGGCGCGACCTTCACCGTCGAGCTGCCGCTGGCGGGAGCGGCGCCGGAGGCGGAGCGTGGTGACAAACGCGCCCTGGCCGGCATCCGCGTCCTCATCGTGGACGACGACCGGGACATCGGCGAGGTCCTGCAGTTCGTCCTGGAGGGCCAGGGCGCCGTCGTCACCGTCGTGGCGTCGGCGACGGAGGCACTGGCCGCGCTCGAGCGCTCGATGCCGGACGTGCTCCTCAGCGACATCGTCATGCCGGGAGGGAGTGGGTACGACCTGATGCGGAAGATCGTGGCCCGCGAGGGTGGCCGCGTTCTGCCCGCGGCCGCGCTCTCGGCCTATGCGCCGGGGCAGGACCTCCAGCAGGCCCTGGCGTCGGGCTTCCGGATGCAGATCTCCAAGCCGGTCGAGCCCGAAGCGCTCATCGCCGCCGTGGCCGCCCTGGCGGGCCGGACGAGCGGACCGCCGTCGCCGCCATCCTGATCGCGGTCACGAGGCGCGGCACGGCGCTTGCACTACGGTTCCCTGCGGCGTCGTTCCGGCCGCCAAGGTCTCACGCCGATCGTCGGGGAAGCGGGACGGTCCAGCCCGGCGCAGCGGTCGTCAGAAAAGCGAACAAGAAAGCGGAAGTCGGCCAAATGAAGAAGATTGCAGTGACGGTCGCGCTGGTCGGGGCCATGGTCGTCGCCAGCGCCGTCGCGGCGCGCGCGGACGTGAAGGACTCGTGGATCACCACGAAGGCGAAGATCGCGCTCCTGACGATGGATGGCTTCAGCGTCAACGGCGCCAACGTCGATACGATCAACGGCAAGGTCACGATCCACGGCAAGGTGGCTACCGCCGCCGATCGGACCAAGGCCGAGCAGACCGTCCGCAACGTGGACGGCGTGAAGAGCGTGAACAACCTGCTGCAGGTGGTGCCCGAGAAGGCGATGATGAGCGTCATCGTCACCGACGCGGACGTCAAGGACCGCGTTGAAGCCTCCCTGAAGACCGACGCCAAGATGAACGACGTCACCGTCGCATCCGTCAACAACGGCGTCGTGCTCCTCTCCGGCAAGGCGGAGAACCTGGGCGAGAACCTGCGCGCCATCGAGAACGCCTATTCCGTGCAAGGCGTGCACCGCGTGGCCAGCGAGATCCAGACCAACAACTAGGACGAAGCGCACCATCCGGCCGGGCACCTCGCGCGAGCGAGGTGCCCCGCGTCCATTTCGCGGCGGTCGGCCTGACCGGCTAGACACGGGTGCCTATTCAGGACCTCCGGCGAGGTCTATACTGGAAGACCGGTCCCTCACGCGCGCCTCAGGCCTTCCTCGGCGTCGTGCGACGTCGCGTCGAAAGGAGGCGGCCATGGAGAAGAAGAAGAAGAAGAGACAGGGACCTTCGGCCGGCCCCAAGCGGGGCGCACGGGGTCGTGCGCCGCGCACCCATCCCGGCTCTCCTCGCTCGTTTCCCATCGTCGGCATCGGGGCATCGGCGGGCGGACTGGAGGCCTTCCGCCGGCTCCTGGGAGCCCTGCCCCCACACACCGGCATGGCCTACGTCCTCGTGCAGCACCTCGACCCGCGCCACGAGAGCATCCTGGCCGAGCTCTTGTCGGAGGCCACCC
Source organism: Vicinamibacteria bacterium (assembly GCA_041481445.1). Taxonomy (GTDB): domain Bacteria; phylum Acidobacteriota; class Vicinamibacteria; order Fen-336; family Fen-336; genus AA29. Next base: position 18,810 of record JBGPBV010000022.1, read on the forward strand.
AGATGGAGGTCTCCGAAGTCAAGGGCGACGTGCGCGTGGAGCCGGACCGGGTCTACGTCATCCCGCCCTCCAAGGACATGGTCCTCGTCGACGGCGTGCTGAAGCTGGTGCCGCGGAGCGCGAAGGGCGCCGCCCACATGCCGATCGATTCCTTCCTGAGGACCCTGGCCGGCGTGCAGGGAAGCCAGGCCATCGGCGTAATCCTCTCCGGCATGGGCTCGGACGGCACGCTGGGTCTCCAGGCGATCGAAGCCGAGGGCGGGATCGCCTTCGCCCAGGAGCCGGGCTCGGCGAAGAACGACGGCATGCCCAAGAGCGCCATCGCCGCCGGCGGCATCGACTTCGTGCTGCCCCCCGAGGACATCGCGCGCGAGCTGGTGCGCCTGGGCCGGCACCCCTACCTCGCCACCGGCGTGGCAACGCGGGCGGCCGCGGACGCGAAGGAGAACGACAAGGAAGGCGATCACGAGGGCCTGTCCAGGGTCCTGGACCTGCTGCGCAAGGCCAGCGGCACGGACTTCAGCGCCTACAAGAAGACGACGCTGCGGAGGCGCATCGCACGCCGTATGGCGGTGAGGCGCATCGAGACGTTCGACGAGTACGCGCGCCATCTCGAGGGCGACGCGGCGGAAGCGAAGGCCCTTTACGACGACTGCCTCATCTCGGTCACTTCGTTCTTCCGTGACCCGGAGGTGTTCCAGGCCCTGTGCGAGGGGATCCTCCCCCTCCTGCTGAAGGACCGGCCCCCCGACGCGCCCCTGCGGGTGTGGGTGCCCGGCTGCGCGACGGGCGAAGAGGTGTACTCGATCGCGATGTGCCTGCTGGAGCGCACGGCCGAGCTGTCGCACAACCCTTCCCTGCAGGTCTTCGCCACCGACCTGAGCGAGGCCGCCCTGGCGAAGGCGCGGGAGGGGACGTACCTGGTGAACATCGCCCGGGACGTCTCCCCCGAGCGCCTGCGGCGCTTCTTCGCCAAGGTGGGCGGCCGCTACCAGATCAGCAAGGCCATCCGCGAGATGTGCGTCTTCGCGCGCCACGACGTGACCCGCGACCCGCCGTACTCCCGCCTGGACCTCGTCAGCTGCCGCAACGTCCTCATCTACCTGGAGCCTCGGCTGCAGGAGAGGGTGTTCGCGACCTTCCACTACGCGCTGCGCCCCGAGGGGTTCCTGGTCGTGGGGCCGGCGGAGACCGCCGGGGCCTCCTCGGCACTGTTCTCTGCGTTCGACGAGAAGCACAGGATCTACTCGAGGAAGGCGACCACCGCCCCGCCTCGCTTCCTCTCCGTGCCGCGCGACGCCCGCCCGTCACGAGCGAGCACGGCGCCGCTCACCCCGAAGGCGGCCGGTGTCTCGGAGGTACCCCGGGAAGCAGACCGGATGCTGCTGGCCCGGTTCGGGCCCGCGGGCGTGGTGGTCGACGAGAGTCTGCGTATCCTCGAGTTCCGAGGCGACACCGACCCCTTCCTCGAGCACGGCCACGGACAGGCCAGCCTGAACCTCGAGCGCCTGCTCCGCAAGGGCCTGCTCGTGGAGCTGCGGCAGGCCATCGAGGAGGCCCGCCGCAAGGACGCCCCCGTCCGGAAGGAAGGCCTGCACGTCCGTTACCGGGAGCAGCTCCGGACCGTGGGCATCGAGGTCGCGCCGATCAAGGGACGCGCGGCCGCGGAGGGGTGCCTCCTCATCCTGTTCGAGACGGAGGGGGTGCCCGCGCGCGCGGAACGGCGTTCCACCTCGGCGCCGTCCGTGGGCAGCGCCGACGCCAGGGACCAGGAGATCGCGCGGCTGGGTGAGGGACTGGCCCAGACCACCGAGTACCTGCACACGCTCGTGCGCGAGCACGAGGCCGCCCTCGAGGAGCTGCAGTCGACCAACGAGGAGGCCCTCTCCAGCAACGAAGAGCTGCAGAGCGTGAACGAGGAGCTGCAGACGGCCAAGGAGGAGATCCAGTCCGCCAACGAAGAGCTGGCCACGCTGAACCAGGAGCTGCAGGACCGCAACGTCCAGCTCGGCAAGTCCAACGACGACATCCAGCGCGCGCTCGACCGTGCCAATGCCCTCGTGGACACGGTGCGGGAGCCGCTCGTGATCCTGGACGGCGACCTGCGCGTCGAGAAGGCCAACGCCGCCTTCTACGAGATCTTCCAGGTGGGCGAGGAGCAGACCCGGGGCCGCCTGCTCAGCGAGCTGGGCAGCGGGCAGTGGAACAAGCCCGGGCTGCTGGGCGCGCTGAGGGAGGTGCTGGCCAGCGACACCGCGGTCGAAGACCTGGAGGCGGAGGCCGAGTTCCCCGTCATCGGCTCGCGCACGATGTCGCTCAACGCGCGGCGGCTCCATCCCGAGCGCGGCACGCGGGGACGCGTCCTGCTCGCCATCGAGGACCGCACGGAGGTCAAGCGGGCGGAGCGGGGACGGGAGGAGCTGCTCACGCTGGAGCACGACGCCCGCGAGAGGGCGGAGGCGGCGGACCACCTCAAGGACGAGTTCGTGGCCACCGTCTCGCACGAGCTGCGCGGGCCGCTCACCGTGATCGCGGGCTGGATGAACATCCTGCTGGGGGCGGGCCAGGGCCTGGACACCGCCACCCTGGCCAAGGCCCTCGCCGCCATCGGCCGCGGCGTCACCGCGCAGGGCCGCCTCATCTCCGACCTCCTCGACCACTCGCGGCTCGTCACCGGCAAGGTGGAGCTGCAGCGCGGACCCATCGACCTGCTGATGGTGGCGGAGTCCGCCCTGGTGGGCGTGCGGGCGGCGGCGGAGGCCAAGGACATCGAGCTCGAGCTGGCGGGCGAACGCGGGGTGAGCATCGTCCTCGGCGATTCCGACCGGCTGCAGCAGGTGCTGTGGAACCTGTTCTTCAACGCCGTGAAGTTCACGCCGCCCGGTGGTCACGTCCGGATCTCGGTCGGCCGCGTCGGCAACCAGGTCCACGTCACCGTGAGGGACACCGGCCGTGGCATCCCCGAGGAGTTCCTGCCCCACGTCTTCGAGCGCTTCCGCCAGGCCGAGGGCTCGAGCAACCGGACCCAGCATGGGCTCGGCCTGGGGCTCACCCTGGTGCGCGAGCTGGTCGAGCTGCACGGAGGAACCGTCCGCGCCGATAGCGCGGGCAAGGACCTGGGCGCCACCTTCACGGTCGTCCTTCCCATCCCCGCCCTCCTGCTGCCGCCGGCGGAGGCGGAGCCGGCCGCGCCGAGCCGCCCGCCCGCGACCCCGCTCGTCCAGGCCGGACCACCGCGCGGGAAGATACTCGAGGGCACGAGGGTGCTCGTCGTCGACGACGAGGCCGACGCGCGCGACGCGGTCGTGGGCCTCCTGGCGCGGCATGGCGCGCTCGTGCGCCCCGCCGCTTCGGTGGCGGAGGCGATGGCCGCCTTGGAGAGGGAGTTGCCCGACGTGCTGATCAGCGATCTCGGCATGCCCGGCGAGGACGGCTACGAGCTGATCCGGAGGGTGAGGCTCCTGCCTGCGGATGCGGGCGGCCGGCTTCCGTCGCTCGCGGTCAGCGCGTACGCGACGGAGGAGCACCGCAAGAAGGTGATGAGGACCGGCTTCCAGACATATCTCGAGAAGCCGGTGGCTCCCGCCGAGCTGGTGACGGAGGTGGCGCGCCTGGCCGGCCGCCTGGGCACCGTCCCCCTGAACTGATCACCGACGTCGCCGGGAGGCAGGGACTCCGGCCTTCCGGATTCCACAATCCGGGTGCCACCCGGCCTCCCTGCCCTTCGTGCGAGGCGACGCAAGCACCCTCCGAAACGCGCCCATCCCGCTCGGCGCGCGGGCAGGAGCGGTGGCCTGGATATTGCTAGAGAAGCTCTTGCCGATCCCTTTCGATCTCGCCTGACCTGCCCGCCTCCCCCCGCTCCGGAGCGCGCCGGTCCCGCCAGGGGCGCCCGAAAGGAAGACCTGAGACCGCCGGTGTCGGCGGCAGATCCGCGACACTCGAGGAGGCTCCATGAATGACCGCACGTCCGATCTCACGTCCCTCGCCAGCTTTCTGGCCGGCGGGGTGACCGGCGTCGCCATCGCCTGGTTCCTGGCTCCGGAGTCGGGCGAGGAGGCCCGCAAGCGCCGGGGACGGAGGCCGCGCAACGCCGCCGGCTCGTCTCGTGACGCCACGGACCGCGTGATCGAAGAACCGGCCTTCGCCACCTAGTCACCCGGAACGAGAAGAAGGAAGGTAGGAGGAGTGAATGGCGCTCGTGTTGACGCTGATCCTCGGCGGCCTGACCGGCTGGCTGGCAAACATCCTGGTCAAGACACATGTCCCGATGGGCATCCTGGCCAGCGTCCCCGTGGGCGTCGTCGGGGCGTTTCTCGGCTTCGCCATCGCCGGGGGGCTCGGACTGCAGCCCAATTCGGTGGTGAGCTGGACGATCGTCGTCCTCACCGCCGTCCTCTCCGCGGCGTGGCTCGTGGGCACGCTCCGGGCGACGATGGGGCTCTTCTTCGAGGAAGGCGCGTGGCGCTAGTCGGGCGCCGGCGTGCCGCTCTCCGCGAGCTTCCCCGCCCGCCGGGCGGACCCGCCCGCCAGGCACGCGCGCCGGAGCGCAGACGAAGGCACGTCCGCCGGTTCGCCCGGGTCGGGGTGGCGGCGGTGCTGGCGCTCCTGTCGCGCCACGCGGGCCGGGACGTGGCCGGCGAAGACCAGGCGCAGGTGGAAGTCGCGACGGGCAACTTCCACATCGCGGACGACGGGCGCGAGGTGCTCGACGCGCTCATCGAGGAAGCGGCCGCGACGCACGGCCTGAGCGCGCACCTCGTGCGCGCGGTGGTCGAGGCCGAGTCCGCCTTCGATCCCCTGGCCGTGTCCCCGGTCGGCGCCCAGGGCCTGATGCAGCTCATGCCCGCCACCGCCACGCGCATGGGCGTGAGGGATCCCCTCGATCCCCGCCAGAACGTCTTCGGCGGCGTGAAGTACCTGAGCCAGCTCCTCGACCGCTTCGACGGCGACGTGGCCCTGGCCCTCGCGGGCTACAACGCCGGCCCGGCCAAGGTCGCCCGATACCGCGGCATCCCGCCCTACGGCGAGACGCGCGGTTACGTGACCAGGATCCGGAGCCTGCTGGCGGAAAGCACGGGCGCGCTCTTCCCGCTACCGAAGCCGGCGGTCTCGATGCGTGCCGCCGCCATGCGGCCGGCAGGCGCCGCCCGCGGGGGGGGGCCCCGGCGCGGCAATACACATCGGCGCTCGCGGCGCTCGGGCGCTGGTCGTCGAGGCTGACGGCGCCGGATGGTGCGCGCTCGCCGGCGCCGCGGCCGCGGTGGCCCCGATATTGCTGAAGGTGTTGCCGACCCCTTTCGATCTCGCCTGACCCGCCCGCGCCGCGCTTCTCCAGTGCGCGCCGGTCCCGCCAGGGGCGGCCGCGAGGAAGACCTGAGGCCGGCCTGTCGGCCGGAAGCGCACGACACTCGAGGAGGTTCCACGTGGCCGCCCTCCTGACCAGCGCGAGCGTCGCCGTACCCGCCCGAAGCCCGATCTGCGCCGGGGGCGGCGCCGACGCCGGCCCAAGCATTCGCGAGGTCCTCGTCTTCCAGGTCGGAGGTCAGAGGTACGGCCTTCCGAGCGTCGACGTGCGCGAGCTCGTCCGCGCGGTGGCGATCACGCCGCTGCCCCACGCCCCCGCCGTCATCGAGGGCGTCGTGGACGTGCGGGGCTGCGTCCTTCCCGTGCTGGACGTCCGCGCTCGCTTCGGGCTCCCCACCAAGTCCCTCGAACCGTCCGACCACTTCATCGTGGCCTCGGCGGGGCCGCGCGGCGTGATCCTGCGGGTAGATCGGGCGATGCATCTGGCTCTCGTCGACGAGGCCTCGGTCCAGACACCCCAGACCCTCGGACCGAGCGCGACCTACGTGGCGGGCGTGGCCAGGATCGAGGGAGGGCTGGTGCTCATCCACGACTTGAGGACTTTCCTCTCCGCCGCGGAGGCCGCCTCCCTCGACGAGGCGCTCGGCGCGCCCGGTCTTGAAATGACGAAGGGCCACGACGGCGTCCTGGGCACGGACCGGGAGGTGACCGTTGGTTGAGAGCCGCCGTGAGGTGCTGGAGGCGCGGGCCCGGCAGTTGGCGCGGGTCCCCGCCGAGCCGCCTCGCGCGGGGGAGGTCCTGGAGCTGGTGGGGTTCGTGCTCGCCGGCGAGCGCTACGGCATCGAGAGCCGCTTCGTACGCGAGGTCGCGCGATTGAGCCGTTTCACGCCCGTGCCCGGCACCCCCGCCTTCGTCGTCGGCGTCACCAACCTGCGCGGCGAGATCCTGGCCCTGTTCGACCTGCGCCACCTCCTGGGCGTGGCCGCGGAGGGCGTCACCGACCTCGGCCGGATCGTCGTGCTCGGCGAGCATCGGCACGAGTTCGGCCTCCTCGCCGACGCCGCCAGCGAAATCCTGTACGTGCCCGGCACGAGCCTGGCGCCAACGGAGACGGCCTGGGCACGGACGTACCTGCGAGGCGTGAGCCCCGAGGGAGTCATCGTCCTTTCTGGAGAGGCGCTCCTGAGCGATCCGCGGTTGACCATCGACCTCGGGACGGACACGCGGCAGGCCTCGTGAGAGGACAGCTCTGGCGGCAACCCCCCGAGGCTCAGCACGAAATCCGGGTGGGGGGGGCGGGGGGCCTTTCCCCCCGCCTGAATATCGCCGCCGGATTACCTCCGGCGGCGCGGTGAAGAGAGAAGGGCGACATGGCGAGACAGATACCCTGGCGGAAGACCCTGGGCGCACGCCTGGGGTTGCTGAGCGTGGCCATCCTGGCCTCCGCGATCCTCCTCATGGTCGCCGACTTCCGCATGCTGGGCGAGATCGACGCGGCGAGGACCCAGACGAACGTCCTGGGGCATGACCGCAGCAAGGCCTACCAGTTGCTGGCCCTCACCGAGCGCCTGGTTCACGACACGGGCGAGCAGCGGACGCGCACGCTGGGTGAGGTCGCCGAGGTGCGCGGGCAGATCGACCGCCGGTTCGACGCGGTTCGGGGGAATCCGTCCGCGCCCGCCATCGCCCCCCTCTCCGGTTCCGGCGCCGGCGATGGACAGGAGAGCCTCTGGCGCTCGCAGATCGTGCCGGCGCTGGATCGGCTCATGGCCGGCCAGGATCCCGCGACGCTGCCCGCCCTCAGTGCCACCGTCGAGCGGTACGTGGCCGAGATGGACGAGAGCCAGAAGAACGTCGATGCTCTCGCGCGCCGCGCCGCCGACCGGTTCCGCACCATCCAGTATGGCTTCCTCCTCTTCGTGGCCTTCGTGTGCCTCGTGACCCTGTACCTGCTTCACGACGCGGCGCGTCGCATGCGGCTCCTCGTCCAGGTCGCGGAGCGTTCGTCCTCCGGCGATCACACTGCGGACGCGCCGCCCCTGGGAGGCGACGAAGTCGGGAGGCTGGGCGAGGCATGGAACGGCGTCCTGGCCACCATCCGCCACCTCCTCGGCGAGGAGAAGGCCGCGCGGGTCCGCCTGGAGACGCTCCTGGCCGGGGTCTCCGAGACGGCGAACGGCATCTCGGCCGCCGCGGCCGAGCTCCTCGCCGGCACCACCGAGCAGACGGCGGCCGCGCAGCAGCAGGCGGCGGCGGTCGCCCAGACCGTCAGCACCGTCAACGAGGTCGCGGAGACCTCACGCCAGGCCGCGGAGCGCGCTCCCTCCGTCGCGGATGCGGCCAACCGCGCGGTCGAGATCGCCCGCGCGGGGCGGAAGGCGGTCGACGACACGGTGGTGGGACTGCGGTCGGTGAAGGACCAGGTGCAGGCCATCACCCTGGGGACCATGGCCCTCGCGGAGCAGGGCCAGGCCATCGGAGAGATCACCTCCACCGTGAAGGACCTCGCGGAGCAGACGAACCTCCTGGCTCTCAACGCCGCCATCGAGGCCTCGCGGGCCGGGGAGCAAGGCAAGGGGTTCGCGGTGGTCGCGGGTGAGGTCAAGGCGCTGGCCGATCAGTCGAAGAAGGCCACGGCCCAGGTGCGCCAGATCCTCGGCCAGATCCAGAAGGCCACGACGAGCGCGGTGGCGGCCGCCGAAGAGGGCAAGCGCAGCGTCGACGCGGCGGTCACGGTCGCTCTCCAGGCCGGAGAGACGATCCGCGCCCTGGGCGAGACGGTGACGGAGTCGGGCCAGGTGGTGGGGCAGATGGCGGCCTCGGCCGGCCAGCAGGCCACCGGCATGTCGCAGATCCATCACGCCATGAGCAACATCAATCAGGCCTCCAGCCAGCACCTCGCCGCCACCCAGCAGGCGAACCGGACGGCGCAGGCCCTGAGCGATGCCGGCCGACGGCTCACCGAGATGATGCGGTGAAATGAACAAGTCCGCGCTCGTCGAGAGCCTGATGTCCACCTTCGTCGAGGAGGTGGCGGAGCACGTCCGCACCTTCAACCGCGATCTCCTCGCGCTCGAGAGTGGCCAGGGCGATCCCGCGGGCCTGCTCCAATCGCTCTTCCGCACCGCGCACAACCTGAAAGGCGCCTCGCGCGCCGTGGACGTGGACCTCCTGGAGAGCGCATGCCATGGCCTGGAAGACGTCCTCGCGGGTGCGCGGGACGGCACGCGGCCCCTCGACGCCGAAGCCTTCGCGATCCTCTTCGCGACCGCGGACGCGATCCAGGACGCCGGAGCGCGCCTCCGGGAAAAACAGTCGCTGGCCGCCTCACCCCTGGCCGCGCTGACGTCCCGCCGGAGCGCCCACGCGCCTGGCGACGGCGCGCGTCCGGTCCCCGCCCTCCCTCCCTCGGCTCCCTCGGCCGCCATCGCGACCGCCCCCGGGGAGGCGGTGCTCGACCGCCGCGACGGAGACACCCTCCGCGTCAGCGCGAGCAAGCTCGACGCCGTGCTGGCCCGCAGCGGCGAGTTGCTGCTGGCCGTCCGACAGACGGAGAGGCGCCGCGACGAGTGGACGACCCTCGAAGATGCCGCTTCGGGGCTGGCCGCGGACTTCCGCCGACTGCAGACGCTCCTCTCTCCGCGCGCGGCCCCCGAGACGCGGGCCGCCGTCCGGCAGGTCGGAGCCGGCCTCGACAAGTTGAAGGACGGCCTCGAGCGGGTCGTGGCCGAGGCCGCCACCGGAGGCCGCGGGCTCGTGCGTACGGCGGGAGACCTGGACTCCGGCGTCCGCAGCTTGAGGATGGTCCCGTTCGCCGAAGCCGGCCAGGGTCTGGAGCGGACGGTACGGGACCTGGCCCTGGCCGCGGGCAAGGAGGTCGTGTTCAAGCTGGTGGGCCACGAGGTGGAGATCGACCGTGCCGTGGCCGAGCGGCTCAAGGATCCGCTCCTGCACCTCGTGCGCAACGCGGTGGACCACGGGATCGAGGCCCCGCTCGAGCGCGCGGCCGCGGGCAAGCCGTCGCCCGGCGTCATCACGGTCTCCGCCGCCCTCAAGGGCGCGCAGGTGGAGATCGCGATCAGCGACGACGGACGCGGGCTCGACCGGGAACGGATCCGCGAGGAAGCACGCGCGAGGGGATGGCCGGAGTCGGCGGAGGATCGGGACCTCCTGGCCCTCGTGTTCCATCCCGGCCTCTCCACGGCGCGCGCGCTCACTGCCGTCTCCGGGCGTGGCATCGGCCTCGACGTCGTCAAGAGCCAGGTGAACGCCCTCCACGGCACGGTGGGGCTCGAATCGGTCGCGGGCATCGGGACCACGTTCGCCTTGACCGTGCCCTTGACCGTCACCCTCATCCGGGCCCTGCTCGTGGGGTCGGCCGGGCGCACGTTCGCGGTGGCCACCACCCAGGTGATGAGCGTCCGCCGGCTCATCCCCGAGGAGGTCCGCAGCGTGGGCGGCCGGGAGATGCTGGCCGCGACGGCCGGATTGCTTCCCCTCGTCTCGCTGGCGGAAGCTCTCGGGCTGCCGGCGCCCCGCCGTGACCGCGGCCAAGGCGGCTTCGTCGTGCTGGTCGAGGCGGGGACCTCGCGGGTCGCCTTCGTGGTCGACGAGCTCCTGACCGAGCAGGACCTCGTCGTCACCGGCCTGGGGCGCCGCCTGCGCCGCGTCCCGAACGTCGCCGGGTGCGCCTTGCTGGAAGACGGCGGCATCGCCCTCATCCTGAGCGCGGCCGAGCTGGCGGAAAGCGCGCTGCAAGCGCCCGCGCGCCGGCTGCTGATCCCCGCGGAAGCGCCGGAAGCCCCTCGCTGGCGCCTCCTGGTGGCCGACGACTCCGTCACGACGCGCACCCTCGAGAAGTCGATCCTCGAAGAGGCGGGCTACGAGGTACGGCTCGCCGCCGACGGCCATCAGGCCTGGCGGATCCTCCAGGAAGAGGCGATCGACCTCGTCGTGGCCGACGTCGAGATGCCGGGCCTGGACGGCTTGACGCTCACCGAGACTCTGCGGCACTCGGCCGCGCTCCGCCGGATCCCCGTCATCCTCGTCACGTCCCTCTCGACCGACAAGGACCGGGCGCGGGGACTGGAGGCGGGCGCCGATGCCTACATCGTGAAGAGCAGCTTCGACCGCGGCGGTCTCCTCGAAGCCGTGGGCCGGCTCCTATGAAACGGATCCGGGTCCTCGTCGTCGACGATTCGCCGACGTCTCGCCTGCTCCTTGTCGAGATCCTGCGTGCCGATGAAGAGATCGACGTCGTCGGCCAGGCCGCGGACGGCCTCCAGGCGCTGGAGATGGTGAAGCGGCTCCGCCCCGACATCGTGACCATGGACGTGCAGATGCCCAGGCTCGACGGCTTCGCGGCCACCAAGCGCATCATGGTCGAAGCGCCGACTCCCATCCTGATCACGACCAGCTTCGAACCGCGCGCCTTGTCGGTATCGCTCGAGGCCGTGCGGATGGGCGCGCTGGCCGTGCAGGCCAAGCCGGGCGATCCCCTGGCCCCCGGCTTCGACGAGGAGGCCCGCGAGCTCGTCCGGCAGGTCAAGGCCATGTCCCGGGTCAAGGTCGTGCGCCACTACGAGCCGGCGCCGGTTCGGGTGCTGGCGACGTCGACCTCGTCCGCAGCGGTCCTGCACGACATGCCCGTCGAGGTCCTCGCCATCGCCACCTCCACGGGCGGACCGGCGGCCCTCCACCGCATCCTGACCACCCTTCCCGCGGATTTCCCCGTTCCCATCCTCGTCGTTCAGCACATGTCGCGCGGCTTCAGCCCCGGCTTCGCGGACTGGCTCGACAAGGCGTCGCCGCTGCGGGTCAAGCTGGCGGAGGAGGGCGAGTCGCTGCGGCCGGGGACGGTCTACGTGGCCGTCGACGACCACCACCTCTGCCTCTCCCCGTCGCGCCGGATTCGTCTCTCGACCGCCCCCCCCGTGGGTGGCTTCCGGCCTTCGGGCACCGTGCTCTTCGAGTCCGCGGCCGCGGCCTTCGGACCGAGCGCGGTAGCGGTGATCCTCACCGGGATGGGACAGGACGGCGTCGAGGGCCTCCGCGCGATCCGACGGGCCGGCGGCCGCACGGTCGCGGAGTCGGAGGCGACGGCGGTCGTCTACGGCATGCCGGCGGCGGCCGTCCACGCCGGCCTGGCCGATTTCGTCCTTCCGCTCGACCAGGTGTGCGCCGCGATGGCCGGCCTGCTCGTCCTCAGCGCCCCCAGTAAGGGGTGAGATCCATGACCGCACCACGTGTTCTCATCGTAGAGGACAGCCCGACGCAGGCCCGGCTGCTCCGCCTGATCCTGGAGGGCGAAGGCCTCACGGTCGACGTGGCGGCGGACGGGCAGGCGGGGCTCACACGCCTCGCGGAGGCGCCCTTCGATCTGGTCGTGAGCGACGTCCTGATGCCGGGCCTCACCGGCTTCGAGCTGTGCCGGATGATCAAGGCCGACCCGGCGCTCCGTGACGTGCCGGTGGTGCTGGTCACGACGCTGCGCGATCCCCTGGAGATCGTGCAGGCCCTCGAGGTGGGCGCGGACAGCTTCATCCGCAAGCCCTACGAGCCCGACGCCCTGGTCGCGCGTCTGCGCTCGCTCCTCGCGCGACGCCCCCCCCTCACGACAGACACGGCGCCGGCCCCCCGGCGGCGCGGAGAGGACGATCCGGGCTTCCGCGGCGTGGAGGCCGTCTTCAACGGCAAGACGATCCGCGTCCGCGCGAACCGCGAGCAGATCCTGGGGCTCCTGCTGGGGACGTTCGAGGACGTGGTGCGGGCGAACACCCTGCTGCGCGAGCGCGAGGAGGAGCTCTCGGTGGCCAAGCAGGAGCTCGAGGAGGCCGCGCGGATGAAGGACATCTTCTTCGCCACCCTCTCCCACGAGCTGCGCACGCCGCTGACCGCCATCGTCGGTTGGGTGCACATCCTCAAGGAAGGGCAGACCGATCCGGCCGTGGTCCAGCGGGCGGTCGAGACCATCGAGCGCAACCTCGGCGTACAGAACACGCTGATCGCCGATCTCCTCGACGTCTCTCGGATCGTGTCGGGCAAGCTCGACCTGGAGAGGGCGCCGATGGACCTTCCCGGGCTCGTCCGGGCGAGCGTGGACTCCGCCCGTCCCACGGCCGCGGCCAACGGCATCTCCCTCGAGGTCGTCCTCGCGCCCATCTCCTCCCCGGCCTCGGGCGATCCCGCACGGCTGCAGCAGGTGGTCACGAACCTGTTGACCAACTCGCTGAAGTTCACCGCCCGCGGTGGACACGTGGTGGTGCGTCTGGCCCAGAAGGAGTCGAAAGCGGTCTTGACGGTGGCCGACTCGGGGTCGGGGATCCGGCCCGAGGTCCTCCCTTTCGTCTTCGAGCGCTTCCGCCAGGCTTCGGTGGCCGACACCAGGGCGGGCGGGCTCGGCCTGGGCCTGGCCATCGTCAAGCACATCGTGGAGAGGCACGACGGTACGGTGACGGCGGCCAGCGCGGGGGCGGGGCTGGGATCGACCTTCACCGTGACCCTGCCCCTGCAGACGGGCGCGGAGGCCACCGCGGCGACGGTGACGCGGAAGAGCGGAGCGCACGCCCCCTTGGCCGGGCTGAGGATCGTGGTGGCCGACGATCAAGAGGACTCGCGCGACCTGATCGATTTCCTCCTCACCCAGCAGGGCGCCGTCGTCACGGGAGCGGCTTCGGCGGCCGAGGCCTTCGCGGCCGTCAAGGGCCACCCGCCCGACGTCCTCCTCTCCGACATCGAGATGCCGGACGAGAGCGGCTACGCTTTCATCCGGCGCGTGCGAGCCCTGGCCCCGGAGGAGGGCGGCGAAGTGCCCGCGGCGGCAATGACGGCGCACGGCAGCCGCGAGGATCGGGACCGGGCCCTGGCCGCCGGTTTCCAGCGGCACCTTCCCAAGCCCTTCCAGCCCGCCGACCTCTTCGCGCTCGTCGGCGATCTGGCCGGGCGCCCTGCCTCCGCCCCCTCCCGGCGACCGGGCGGATGATGGGAGACCCTCACACGCACCTCATTACGTGGGAGCATCGAGACAGGCAGGAGAGAGCGGGCGGATGAAGGTGCTCGTTTGCGACGACGACGCGGATTCGCGGGAGCTGGTCCGCCTGACCCTGTCGATGCACGGCATCCAGGTGGTCGAGGCGGCCGGCGGCGCGGAGTGCCTGGAGCTGGCGCGGGACGTCCGGCCCGACGCCATCCTCCTGGACGTGATGATGCCGTTCATGGACGGGCCCACCACCCTCACCGCGCTGCGCGCGAACGCGGCTACGTCGTCCATCCCCGTGATCTTCCTGACTGCTTCCGTGATGCCCTCCGAGGTGCAGCGGCTCAAGGCCATGGGGGCGCGGGCGGTGGTGGCCAAGCCCTTCGACCCCTTCGCGCTCCCTGCCGGCGTGCGGGAGATCCTCGGGACACCTGCTCCGCTGGTCGGTTCGGGCGCGGCGCCGAGACCTGCCGACGGCATGGGGGAGCTGCGTGCTCAGTTCGTCCGCCGCTCGGAGAGCAGGATCGAGGCCGCGGCCCTTCTCCTGGCCCTGCTCCGCGACACCCCGGTGGAGCGCCAGCACCTGCAGGAGCTCATGCGCTTCTTCCACAGCCTCGCCGGGGTGGGCACCAGCTTCGGGTTCCCACAAGTCACGGCGATCGCCAAGGAAGGCGAGCTCGAGTGCCTGGCCCTGCTTCACGACGAGGCGCCTCCCTCCGCCACCGAGATCGAGAACTGGACGCGCCTCCTCGGCGCCCTCGCCCACGAGCTGTCCCAGCATCCGCCGGCGTCGACGAGCGCCGCCGGCACCGCCGCGGCCGGGATGGTGACGCGGCTTCCGGAAGTCCTCCTCGTGAGCTCGGACCCCGGCGTGGCGGCGACGCTCGCTCCCCTTCTGACGCAGGAGGGGCACTCGGCGCGGCCGCTGGCCACCCGGGCCGGCGCCGCCCGATCCCTCGGCCTCTCGTTGCCCGATGCGCTGATCGTCGACTCCGTGCTCGACGACGGATCGGGTTACGACGTGATCGAACAGCTTCGTGGGCTGCCCGGCGGCGAAGCCGTGCCCGTCCTCGTCCTGAGCCCGGACGGCGGGTTCATGGACAAGGTGGAGGCCATCCACGGCGGGGCGGACGGCCATTTCCAGAAGCCGGTGGACTGGGAGGCGCTGATGCGGCGCCTCCAGCACCTCCTGGAGGCGACCCGCACCCAGGCCGCCCGGATCCTCTCGGTGGAGGACGACCCGCAGCAAGGGGCCTATCTCGAGTCGATCCTCGAATCCGCGGGTTACCAGGTGACGGTGTGCGCGGATCCGAGGCGCTTCGCGGCCGCGCTCAAGGAGTTCCAGCCCGACCTCGTCCTCATGGACATCCTGCTCCCCGAGATCAGCGGCTACGACCTCGTGCGCTACCTCCGCCAGGACGAGCGGAATGCCACCCTCCCCGTCCTGTTCCTGACCACGGAGAGCCAGCTCCAGTCGCGCTTCCGCAGCGCGCAGGTGGGCGGCGACGACTACCTGACCAAGCCGATCGTGCCGCCGATCCTCCTCTCGATGGTGGCCTCGCGCCTGGAGCGGGCCCGGTTCCTCAAGAACCTCCTCAACCGCGACGGCCTGACTCGCCTGTACACGCACACTGCGCTCATCGAGCGCGCCCAGGCCCTGCACGCGCAGAAGGCGCGGGAGCCTTTGCGCCGATACGCCTGGGTGATGCTCGACCTGGACCATTTCAAGTCGGTCAACGACCGGTTCGGCCACCCGGTGGGAGACGGCGTGCTCGCGTCGCTGGCCGCCCTCCTCCGCCGGCGCCTGCGGCAGTCCGACACCATCGGACGCTACGGGGGCGAGGAGTTCGTCGTGCTCTTCGAGGGGCTGCCCGAGCAAGAGGTGCTGCGGCTCATGCAACGCGTGCTGCAGGAATTCCGCGAGACGGACATCGAGGTTCCGGGCAAGCCGCCGTTCCGGTCCACGTTCAGCGCGGGCGTGGCGATGCTGGAGCCGGGCGCGTCGGTCGACGAGTGGAAGAAGGCGGCCGACGATGCGCTCTACGCCGCGAAGGCCGCGGGGCGGAACCGACTGAGCGTGGCCTGACCCCTGGCCACGGGTCGGGGCTCAGCGCCTGTGGTTCACGCCCTCACAGATCACGGTCGCCATCGCCGGGGTGGATTCGCTGCGCCCGGTCCAGAGGACGGCCGTGGTCAGGAGCAGGATGCCCAGCGCTCCCAGGGACATCAAGCCCGCCCACGGACCCTGCGGGCTCACGAAGAGGGCCCAAACGAGGACGAGCGGGGTGATGGATGCGGCGGTGCGGAAACGGCGCGACACGAGCTCCTTCATGGAGGCCTCCTCCCGGAACGACGCCTTGCTTTAGCGAGGAGGCTGTCGCGAGGATGGCGGGTTGCGATCGACAGCGCTCAGGAAAGCGAACGACTACCTACGACTCTACGCTCGTCGCCCGCCCAACGCAAGCGCGAGACGGAGAATGCGCGGCTCGCCGGCAGCCCGGAGAGCCCGGCCTCTCCGGGTTGCCGGCATCGTCTCTCCGGCTCAGGGAACCAGCAGCACGACCTCCACGAGCGGCTCGGCGCCGCCGCCACGGACGGAGGCCTCCATGAGGTCGCGCTCGCGCCGCGTCTCGGGAAGCGCGCGGCCCGCGGTGGCCGTCATCCAGACCTCCCGCAGCACGTACTGATCGCCGAACTTGTGGAACACGAGCTTCGGGTGCGTCCCCTTGTCGACCATGAACGGGGAGCTCTGGGCGAACGCGCCGTGGTGGAGGTCCCGAACGAGCAGCACGCTGCCCTGGGTGGACTCCTGCGAGATGGTGTAGGTACCGGGCGGAAGGGTCTGGGCGTCGACCATGAAGCTGAAGGGGATCGTGCACCGCACCTCGGACGCGCGGGCCGTGGACGGCAGCAGCGTGGCCAGACCGACCAGCAGGGCGGAGCCGAACCCCATCGTGGAAGAGCCCGAGGAAGAAGAAGAAGAAGAAGAGGAAGAAGACATCGTCACCTCCAAATACCCCCTGCGACCGACGGTCGATGAGGAGCTCACGACCGTCTCATCAAGCTGGACGAGCGCGGGGTCGAGGAAGTTGTCAACCGCCGGTAAACAGATCGTGAAGGATCCACGCCGTCGGACTTCGCCGCCATCGAGTTATAGTCGGCCGTGCTGCCTCGCCGCGCCCGCCTCCTGAGCGCGCTCGCGCTCCTGACCGTGGCCGCCGTCAACGCGGCCGGGCTGTGGAGCATCGCCGCCTCCCGGCGCGCGGCCGCCGACGAGGCCGCGCGAGTGTTCCGTGCCGGCACCGCCGCCCGCGCGCGGGCCCTGGAAGGTGTGCTGGGCGGGACGCGGGCCGACCTCGCGTTCCTGGCCGGCTCGCCGCTCGTCACGCGGGTCCTGTCCGCGCACGGCCGCTCCGCCCGCACCGAGGAGGCGGCGCCACGGGACGCCACCGAGTCCGCTCTCCTCCTGTTCCTGCGCGCCCATCCCGAGGTCACGCGCCTGGCCGTGCGCGCCTCCAGCGGTGAGCCCCTCGTGCTCGTGGGCCGCCGCGGCGGGGTGCCGATCCTGTGGGTCGCCGCCAACCCCACGGGCGCGGAAGGGCCGGCGGTCTCGCCGGATCGGCCGCGCCTGGCCAGCATGGTGCCGCTCGCGGACGCCGGCGACCAGCCGGGAGGCGACGGCCCGCGCCTGGAGGCGGAGATCGCCCCCAGCCTCCTGCTCGCGGAGCCGGAGGTGGCGGGGCCGGCTCCCGACCCCGCCGGCGAGCCCTCGTGTGTTCTCGCCGACCACACCGGGCGCGTGATGGCTCGCCGCGAGTCCCCGCTGGGCGGGCGGCGGCTGGAGGCCAGGGCGGACGTGAGCGTCGGCGAATGGACGAGCGGCTCCCCCTGGACCCTGCGCTGCGCGCAGTCCGCCGACGCCCTCATGGCCTTCGTGGAGCCGGTGGCCGCGCGCTACCGCACGACCCTGGCCCTGAACCTGGGCGCGATGGGGCTGGCCGCGCTCCTGGGCCTGCTGGCCATCCGTGAGGTCGCCCAGCGCCAGCGGCTGGAGGCCCGCGCCCACGAGGAGGCGCGCGTGCGCGACCTGGAGCGCCAGCTCTTCCACGCCGAGCGCCTCACCACCGCCGGGCGGCTGGCCGCGGGCATCGCCCACGAGATCAACAACCCGCTCGAAGGCATGTCGAACTACCTGAGCCTGGCCCGCGGGGCGCTGGAGCGCGGCGACCTGGAGAGCGCGCGCCGGCGTCTCGACAGCGTCCGCCAGGGCCTGGAGCGCGCGGCCCTGGTCGTGCGGCAGGTCCTCGCCCACGCCGATCCCGCCAAGGCCCCGCACACCCCCGTGGACCTCAACCGCGTGCTGGCCGACGCCGCGGAGTTCGTGCGCTCGCGCCCGGAGTTCGCGGCCCTGCGCTTCGAGAGCGCGCTCGCGGAGGCGCCCCTCCTCGTGGACGGCAACCCGATCATGCTCGGCCAGGTCGCCCTGAACCTGATGGTGAACGCCTGCGAGGCCCAGCCCGGAGGCGGCGAGGTGCGCGTCAGCTCGCGGGCGGCGGAGGGGAGCGTGCTGGCCGAGGTGGCCGACCGCGGGCCGGGCATCTCCGCCGCCCTTCGCGAGCGGATCTTCGAGCCCTTCTTCTCGACCAAGGACTCGACCGGCCTCGGCCTCTCGATCTGCCATTCGATCGTGCAGCAGCACGGGGGCCGGCTGGAGGCCCAGCCGAGGCCGGGCGGCGGTACGATCTTCCGGCTGACGCTTCCCGCCGCCCCCGCGCGCACGGAGGTCGCATGAGCACCCCGCCCCGCCCATCCCCCCGCGGCCGCGTGCTGGTCGTGGAGGACGAGACCTACGTGCGCGAGTCCCTGACCGAGATGCTGCGCGAGCGCGGCTACGACGTGGTGGAGGCGGGCACGGCCGGAGAGGCCTTGCGGGTGGTGGCGCGCGCGCCGGTGGACGTGGTGCTGACCGACTTCCGCCTCCCGGGGGCGGACGGCCTCGAGCTGGTCCGGCAGGTCCAGGCCGGTTCCCCCGACCTGCCCGTGGTCGTCCTGACCGGACAGGGCACGATCGCCTCCGCGGTCGAATGCCTCAAGAGCGGGGCCAGCGACTACCTGCTCAAGCCGGCCGACCCGGAGGCGCTCGAGGTGGCGCTCGAGCGGGCGATGGCCGGGCGCGCCCTGCGCCGCGAGGTGCAGTACCTGCGGGCGGCGGCGGGAGACGTCGTCCCGCTGGGCGAGAGCGCGGCCTGGCGCCGCACCCTCGAGATGGTCGATGCCGCCGCCCTCACCGACTCCGGAGTGCTCCTGCGCGGCGAGTCCGGCACCGGCAAGGACCTCCTGGCCCGCCGCCTCCATCACCGGAGCCGCCGCGCCGCCTTTCCCTACGTCCGCGTCAACGGCGGGGGCGTTCCCCTCGAGCTGTGGGAGAGCGAGTTCTTCGGCCATCGCCGCGGCTCGTTCACCGGGGCCAGCGCCGACCGCGAGGGCTGGTTCCAGCTCGCCCATCGCGGCACGCTCTTCCTGGACGAGGTGGGGGCGATCCCCACTTCCGCCCAGCCCAAGCTGCTGCGCGCGATCCAGGACGGCGAGTTCCATCGCCTGGGCGAGCAGGAAGCCACGCGCGTGGACGTGCGCATCGTGGCCGCCACCAACGCCCCTCTCGAGTCCGACATCAAGGAGGGGCGCTTCCGCGCCGACCTCTACTACCGCCTCAACGTCCTCCCGATCCGCGTGCCCCCCCTGCGCGACCGGCCGGAGGACATTCCCCTCCTTGCCCGCGCGTTCGCCACGGAGGTGGCGGCAGGCCTGGGACGCACCGCCCCCGACATCGACGCCGACACCCTCGACCGGCTGCGCGCGTATTCCTGGCCCGGGAACGTCCGCGAGCTGCGCAGCGTGATCGAGCGCGCGCTCATCCTGCATCCCGGCCGCGGGCTGGCCGCCCTCGACCTCGCGCCGGAGCCGATGGCGGGACCGGTGGCGGGCGGCGTCGCCGGCGCGCCCTCCGCGGCGGCCGCCTCCGACGACCTCGCCCTGCGCGAGAATCTCAACCGGCTCGAGCGCTCGCTGCTCGTGGAGGCCCACCGCCGCGCGCACGGCGTGCGCCGGGAGGCGGCCCGCCTGCTCGGGATCGACGCGCGCAACCTCGCCTACTACTGGCGCAAGCACGGCCTCGATCCCGACACCCTCGAGGAGTGACCGGTCCGCCTGCGCACGGTCAGGCGGCGCGCGCTACCGGCGGACTTCGTGGGGGGTGTCGACGAACACGCGGACGGTGCGCGGCCGGACGTAGAGCCGCTCGCCCGTCTCCGGACGGATCTCCTCGTACTGCGGCCGGGTCAGGTCGACCTGCAGCACCCGGCCCTCGTCGTCGGCCAGCTCCAGCTTGACCACGGCGCCGGCGGCGTGGACGTGGCGGACGGTGGCCCACAGGCCGCCGTCCGTCTCCGCGGCTCGTCCGACCTCGAGCTCGTGCGGCCGCGCGTAGCCGGCGGCGGGGAGCGACTGCTGGCCGGGATGCTCGGGATAGTCGAGCGCGAGCGGGCCCAGGTGCGCCTTCCCGCTCTCCACGCGCCCGTGGAAGATGTTCACGTGTCCCAGGAAGTTCATCACGAAGGGCGTGGCCGGTCGGTCGAACACCTCCTGCGGGGTGCCGACCTGCTCGACCTTCCCCTGGTTCATGACGACCACGCGGTCGGAGACTTCCAGGGCCTCCTCCTGGTCGTGGGTGACGAACACGCTGGTGACCTTGATGGTGTCGTGGAGCCGCCGCAGCCAGCGGCGGAGCTCCTGTCGGACCTTGGCGTCCAGGGACCCGAAGGGCTCGTCGAGCAGGAGCACGCGCGGCTCCACGGCCAGGGCGCGGGCCAGGGCCACCCGCTGGCGCTGGCCGCCGGAGAGGGCGGCGGGATGGCGGTCGGCCAGCCAGTCGAGCTGGACGAGCTTGAGCAGCTCGTACACCTTCTCGCGGATCTGCGCCTCCCGGGGCCGGCTCGCGCGGGGACGGATGCGGAGGCCGAAGGCCACGTTCTCGAAGACCGTCATGTGCCGGAAGAGCGCGTAGTGCTGGAACACGAACCCGACCCCGCGATGGCGTGCGTCGCGCACCGTGGCGTCCTGGCCCTCGAAGAAGACCTGGCCGCGGTCGGCGTGCTCCAGGCCGGCGATGATCCGCAGCAGGCTCGTCTTGCCGGAGCCCGAGGGCCCGAGCAGCGCCACCAGCTCGCCGCTGGGGACGGTGACGCTCACGTCGTTCACGGCCACGAAGGAGCCGAAGGTCTTGGTGACGTTGCGGACTTCAATGGACATGCGGGTCCTCCGAGGGCAGCCGCCTCTCCAGCCCCGCCTTCACGACGAGGGTGAGGATGGCGAGGAGCGTCAGCACCGAGGCCACGGCGAAGGACCCGGGCAGGTTGTACTCCTGGAAGAGCTTCTCGACGCGCAGGGGCATGGTGTCGGTCTGTCCGGCGATGTGGCCGGAGACCACGTAGACCGCCCCGAACTCCCCCATCGCGCGCGCGTTGCAGAGGATGATCCCGTAGGCCAGGGCCCATTTGATGTTGGGAAGGGTGACGCGCCAGAACATCTGCGGGCCGCTGGCCCCCAGGCTCAGCGCCGCCGTCTCCTCCTCGTCCCCGATCGCCTCCATGACCGGGATCAGCTCGCGCGCGACGAACGGGAAGGTCACGAAGGCCGTGGCCAGGACGAGGCCCGGAGTGGCGAAGAGGATCTTCAGGCTCTGGTCGCGTGGCCAGAGATGCAGCCACTGCTGGACCACGACGAGGGCGGCGAAGGCGGCGACTCCGGCGCCCACCGCCACGAGGCCCGGCCGTGCCGCCCGTGGAAGCGGATCGGAAGGCGCGAGGAGGAGCACGACCAGGGACACCGCCGCTCCCCCGACCAGCCCCACCAGGTACGGCATCACCGCGTAGCCGTCACGCCGCAGGAAAGGCCCGACGTAGCCCTGCAGGCCGAAGATCAGCACGAACATGAGGCCGGCCACCACCGGCGACACCGAGAACGGCAGGTCGATCATCGCGGTCAGGAGGGTGCGGCCGGGGAACCGGAAGCGGGCGATGGCCCAGGCGGCGGCGAGGCCGAACACGACGTTGGCGGCCAGGGCCATCGGCACCACGGTCAGGGTCAGCAGGATCGAGTGGCGGGTGTCCGCGTCGGCGAAGAGGTTCCTCCAGTACGCGCCCGGCCCGTCGGCCAGCGCGCCCGCGAAGACGTGGGCGACGGGCACGACGATGAGGAGCCCGACCACGAGCAGCGCGGCCAGGATCAAGGTCCAGCGCACCCAGACCGGATCCTCCTGCGCGCTGCGGACCCGGCGCGGCGCGGTCCGCGCGTCCTCAGGCATGGGCCCCTCCCGTCCGGCTCCAGCGCTCGAGGAGGTTGATCAGCACCAGCATCGTGAAGGACACGGCGAGCAGGACGACGGCGATGGCGGTGGCCTCGCCGTAGGCGTACTCCTGCAGGCGGGCCACGATCAGGACGGGCGCGATCTCCGTCTTGTAGGGCATGTTGCCGGACACGAACACCACCGACCCGTACTCGCCGAGCGAGCGCGCGAAGGCGAGCGCGAAGCCGGTGAGGAGGGCGGGATAGAGCGGGGGCAGGATCACGCGGAGGAAGGCCTGCCCGCGCGTGGCGCCCAGGGACGCCGCCGCCTCCTCCGCCTCCGCGTCGAGGTTCTCGAGCACGGGCTGCACGGTGCGGACCACGAAGGGCAAGCCGATGAAGACGAGGACGAGCACGATGGCCAGCCGGCTGTAGGCCCCCTGGATGCCGAGGGGCACGAGGTACCGTCCGAGCCAGCCCTTCTTGACGTAGAGGCTCGCGTACACGAGCCCGCCGACGGCGGTGGGCAGGGCCAGCGGCAGGTCGATCAGCGCGTCCATGAGCCGGCGCCCGGGGAATCGGTAGCGGACGAGCACCCAGGCGATGAGCAGGCCGAGGACCACGTTGACCGCCGCCGCCAGCAGCGAGCTCCCGAAGGTGAGGGCGTAGGCGGCCCGCGTCCGCTCCGTCCAGACCGCAGAGAAGAACTCCTCGAGGCTGAGCGAGGCCGCCTTCGACAGGCAGGCCAGGATCGGCAGCAGCACGAGCACGGTCAGGTAGAAGACGGTGTACCCGAGCGACAGCGAGAAGCCGGGCAGGACCCTGCGGCTCGCGCTCATCGCGGCTTGTAGATCCGGTCGAACACCCCGCCCTCGGCGATGAGCTGCTTGTAGGCGTCGGGGAAGTCGAGCGCGATCTCCTTGATCGAGAAGAGGCGCAGGGCGGGGAAATCGGGGGCGTGCTTCGCGAGGACGGCCGCGCTGGCCGGCCGGTAGAAGTGGGCGGCGATGATCTCCTGGGCCGCGTCCGTGTAGAGGTACTTCAGGTAGGCCTCGGCCGCCGCCCGTGTCCTCTTCCGGTCGACGCTCGCGTCCACCACCGCGACGTGCGGCTCCGCGCGGATGCTGATCGGCGGATAGACGATGTCGAGGTCGCCCTTGGCCTCCTGGACCTCCAGACGGGCCTCGTTCTCCCAGGCCAGGTGGACGTCGCCGATCCCGCGCTGGACGAAGGTGGTCGTGGCGCCGCGCGCCCCGGAATCCAGGACGGGCACCTGCCTGTAGAGCTTCGTGACGTAGTCGACGGCCTGCGCCCGCGACCCGCCGCGCAGGATCACGGACCCCCAGGCGCTGAAGAGGCTCAGGTAGCCGTTCCCGGAGGTCTTGGGGTTGGGCGTGATGATCTCCACCCCCGGCTTCACGAGGTCGGGCCAGTCCTTGATCCCCTTCGGGTTCCCCTTGCGGACCACGAACACGATGGTCGACGTGTACGGGAGCGAGTTGTTGGGAAGCCGCTTGACCCAGTCACCGGTGATGAGCCCCTTCTGGGCGATCGCCTCGGTGTCGATGTAGGACGCGAGAGTGACCACGTCCGCCTCCAGCCCGTCGATGACCGCCCGCGCCTGGGCGCTGGAGCCGCCGTGCGATTGCTTGATGACCAGGGTCACGCCCTTGTCCTTCTTGTATTGGGCGATGAAGCTCGTGTCGAGGTCACGCCAGAGCTCGCGGGTCGGGTCGTAGGAGACGTTGAGCAGCTCGAGGGAGTCGGCCGCGCGCGCGGTCCCGCCGGCGGCGGCGAGAAGAGCGACGAGGGCGGCGCGGAACAGAGATGTCTTCATCGATGGCCTCATCCCCTAGAACGAGAGCTGCAGACGGGTGGCGACGCTCTTCTCGGCCGGGCGGTCGCCACCGGCGGCCGCTCCTCCCTTGAAGCTCGTCCGCTCGAAATCGAGCATGTACTTGAGATTGCTGTTCCAGATCCAGTTCAATCCCGCCCCCCAGCCGGTGGCCTGCCGGACCGACCGCGTGGGATCGGCGAACCCGGCGCTGAAGGTGGTGGTGTCGAGGGTGAGCCGATTGACGCGGGCCACGAGCTGGAGCGCGCCCCACTTGTGCGCCGACGGGACGAAGAAATTCTTGGGCTTCACGCTCGCGTAGGTCGCGTCCTCGCCGGTCACGAGCCAGGAGGCGGTCACCTCCCAGGCGGAGGCCTTCAGCGTCCCGGAGACGGTGGGTTTGCCGGTCTCGACCTTCTGCACGTCGTGATGGGCCTCGACGTACTCGGCGAGCAGGCCCACGGGACCCGAGTAGAACCACTCCTGCGGCGACCAGCGCCGGCGATCGCCGCTCGCGTTGACCGTGGCCGGGTAGGAGAAGACGCTCACCTGCCCGGCCGAGCTGTAGCCGCGAAGGGGCCCGTTGGCCGTGCCCGTGCTGCCGGCCGCCCCGAAGCCCAGGCCGCGGAGCGGCGAGCTGCCCCTGGTCCTCCAGGGCTGGAAGAAGACGCGGCCCACGAGGTCCTTGGCGTCGTTGGAGTCGAGGTCGAGGACACCGCCGTCGCTCACCCCGTCGAGCACCGCGACCTGATAGCTGAAGGCGCCCCCGCCCAGCTCGCCGTGCACCTGCACCCCGACGTCGCGGTTGGGGGCGACGAGGGTCGGCGCCGCGCGCTCGACGAACGTCAGGTTCTGGGCCGACTGCAGCCGCTCGAGGCCGAACGGGCTCTTCATCTTTCCCGCCCGCACGCGGAGCTTGTTCGTGAAGTGAACGTCGAGGTAGGCGTCCTGGAGGACGGTGGTCCCGAGGCCGAAGTCGGGGTTCACGTAGAAATCGAAGTACCTGGCGACCGTGCCCTGCAGGATCGGGCGGACGCGCCGGAGCAGGAACTGGTTCGTCAAGAGGTTCTGCTCATCGGAAAGCGCGAAGCGGCCGTCGACCTGCACGAGGCCGGTGAACCGCAACACGAAGTCGCCCGTCTCCGATTGCAGGGTGAAGCCGTTCTTGTAGCCGGCCACGAACGGCGGGCGCGGGAACGGCGAGGGAGACGGGGACGGGACCGGGGACGGCGGCGTCTCCTGCGCACGCAGGGCGGAAACGGCCAGAACGACCAGGGCGGCCAGGGCCCAGGGCACGGCTCTCATTGGGATGTCTCCTCGAGGATGGCGCGGCGCCGCCGTCGGTGTGGTGGGCGCGGCCGGAGCTGAGGGTCATTCCCGCCCCCGTGTGTCGGGTCGGCGGCGGCCCGCCTCGTCGAAGCGGACCTTCGCGCGCGTCTCGATCTGGACCACGCGCCCGTCGTGGACGACGATCTCGATGGAGCCGAAGCGGAGCGCCCGCACGGCCTCGAGCACCTCCCTCTCCCACCCGGCCTCGCTCCGTGGGGCTGCGATCTGTGTCATATTAACACTACCGAAATAATAGACATTAAGGCACTGGGCCTCAGCGCTTCCCCGCCCGCTCCGCCCCCCGCTCGCCCAGGATCCGGTGGTTGCGCTGGAGGACGTCGGCCAGGGTCGTGTGGTCGAGGATCTCCGCCGCCGCGTTGCGCACGTCGAGGAAGAGGTCGAAGAGGCCGGCGTGCCGCGGCTCCGTGCGCACACGGTGGGCCAGCTCCACGGCGTCGCCGAAGGGGGCCAGGGGGCCGTCCATGGTCCGGACGACCTCGCCCACCAGGATCTCTCCGGGCGGGCGGCGCAGCCGGTAGCCGCCCTCGCGGCCGCGCTGGCTCGCCACCATCCGCGCGTTCTTGAGCGTCACCAGGATCCCCTCCAGGAACTTCTCGGGGATCGCCTCCTCCTCCGCGATCTCGTGGATCTTCACCAGGCCCCGGTCGTGCGCCTCCGCCAGGTGGAGCAGCGCTTTGAGGGCGTAGAGACCGCGATGCGATATCTTCATTGCCTATAGAGTCAATAGACTAATGCACGACGGGCGGCCGTGTCAAGCCCCGCCCTAGAAGTCGTCCATCCAGGCCGCGGTGCCCTTGTCCCAGGCGCTCTTCTGCCAGTTGTCGCGCCCGCGCGGCACGTAGCGCCACTCGGGCAGCGGCTGGAGGAGGTAGGCGGACAGGGCCCGCGCGTACGGCTCGTACATCCGCCGCAGGTCGGCCAGGCGCGCGTCCGTCTCCGGCGCTCGCGACAGGCGCAGGCCGCCCGCCTCCAGCTCCCTTCTCAGCTCCGCCAGGGCCGCCGGGGGCAGGCGGTCGGCGGGTCCGGCCTCGGGCGGGGTGCCGAAGACCTGCGCGAGGTCGACCAGGGCGTGGCGGGCGTTGGCGAAGGTCAGACGCGCCTGGCGGGCGACCGGACCCTCCGCCCCCGTGACCAGGAGCGCGCAGGCGTCGAGGATGGTGGTGAGGGCGCCGATCCACGACTCGTTGCTGTGCTGGGAGCGGAAGTAGGCGAGCATCGGGTACGACAGGTGCGTCTCGAGCAGCTCCGCCGCCCAGTGCTCCCATTCGTGCAGCACGCCCGCCAGGGCCTCGCGGCCGTCCTCGCCGCCGTGGCGCCGCAGCAGCTCGGCCGCGCTGGGCGGCGACCCCGCGCGGGCGTCCAGGAGGGTGATGGCGGTCTCGCGCCGCGAGAAGGCCTGGTAGATGACCGGGAAGTAGCCGATCACGAGGGCGAGGAAGGCGAAGCCCATCCCCGCCTCCACGTTCGTGATGGCTCGCGAGCGCCAGGCCACCGGCTGCACGTCGCCGAGGCCGAGGGTGAAGAACGTGCTCCCGCTCATGTAGAAGTCGAGGCGGAGGCCCGGGGGCACACCGTCGAGGCGCACCGCCGATCCCGCGGCGTAGTGCAGCAGCGCGAAGGCGGTGACGAGCCCGACCGCCCACAGCGCGAGCAGCAGGACGAGGGACAGGGGGCCGTAGTAGCTCAGGAAGGCCTCTCGCCGGCTGGCCCTCCGGACGAGCGAGGCCATGGCGGCGAAAGGGTGCCAGGTGGCGCGATAGAATGCCGTAGTGAGGCGAAGACGCCGGTTGACGCGCCGGGGCAGCACCACCGTCTCGAACGCGTCCCACAGGACGGCGGCCAGGAGGAGGGCGCCGCCCACCGCGGCGAGCCCCCTCATGCGCGCGCGTCCGGACCGCGGTCAGGGTTGAGCATCGGACCCGGGCTAGACTATCAGGTCCGAGGCGCGATCACGGCTTTTTACGTTCTTAACGCGCAGTTAGCCGTC
The DNA here is from genome assembly GCA_041481445.1 of Vicinamibacteria bacterium. Lineage (GTDB taxonomy): Bacteria > Acidobacteriota > Vicinamibacteria > Fen-336 > Fen-336 > AA29. The sequence goes on from JBGPBV010000022.1 coordinate 45,606, forward strand.
GCTTGACACCGTCCCGAGAGGCGTGCTCACCATCGGGGACGCTCTGTGTGCTTGCTGGTGGACAGCGCGCGCGGCCCGTCGCCGGTCCCGCCGACCGGCAGGCGCGGAACACACCGAAAACGCGCTCGTGGGCGGATGGCCCGTCCCTTGCTTGAACCGCGGTGTCCGAGGAGGATCATGCGACCGACCGCACGCCTCATTCTTCCCTTCATCCCCGTCCTCGTACTCGCTCTCACCCCGCCGGCCCAGGCCCAATATTTCGGCCGCAACGCCGTGCAGTGGGAGCACCTCAAGTTCGAGGTCCTCAAGACCCAGCATTTCGACATCTACTACTACCCGCAAGAGCGGCTGGCGGCGGAGCAGGTCGGGCGGATGTCCGAGCGGTGGTACACCCGCCTGAGCACCCTGCTCCGCCACCAGATGACCGACCGCCAGCCGGTGGTCCTCTACGCGAGCAGCTCGCACTTCCAGCAGACCAATACCCTCGGAAGCGCCCCCGGAGAGGGCACGGGCGGGGTCACCGAGGCCTTCAAGCGCCGCGTCGTCCTCCCCGTGGGCGTGTCCCTGGCCGAGACCGACCACGTGCTCGGCCACGAGCTGGTGCACGCCTTCCAGTACTCGATGACCGGCCAGGGGAAGATGTCGGAGACGAACTACCCTTCCGCCCTGCGCATGCCGCTGTGGTTCATCGAGGGCATGGCCGAATACCTCTCCCTGGGACCGGTGGACCCTCACACCGCGATGTGGCTGCGCGACGCCGCCCGCCGCGAGAAGGGGCTGCCCACCATCCGCCAGCTCGACGACAGCGCGAAGTACTTCCCCTACCGCTACGGCCAGGCCCTCTGGGCCTACCTGGCCCAGCGCTACGGCGACGAGGTGTTCGCGCGCATGCTGCGCGGCATCCGGCCCAATGCCAACGACGCGGAGGAGGTCATCAAGATCGTCCTCCACGCCGACCCCGAACAGCTCTCGAAGGACTGGCACGCCGCCATCAAGGCGGACTATGCCCTGACCGCCGCCCACAAGAAGGACGCCGACGACTACGGCCCGGCCCTGGTCACGGAGAAGGGGCAGGGCGGACGGCTCAACGTGGGGCCGGAGTTGAGCCCGGACGGGGAGCACCTGGCCTTCCTCTCCGAGCGTGACCTGTTCTCGGTCGAGCTGTTCCTCCAGGACACGCGTACCGGCAACGTGACCAAGCAGCTCTCGCGGACGGTGACGGACCCCCACCTGGAGAGCATCCAGTTCATCAACTCCGCCGGCTCCTTCGACCGCGAGGGGAAGCGCTTCGCCCTGGGGGCGCTGGTGAAGGGGCGGGCCGCCCTCGTCGTCATGAACGGCATCAAGGGGGGCAAGCAGGCGGAGATCTCCTTCCCGGAACTGGGTGAGATCGACACCCCGAACTTCTCGCCCGACGGCAAGCGGATCGTCTTCTCCGCCCTGTCCGGCGGCTTCAGCGACCTGTTCGTGTACGACTTCGACAGCAAGGCCACGCGCCGCCTGACCGAGGACTCCTACGCCGACCTGCAGCCGGTGTGGTCACCCGACGGGAAGCAGATCGCGTTCGTGACCGACCGCTTCTCCACGAACCTCGAGGCCCTGGATGCCGGCAACTACCGCCTGGCCCTGATCGACGTTGAAAGCGCCCAGATCAGCCAGGTCGGTCCCTTCCAGACGGGCAAGAACATCGATCCCCAGTGGACGTCGGACGGCCACGGCCTGTACTTCATCTCCGACCACACCGGGATCTCGAACATCTATCGCGTGGACCTCGTCTCCCACGACATCTTCCAGGTCACGGACCTGATCAGCGGCGTCAGCGGGATCACCGCGCTGAGCCCCGCCCTCACCGTGGCCACGGGCACCGGCCGGCTCGCCTACAGCGTCTACGACGAGGACCGCTACGAGATCTACTCCATCGACGACCGCGAGCGCCAGGCGGGCTGGCGCGTGCTCCTCGAGCCGACGGAGAACGCCGCCGTCATCCCCGGGGGCAAGGACGCGGGCGCGGTGGTGGACGCGCAGAAGGATCCGGCCAAGGGCCTGGCCGACGCCAGCCGCTTCGCGCACACCCCGTACAAGGCGAAGTTCGGCCTCGACTACATCGGCCAGCCCTACCTCTCGGGAGGCGCGGACCGCTACGGGGCCTTCTTCGGGGGCGGCATCTCGATGTCGTTCTCGGACATGCTCGGCAACCACTCGCTCGGCACCTGGTTCCAGATCGACCACTCGTCGGGGTTCACCGACGTGGCCGGAATGGTGACCTACATGAACCGCTCGCGCCGCTTCAACTGGGGCGTCCAGGTCGACTGGGTCCCCTACGTGACGGGCGGGTTCACGAACGGATACTCGACCGCGAACGGCCAGCCGATCTACTTCGAGCAGACGACCCTCTACCGGGAGATCAACCGCGGCGTCAGCCTCCAGGGCATCTACCCGCTGGACTCGACCCTGCGGCTGGAGGTCGGCACCGGCTATCGCAACATCGGGTTCGACACGCGGGTCTTCACCCAGGGGTACTCGCTCCAGACCGGGCAGCAGGTCCTCGACGACCGGAGCTCGGACACGACCACCCCCGGCGTGAGCCTCTTCGAGAGCACGGCCGCGGTCGTGAAGGACACCTCGGTGTTCGGGGCTACCAGCCCGGTCATGGGCCAGCGCTTCCGGCTGGAGGCGAGCCCCGTCCTCGGTACCATCAACTACACCGGCATACTCGCCGACTACCGCCATTACGTGATGCCGGTGCGGCCGGTGACGATCGCCGGCCGGATAATGCACTTCGGCCGCTACGGCTCGGGCGGCGAGGACCCGCGGCTCTACCCGCTCTACGTCGGCTACCCGGACCTCGTGCGCGGCTACGACACGGGCTCGTTCACCGCCTCCGAATGCGGAGTGCAGACGAACGGGAGCTGCCCGGTCTTCGACCGCATGCTCGGCAGCCGGCTGCTGGTGGGCAACCTCGAGGTGCGCGCGCCCCTGCTCGGCCTCTTCGGGAAGCGCAACCTCTACGGGCCGATCCCGATCGAGATCGGCGCCTTCTTCGACGCGGGCGTGGCCTGGGACAGCCTGTCCAAGCCGGCGCTGTTCGGCGGCACCCGGGAGATGGTCAAGAGCACGGGCGCCACCGCGCGCGTGAACGTCTTCGGCATCGCCGTCTTCCAGATCGACTGGGTGAAGCCCCTGGACCGCCCGGGCAAGTCGCCCTTCTTCGAGTTCAACCTGCTGGCCGGGTTCTAGCAGGGCGCTTCCGGGCCTCGTGTTAGTCTGAGGGCCTGCATCGTGACGTTCGCGGACGGATTGCGAGCGTCGATGGAGGCCCCATGACCCGCTCTCTTCTCCTGCGGCGCGCGCGGCGCGCGGCCGCGGCCCTCTGCGCCGGGCTCGCCGTCCTGACCACCGGCCTTCCGAGCCTCTCGGCCGTCCGCGCCGACCGCCCCAAGTACCCGGCCGCCCGGCTCTCGCCCGTGGTCCAGGACTACGGCGGTCTCAAGGTCGCCGACCCCTACCGCTGGCTCGAGAGCGCGGACGATCCCGAAACGGTGGCTTGGGTCGACGCCGAGAACGCCCTCACGCGCTCGTTCCTGGACGGCCCGCGGCGGGAGGCGATCAAGGCGCGCCTCACCGAGCTCGTCAACTACCCGCGGGTCTCCGTGCCCGAGAAGCAGGGCCGCCGCTACTTCTTCACACGCAACTCCGGCCTGCAGAACCAGTCCGTCCTCTACGTCCGTGAGGGGCTGGACGGGCCCGAGCGCCTGCTCCTCGACCCGAACACCCTGAGCGCCGACGGCACCGTCGCCCTCGTGGTGACCGCGCCCACCCAGGACGGCACCCTCCTCGGCTACGGCCTGTCGCGCAGCGGCAGCGACCGCGAAGAGCTGTACGTGCGCGACGTGGCCACCGGCAAGGACCTTCCGGACAAGGTCCTCTGGGCGCGGTTCAGCGGGATCACCTGGACGCCGGACAAGAGCGGCTTCTACTACACGCGCTACCCGCAGCCCGGCTCCGTGCCCGCGGGCGACGAGAGCTACTTCTCCAAGGTCTTCTTCCACCGTCTCGGCGACCCCCAGGAGAAGGACACGCTCGTGATCGAGAGCCCGGAGCGCAAGGAGGTCCTCTGGGCCCCGAGCCTCACCCTGGACGGCCGCTACCTCGTGCTCACCGGCTACGAGGGGGCCAGCAGCAAGACCGAGATCCAGGTGGCGGACCGGCAGGGCGACGGCAAGCCGCGGCTCCTGTTCAAGGGGTTCGCCGACGCCTGGTCCTACGTGGGCGACGCCTCTGGCCGCCTGTACTTCGCCACGGACAAGGGCGCGCCCCTGTGGCGGGTGGTGGCGGTGGACGTCGCCCACGGGGGGAGCGAGGCCCTCCCGGTGGTGGCCGAGCGGAAGGAGACGCTCGAGGGGGGCACCATCGTGAACAAGCAGGTGGTGGTGAAGTGGCTCAAGGACGCCAGCAGCCGGCTCACCGTCCACTCCCTCGACGGCAAGGAGCTCCGGCAGATCGACCTGCCGGCGCTGGGCACCGTGGGCACGTTGACGGGCGACCCCGACGACACCGAGATGGCCTTCGACTTCACCTCGTTCGCCTACCCGCGGACGCCCTTCCGCTACGACTTCCAGTCCGGGCAGACCACCGAGTTCGCGCACATCGAGGCCAAGGTGGACACGTCCGCCTACGAGGTGAAGCAGGTCCGATACCCGTCGAAGGATGGGACCGAGGTCCCGATGTTCGTCGTGAGCAAGAAGGGGCTGGCCCTGGACGGCCGGCGGCCGACGATCCTGTACGGCTACGGCGGCTTCAACGTCAACATGACGCCGTTCTTCAGCAGCTCGGTGGGCTTCTGGCTCGAGAAGGGCGGGGTCTACGTGGTGGCCAACCTGCGTGGAGGCGGCGAATACGGCGAGGCCTGGCACCAGGCGGGGATGCTCGACCGCAAGCAGAACGTGTTCGACGACTTCATCGCGGCCGCGGAGTGGCTGATCAAGAACGGCTACACCTCGCGAGACCGGCTGGCCATCGAGGGTGGCAGCAACGGCGGGCTCCTGGTGGGAGCGGCCCTGACCCAGCGCCCGGACCTGTTCGGGGCGGTCGTGTGCCAGGTGCCGGTGGCGGACATGCTGCGCTACCACCTGTTCACGGTGGGCCGCGCCTGGATCCCGGAGTACGGCTCCGCGGACGATCCCAAGCAGTTCCCGTTCCTCTACAAGTACTCGCCGTACCACAACGTCAAGGAGGGTACGGCCTATCCGCCGACGCTGGTCACCACCGCCGACACCGACGACCGGGTGGCCCCGGGCCTGGCCAAGAAGTTCGCCGCCCGCCTCCAGAAAGCCACCGCCGGCGACGCCCCCATCCTCATCCGCGTGGAGACCAAGGCCGGCCACGGCGGCGGCAAGCCGGTCTCCAAGCAGATCGACGAGAGCGCCGACGTCTACGAGTTCCTGCTCCGGGCCTTGAAAGTGGACGGCGGAAGCGCCCAGGCCGACTCGAAGTGAGCGCGCGCAAGGCCGGGGGGCCGCCCGCCGATCGGGACAAGGCGGTGCGCGAGCACGTCCTCTACGTGCTGCGCGGCGGGGGCGCCCACGTCGGCTTCGACAAGGCCCTGGCCGGCCTGCCCGCCCGCCTGCGCGGCACGAAGCCGGAAGGGCTGCCGTTCTCGCCCTGGCGGCTCCTCGAGCACATGCGCATCGCGCAATGGGACATCCTGGAATTCAGCCGGGACGCGAAGCACGTCTCCCCGAAATGGCCGGCCGGCTACTGGCCGGAGGGCGACGCTCCGTCCCACGCCGCGGCCTGGGACAAGAGCGTGAAGGCTTTCCGCGCCGACCTGGCCGCGATGGAGGCGCTCGTGGCCGATCCCGCGAGCGACCTGCTGGTGCCGTTCCCGCACGGAGACGGCCAGACCCTGCTCCGGGAGGCGCTGCTGGTGGCGGACCACAACGCCTACCACCTGGGCCAGCTGGTCGAGGTGAGGAGGCTCCTCGGGGCCTGGTCGGCGGCCTAGCCTAGCTTCCGCCCGAGCGGCGCGGGATGTTGAGCTTCCCGAAGCCGCGGGTGTTCTGCCGGCCCTTCCACGGCTGACGCGTGGTGTGCTTGGGCGGCGCGGGGGCCGGGCGCTGCGCCTCTTCGGGAGCCGGTTCCGTCGACTGCGCGACGTCCTTCGCGCGCGTGGCGCGCTCCGCCTCCTCGTCCTTGGTGAGGTGGCACTGCTTGTATTTGCGGCCGGACCCGCAGTGGCACGGGTCGTTGCGGCCCAGCGGCGGTCGTATGGGTTCTGCCACGGGTTTACTTTACTTCAATCTCAGGGGGGGAACTCACTGGGCCCCACGATGGCAGTGAGCTCCCCCCCTGAAACCCCCCGTCGCTCGGCGCTGCACGGCGCAGCGCCAAGCTCACTGGTCTCGCTGCCCGGGCGCTCAACGCAAACGGCGGGTCAGGCCCAGGATCAGGCCGAAGCCGAACAGCAGGCCCTCGTAGGCGGCCATCACGGTGCGCGTGACCGGGCCCATCTCACGCTCGCCGAGCAGGCGCGCCAGCGGCGTGAGGCCGACCTGCGAGCCCTGGAACGCGCGGGCCATGGCGTTCAGGCTGGCCCCCGCCAGCGACCGGCCGGCCCAGGTCAGGGCCATGCCCGCCAGCGCGCAGCACAACCCGGCCACCAGCGCGGCCATCACCCGCTCGCCGCCGCGGGGCGCGGCCATCCCGCCTTCCGGCCGCGGCGTGGCCAGCGTGTAACCCAGGCCGGCGGCGGCGCCGAGGCCCAGGCCCTCGAGCCCGCCGCCCACCATCCAGAGGTCGTGGCCGAACAGCGCGGCCAGCGTCCACCGGCCGATGACGTGGGCGGCGAATCCCACCACGGCGCCGCCGAGCGAGCCCAGCGCGACCAGGGCCAGCCCGCGCAGCGATCGGGCGAGCGCTTCCGCCATGGCCAGGCCGGCGCCGACCCCGGCCGCGCCAAGGCCGCCGACCAGGGCGCCCACCAGCGCGAGCGGCACCAGCACGCTCGCGGGCGCGGACGAGCCGGGGGCCAGGACCAGCGCGAGCCCGCCCAGCCCGCCGCCGACCAGGCCGGCCACGGCGCCCCCGGCCGAGGCTCCCGTCCAGCGGCGGCCGGCCAGGCGGAGGGCGCGCCGCATCCGCATCCCGACGAGGAGCCGCGCGGCGGTGAGGCCGCCGGGCGGACCGATCAGGGGGACGGGGCCGGCACCGGGGACGTCCCACCGCGTGTCGCGCAGGAGCGCGCGCGCGGCTTCGTGACCCGGCCGCTGCCCGAGACGCCGTAGGGCTTCGTCGGTGCCGAGCGCGTGCAGCGCCTCCGCCGCCTCGCGCGGCTCCGCTTCGCCCTCTTCGCTCGCCGCGACCGGGCCCGTCGCGAGCAGCCGCCGGAGCGCCGCCTCCCAGGGATCGGTCTCGGCCGCGCCCGCGGGCGCGTCCGCCGCGGGGTCGAGGGGGCCCTCGTCCGGCTCCTCCGCCACCGCCTGGAACACGAACTGGTAGCCGTGGCGCGACACCGTCCGCACGAACGCCGGCTCGCGGGACTGGTCTCCCAGCGCCCGCCGCAGGCTCCGCACGGCCTGGGTGAGCGCACCGTCCGACACCACGACGTCGCTCCAGACGACGTCGAGGATGTCGCGCCGCGGCACCGCCTCGTGCCGCCGCCGCACGAGCAGGATCAGGAGGTCGAGGTAGCGCGGGATGAGGGGGACCTCGCGGCCGCCGCGGAGGAGGACGCGCCGGGCCGGAGAGAGCGTGAACTCGCCGAAGCGGTACCGCGAGCGGCCGGCGGGAGCCGGAGGGCCGGGCTCCCCCCTCAGCGGTCCCCTCGGAAGCACAGCCCCGCCAGCTCTTCCGCCCGCTGTGCGCCCACGAACGCGACCAGGCCCCGCCGGATGGTCTCCTGGAGGGCCACCAGGGTGGCGTCGTCGACCGGGCCCTCGCCCACCCCATGCTTCGCGCACAGGTGCCGGGCCACGGCGTCCGCCGTGTTGGCCCCGAGGTGCGGCGTCAAGACCTGCGCGATGCGCGCGGGTACGTCCATTCCTGGCCGTCCTCGCTCGGCCCGAGACGTCGTGAACGCGCCTCGCGCCGGGTGAACCGTGGTGGCGAAGGGGACAGAGGATAGCACGCGCGCACGCGGGGCCATCAGCCGCGCGGCTCGGAACGGCCGGGGCGAGCGGTGGGACGGCGTCCCAGGCGCGTGACCAGGCGCAGGACCTCGGCCACCGCGCGCGCGGAGGCCATCTCCCCCAGCGGACGATGCGGCGCGTCTCCCTCGAACGCGGCGGGGATGGTGGCCAGCGTGCCCTCGGCCAGGCGCGGGGCGAAGGCGTCCACCCAGCGCCAGGCCTCGGCCTTGGCCGCCTCGCCGTTCACGCGGATGAGGGCATCGAAGTAGAGAGCGGCCAGGCAGGGCCAGGCCGCGCCCCGATCGAGAGCGGGGCCGCGGGCCCCGGCCTCGCCCGCGCTCCCCGCGTAGCGCGGGTCGGCGGCGGCCAGCGAGCGCAGGCCCACCGGCGTGACCAGCGCGCGGCGCACGACGTCGAGGACGCTCTGCGCCTTGTCCCGCGGGAGCAGCGCGTGCGGGAGGCCGATGGCGTGGAGCTGATGCGGCCGCAAGGAGAAATCGGCGCCGGTGGCGTCGACCACGTCGGCCAGGTACCCGTGACGGTCCGACCAGAACGCGCGCAGGAACGACTCGCGCGCGCGGGCAGCGAGGGAGGCCCACTCCCCCGCCCGCGCCGACTGTCCGGCCGCGCGGGCCAGGTCGGCACCGATGAGCAGGGCGCTGTACCAGAGGGCCTGCACCTCGACCGCGAAGCCGCGGCGGGGCGCTCTCTCGCCGTCCTCCAGGGCCGGCCCCAGCGGGTTGGCCCCCTCCTCGTGGGCGAGCAGCCCCTCCGCGGAGACGCCCACACCCGGACGCGCTCCCGCGCGGTAGCTGTCCAGGATGGCCAGGAGCGACCCCTGGAGCCGGGACCGGATGAACTCCTGGTCGCCGGTGGCCTCGCGGAAGCGCTCCACCGCGACCACCCACCAGAGGCCGGCGTCGGGCTCGTGGCCGCGGAGGTCGTCGCCCCTCTCGCGCGCGGGGGCCGGCGGGGCCTCGACCTGCGCGGTGAGCGAGAGGAGGAGGGCGCGGGCGTCGTCGTGGCGGCCGCTGGCCAGGCAGAGGCCGGGGAGCGCGATGAGGGCCTCGCGGACGGACGCCGTCGCCGAAGGGTATCCCGACAGGATCGCCCGCCCCGCCCCCCGCACGCGCACGACGAACGCGTCGGCGGCGCGGCGGAGGTCGGGCACGAGCCCCTCGCCCGAGTCGCCCAGCGCGCGCACGCGGCGGCGCTCGCTGGCCACCCGGACGAGCGGGTCCGTGGCCGCCGGGATCGAGCCCGCCCAGGCCACGAACGCCGCGACCCCCCCGGGGCGGAGAACGATGCGGAAGACTCCCGGGCTGTACAGGTCCTCCCGGGGAGCACGTCCGCGCTCCGCCTCCCGCGCGTATCGGAACCCGCGGTACCAGACGGAGTCCGGCTCCCAGCTCGCGCCCGCCATCCGCAGGGCGAGGGGCGGACATCCCTCGTAGGGCTGGAGCACCACGTCCGGTCCGGACCGCGTCGAGCCCGGGCGCACGCTCGCGTTCTCGCGCTGGCGGGCCTCCGGCTCGCGGTACGCGAGCAGGGGGCGCACCTCCAGCATCGCCGGCTCCGCGCCTTCCAGCTGGTAGGCGAGGACGACCGCGGGCTCCCCGTGCAGGCGGGCCACCGTGCGCGAGAGGCGGCGGCCGGCCACCTCCCAGGTCAGGGTGGGGAGCGGATCCAGGACGAAGGCGTCGGCGTGCTCGAACCCGCGCGGATGGAAGACGTCGCCGTAGTCGTTGGTCCCCAGCTCCCGGCGCGCGCCGTCACAGAAGAGGGACTCCTCGACGCGCGAGAGGAGGACGAGGCGCGGGGAGCCAAGGGCGGCGGCCACGAGCAGCCCATGGCCGGCCCGCGTGTGCAGGCCGAGCACGGTGTCGGCGGCCCAGCCCCCCAGCCCGTCGGCGAGGAGCCATTCCCGGCGCGAGGCCAGGGCCACGTCCCGAACGACTTCGGCCCCCAGCCTCAGCACCCGTGGCCCCGCGGCATCGGCGCGAGATTATACCGGGGCGCGCTTGGCCTCCACGCGGTGCTTCACGTACTCGACCAGGGCGGGCAGGAGGGAGATCGCGATGATGGCGAGGATCACCACGCTGAAGTTGCTCTTCACGAAGGGCAGGTTGCCGAAGAAGTAGCCGGCGAAGAGGCACACCGAGGCCCAGAGGATCCCCCCCACCACGTTGTAGCCCAGGAACTGCGGGTAGCTCATCCTGCCCACGCCGGCCACGAAGGGGGCGAAGGTGCGGACGATCGGCACGAAGCGGGCGATGATGATGGTCTTGCCTCCGTACTTCTCGTAGAACGCGTGCGTCTTCCGCAGGTGCTCCGGGTTGAAGAAGCGCGACTTCGGATAGTGGAAGACCTTCGGTCCGAGGTAGGCGCCGATCGCGTAGTTGACGGTGTCCCCGAGGATGGCGGCCGCGGAGACGAGGAAGAAGAGCGGCCAGAGGCGGAGCACGCCCAGCCCGGCGAAGCTCCCCGCCGCGAACAGGAGCGAGTCCCCGGGCAGGAAGGGCGTGACCACCAGCCCCGTCTCCAGGAACACGATGAGGAAGAGCAGCCCGTAGGTATGGGCCCCGTAGCTCTGGATGATCTCGGCCAGATGCTGGTCGAGGTGAAGGAAGAGGTCGGCGAGCGATTTGACGAAGTCCATGTCCTCCCCAGGCGGCCGCGGCCGCGACGGCGGCGAGCCCCACATCTTACCAAGCGCGCCACCGCGGGTATCATCCCGAGGTGGGAGACGCGGGTTCCCGGATGCTGGGTCGCTACGAGATCCGGGAGGAGATCGGGCGCGGGATGATGGGCGTGGTCTACCGCGCCCTCGATCCCGCGCTCGGGCGGACGGTGGCCCTCAAGACGGTGAACCTGCACCTGGCCGTCCCCGACGAGGACGCCGCCGGGTTCGAGCAGCGCTTCCTCAACGAGGCGCGGGCGGCCGCCGGGCTGAGCCATCCCGGCATCGTGGTCGTGCACGACGTGGGCCGGGACCCCGGCAGCGCCAGCCTCTACATCGCGCTCGAGTACCTCGAGGGGGAGACCCTGGCCGAGCGCGTCCGGCGAGAGGGGCCGCTCCAATGGCGGGAGGCGCTGCGCATCACCGCGCGGGTGGCCGAGGCGCTCCAGCACGCGCACCAGCGCCACATCGTGCACCGGGACGTCAAGCCGGCCAACATCATGGTCCTCCCCAGCGGCCAGCCGAAGCTGATGGACTTCGGCATCGCGAAGGTCCCGGCCTCGCAGCTCACGAGCAAGGGCGAGTTCTTCGGCACCCCGTCCTACATGTCCCCGGAGCAGGCGGCGGGCGAGGTGCTGGACGGCCGCAGCGACGTCTTCTCGCTGGGCTCGGTGCTGTACGTGATGCTGACCGGGAAGCGCGCGTTCGACGCCCCCAGCGTGACCGCCATCCTCGCCCGCCTGGCCAGCAAGGACCCCACGCCGCCCTCCAAGGTGGTCCCGGCCCTGCCCGCGGTGGTGGACGACATCGTGGCGCGCGCGCTGGCCAAGGACCTGGCCCGGCGGTACGCAACGGCGCAGATGATGGCGGAGGACATCGCGGACGTCCTGGCCGGCCGCACGCCCCGCCATCGCGCGACCTGGACACCGTCCTCCCCGGCCGAGGACACGATCCGCTCGCCGTCCACAGGCAGACCCCCCCCCGAGCCGCCGACCGCCGACCTCCACGAGCCGTCGGCCGCGGCCGGCGTCCCCGCCTCGCGATCCCGCGACGGCAGCCTGATCCTCCGTCTGGCCGACCGCGTGGGACGGCGCGGCGTCGCCGTGCTGGTGGCGCTGCTCGCGCTCGGGATCGGCGTCCCGCTCCTGGCGCGATGGCCGGCCTCCTCCCTGCCCCTGCCCCTTCCCCTGCCGACCCTGCCGTCGGTCTTCGAGCCCGGCCATCTCGAGATCAGCCTCGACCACCCGCTGCGCAGCGGCACGTTGCGGGTCTACGTCGACGACGACCAGGTCGTCGAGGAGGCGCTCTCGGGGAAGGTCACGAAGAAGATCCTGAACTTCCGCCTGCGCAAGGGCTCGAGCAAGCAGGTCCTGGACGTCACTCCCGGCGAGCACGTGATCCGGGTGGAGGTGGAGGGCGGCGGGTTCGACGGGTCCCGGCGCATCCGGGGCACGTTCAAGAGCGGCGAGACGCGGCGCCTCGACGCCACCATCGACGGCCTGATCAAGAAGGACCTCTCGCTCGTCTGGGGGATGTGACCTCCACCGGCTCCACTGCCGCCGCCCTGGCCGGCGTCACCAAGCGGTTCGGGGGCGGCGCGCCCGCCCTCGACGGGCTCACGCTTTCCGTGGCCCAGGGCGAGATCCTCGTCCTCCTCGGCACCAGCGGCTCCGGCAAGACCACCGCCCTCAAGACCCTCAACCGGCTGGTGCGCGCGGACAGCGGACGCGTGACCGTGCTGGGCCGCGACGTGGAGGGCTGGGACCCGATCGAGCTGCGGCGCTCGATCGGCTACGTCATCCAGGAGGTCGGCCTGCTGCCGCACCTCACGGTGGCCGAGAACGTCGGCATCGTGCCCCGGCTCCTGGGCTGGGAGGAGCCCCGCCGGGCGGCGCGCGCACGGGAGCTCTTGTCCCTGGTCGGCCTCGATCCCGATCGCTTCGGCCCCGCGCGGCCCCGCGAGCTCTCGGGCGGGGAGCGGCAGCGGGCGGGCCTGGCCCGCGCCCTGGCCGCCGACCCGCCGCTGCTCTTGATGGACGAGCCCTTCGGCGCGCTCGATCCGCTCACGCGGCGCCGGCTGCAGGACGAGTTCAAGGCGCTGCAGGGCCGCCTGGGCAAGACGGTGGTGCTCGTGACGCACGACGTGCCGGAGGCCCTGCGCCTCGGCGACCGGGTGGCGGTGATGCACGCCGGCCGCGTGGTCCAGGAGGGCACGCCCGCGGAGATCCGCGACCGTCCCCAGCCGGGGTTCGTCCACGACTTCGTGGCCGCCGCCCTGCCGTGAGAAAGCGGCCGTGCTGAGCTTCCTCGCCGAGCGCCGCGCCGAGCTGGCCACCCTCGTGGCCCAGCACGTCGTGCTCGTCCTCCTCTCGACCGCGATCGCGGTGGCGCTGGGCGTCCCCCTCGGGATACTGCTGACGCGGCGCCGCCGCTGGGCGCGCCCGGCCCTGGCCCTGGCCGGGGTGCTGCAGACGATCCCGAGCCTGGCCCTCTTCGGCTTCCTGATCCCGCTGCCGATCCTGGGGGGGATCGGCGCGCGCACCGCGATCGTGGCCCTCGTCCTCTACGCCCTGCTGCCGATCCTGCGCAACACCTATACGGGCATCCTCCAGGTGGACCCCGCGGTGTCGGAGGCGGCCACGGGGCTGGGCATGACCGACGGCCAGCGCCTGCGGATCGTGGAGCTGCCGCTCGCCCTGCCCGTGATCCTGGCCGGGGTGCGCATCGCCGCCGTCGTCTCCGTCGGCACCGCCACCATCGCCGCCGCCGTGGGCGCGGGCGGCCTCGGCACCTACGTGTTCCGCGGCCTGGCCACCGTGGACACGCGGCTGATCCTGGCCGGCGCCGTCCCCGCCGCTCTCCTCGCCCTGGCCGTCGATGCCCTCCTCGCCGGCGTCGAGCACAGCCGCCGGCCGGGACGCGCGGCTCTCGCGCTGGCCGGGGGCGTGGTGGCCGCCCTGCTGCTGCTCGCCTTCGCCGGCCGCGCGCGCCCCGGACAGCCGCGGGTCGTGGTGGGCTCGAAGAACTTCACCGAGCAGGTCGTGCTGGGCGAGGTCCTGGCTGCCCTCCTCGAGGACCGTGGGCTGGCCGTCGACCGGAAGCTCAACCTCGGCGGCACCTCGCTCTGCCACGAGGCCGTGCGCACGGGGCGCCTCGACGTCTACGTCGAGTACTCGGGCACCGCCCTCACCGACATCCTGCACCGGCGAGTGCGCGGAGACCGCCGGTCGGTGCTGCGCGAGGTCCGCGAGGCCTATGCCGGGATGGGGCTCACCGTGGCCGATCCGCTCGGGTTCAACAACACGTTCGCGCTGGTGATGAGGGCGGACACGTCCGGCCGTCTCGGCCTCAGGCGGATGTCCGACCTGTCCGCGCACGCGCGCACCTTGCGCGTCGGGTTGTTCGGGGAGTTCCTGGAGCGCGCGGACGGCCTGCCCGGCCTCGCGAGCACCTACGGCTTCCAGCTCGGCGTGCCGCCCACCGAGATGGACCTGGGCCTGCTCTACCCCGCCCTCGACGCCGGCCGCGTGGACCTCGTGGTGGGCAGCGCCACCGACGGCCTGATCGCGGCGAGCGACCTCGTGGTGCTCGAGGACGACCGCCATTACTTCCCGCCCTACGACGCGGTGCCGATCCTCAACTCGGCCCGTCTGGCCGACCATCCGGGGCTGGCCTCCGCGGTGGCGGCGCTGGCCGGGCGCGTGGACGAGGGGGCGATGCGACGGATGAACCTCGCCGTCGACGGCACGCATCGGGCCCCGGCCGAGGTCGCCCGCGAGTTCCTCCGGGCGTCGGGCCTCTCCGCGCGCTGAAAGAGGCGGCGCCTCAGGCCGTCTCGCCGCCCTCGGGGCCGTAGAAGATCACCCAGACGGCGAGGTCGTCCGTGAAGTCCTCGAAGCGATGCTCGACGCCGGCGGGCACGAACAGCGCGTCGCCGGGACCAAAGCGTTCGCGCTCGTCCCCGCAGGCGAACCGCCCGCTCCCGCTCACCACGACGTAGACCTCGTCGCGCGTGTGCGGCTTCTGGGGGTCGCGCCCCCGCGGGGCGTAGAGCTCGAGGCTGAGGGTGCCGTGCTCGAGGGCGACCGCGAAGCGCTCGCCAGCGGGGCCGGGCAGGCGGGTGGCGAGGTCGGCCACGGTGTAGCGGGTGCGCACCGGGCGACGGTAGCACGGGACGCGCTCTGATACTCTTCGGGCTCCATGGCCACCGATCCCGTGCCCGCCCCCCGCGCGCACGAGTCCCTGCTGGCCCGGCTCGGCCTGCACCGGCCCGAGCTGCGCGCCTGGGCCCTGTACGACTGGGCCAACTCCGTCTTCATGACCACGGTCATGCAGGTCTTTCCGATCTACTTCGCCACCGTGGCCGCCTCCCACATGCCGCCTGCGGAGGCCACCGAGCGGATCGCCTGGACGACCGCGATCGCCATGACCACCATCGCCCTCCTCGCCCCGCTGCTGGGGGCCATCGCCGACTACGCCGGCATCAAGAAGAAGATGCTCTTCGCCTCCATCGCGTTCGGGGCGACCGCGACCGCCGCCCTCGTCCTGGTCGGACGGGGCGACTGGAAGCTGGGGGCCGCCCTCTACATCCTCGGCAACATCGGCGTGACGGCCAGCATCGGCTTCTACGAGGCCCTGCTCCCCCACATCGCGAGCCAGGACGAGATCGACCGCGTCTCGACCGCGGGCTACGCGATCGGCTACCTGGGGGGCGGCCTGCTCATGGCCGTCAACGCCCTCTGGATCCAGCACCCCTCCTGGTTCGGCATCCCCGACGCCGGCATGGCCACCCGGCTGTCCTTCTTGAGCGCGGCGGTGTGGTGGGCGGTGTTCTCGGTGCCGATCCTGCGCCGCGTGCCCGAGCCGCCGTCGGTGGACCCGCCCTCGGCGTCGAAGTGGCACGCGATCCGGGCCGCCTTCACCGGCCTGGCCGACACCCTGCGCGACCTGCGCGGCTACCGCCACGCCTTCCTGCTCCTGCTCGCCTTCCTCCTCTACAACGACGGCATCCAGACCATCATCCGCATGGGTACGGCCTACGGGACGGAGATCGGGATCTCGAGCGGCGCCCTCATCGCCGCCATCATCATGGTGCAGTTCGTGGGGGTGCCCTTCTCGTTCCTCTTCGGGATGCTGGCCGGCCGCCTGGGCGTCAAGCGCGCGCTCTTCATCCCCATCGCCGTCTACGTGGTGATCGCCGTGATCGGCTACCGGATGAAGACGGCCGCCGACTTCTTCGTGCTCGCCTTCCTGGTCGCCACCGTGATGGGGGGCAGCCAGGCCCTGAGCCGGTCGCTCTTCGCGACCATGATCCCGCGCCCGCGCTCCGGCGAGTTCTTCGGCTTCTGGGGGGTGTTCGAGAAGTTCGGGGGCGTGATCGGGCCCGTCGTGTTCGCGAGCGTGATCGCCGCCACCGGCTCCAGCCGCCCGGCCATCCTGGCTCTCATCGTGTTCTTCGTCCTCGGCGGCGCGCTGCTCGCCTTCGTGGACGTGGACGAGGGCCGGCGGCACGCGCGGGCGGCCGAGGCCGCCCTCGCCTCCCGCTGAGACGTGCTCCGCCGCGTCCTGGATGCGGTCGGCGCCGGCATCGCCCGGATCTCGATGGGAGTGTTCTTTCGCCACGTGGAGGTGGTGGGCGCCGAACGCCTGCCCCGCGGCGTGCCCGTCATGATGCTGGCCAACCACGTCAACAACCTGATCGATCCGATGCTGCTCCTGGCCTATCTCGGCGGCCGGCCGCGGTTCCTGGCCAAGAGCACGCTCTGGTCGCATCCGATCGTGGCCCCCCTCCTCGTCCTCGTCGGCGCCCTGCCCGTGTACCGCCGGAAGGACGGCGCCCCCGTGGAGCGCAACTTCGAGACCTTCGCGCGCTGCCGGAGCGCCCTGGCCGCGGGAGCGACGGTGGCGCTGTTCCCGGAGGGCGGCAGCCACAACGAGCCGGGGCCGCAGCCCCTCAAGACGGGGGCGGCGCGCATCGCGCTCGACGCCGGCACGGAGCCGGGAGCGGCCGGCCTGCGCATCGTCCCCATCGGCCTCGTCTACGAGGAGAAGGAGCGGTTCCGCTCGCGGGCGCTGGTGCAGGTGGGCGACCCCATCGATCCCTCCCCCGAGCAGGCCCTCTACGCGACCGAGCCGCGGGCGGCCGTGCGGGCGCTGACCGCGCGCGTGGCGTCGGGCCTGGAGGCGGTCACCGCGCCCTTCGCGTCCTGGGAGGAGGCGCGCCTCATCGACCGCGCGGTGGACCTCGCGGCGGAAGGCGACCCGGCGGCCCTCCCCCTCTCCCAGCGATGGGCGCTCTGGCGCGCCTTCATCGCCCACTACGCCTCTCTCGAGAAGGCCGACCCCGACCGTGCCGGCCGCCTGGTCGCCTCGCTGCGCGCCTACGACGAGGCGCGGCGGCGGATGGGCCTCCGCGAGAGCGACCTCGCGGCCTGGCCGATGCGCGGGTGGAGGGCCCGCCTGCGCGGCCTCGTCGAGTGGGTCCTGATGGCGCCGGGCCTCCTCCTCAACTGGGTGCCCTACCGGCTCCCGGGGTGGGCCGCGGAGCGGCTCACCCATCACCCCGACGAGCCCGCGACGTACAAGGTCGTGGCCGCGCTCCTGGCGTTCCCCATCTGGTGGGGCCTGCTGATGGCCGTGGCCTGGGTGCTCTCCGGACCCACGGCCGCCCTGCTCGTCCTCGTCGTCGCCTCCGTGACCGGACAGGTCGCCTTGCGCGTACGCGACCGCCGCCGCCGCCGGCCCCGC